>NZ_JBBOYW010000001.1:2338055-2670277 GCF_038008325.1 Lysinibacillus sp. FSL K6-0232 | reverse complement strand
TATTGTATTAGCTTTGGCATCCCTTTAGTGACCGCTGCATCATTGCTATCATTTATGGGTGTCTTTAATTTACTTGGGACAACAATCTCAGGCTGGCTATCTGATCGTTTTGACAATCGTTGGCTATTGTTTTGGTATTATTTATTAAGAGGGACTTCTTTATTATTACTGCCGTATGCACTTGCACAAGGGTCACTTATTTTATTAACAATTTTTGCAATATTTTATGGACTTGATTGGATTGCTACAGTGCCGCCAACCATTAGCATTACACGCCAAACATTTGGTATGCAGCAAAGTAGTGTCATCTATGGCTGGATATTTGCAGCACACCAAGTAGGGGCCGCCGTTGCTGCATATGGAGGGGGACTTATTTATAAGTTTTTCAATGCTTATACATGGGCATTTTTCCTTGCAGGTCTATTTTGTGCCATGGCGAGTTTATGTGTGATTATTATTAAAAAGCAACCTAAAGCGCATTTATAATGAAAAAGTTGAACACCGATAAAAGGGTTCAACTTTTTTTGACTTATTTCAAACAAAAGTTTATAATACAAACAAATATAATAAAAGGTGATGCTATGAATGAAAGAGAACAGGCGGTGCTTGCTTTAATTCGCCAAAATCCGTTTATGTCTCAGCAGGAGATGGCAGATGCTATGAATCTGTCGCGTCCTGTGCTTGCGAATTTAGTGTCGAATTTAATGAAGCAAGGAAAAATTGTAGGTCGTGCATATATTTTACCTGAAGAAAATGAAATTATTTGTATCGGGGGAGCTAATTTAGACCGTAAATTTCATGTGAAGGGCAATGTTCAATTTGGGACATCCAATCCTGCGAGCTCTTCCTTTAGTGTAGGAGGCGTTGGTCGCAATATTGCTGAAAACTTAGGCAGATTAAACCATCAAGTAACGTTATTGACAACGGCTGGTAAGGATGCCGATTGGCAAGTTATTCAAGAGGCTTCTGAGCCCTTTATGAATTTACGTTATGTGGAGCAGCTACCAGAGGCTTCTACTGGTTCCTATACAGCCATTATGGATGAGCAGGGAGAGCTAGCGTTAGCTGTCGCGAATATGGAGGTTTATGACCTTCTGCTACCGAGTTTGTTACAGAAATATGAAACAATGCTTGTCAATGCTGGCTGCTTTATTTTGGATTTAAATTGTCCAAAAGAAACAGTGGCTTATATGCAGCAAGTAGCGATTGCGCGTGCTATCCCACTTGTTATTGTGCCTGTATCCTCACCTAAAATGAATCGCTTACCTGAAACATTGCAGGGTGTCACATGGTTTATTTGCAACACAGATGAGGCAGAAACAATTGTTGGACATCCAATTGACAACGCTACCCATTATGAAAAGGCATTACACAAGCTTCTGCAGCTAGGAGCTGAGCATGCTGTTATCACAGCGGGCAGCAGGGGTGTCTATGCAGCATCTGCCACAATTGCACCAAGTCATTTTGCTGCGAAGGCAATAGACAAAATTGAGGATGTCACAGGCGCAGGAGATGCCTTTGTCAGTGCGGTTATCCATAGCTGGCTGACAGGGCAAGCTTTTACAACATGTATTGATGCTGGGCTAACAAATGCTAAAAATACGCTGGCATCTCCTTATACTGTAAGACCAGAATTATCAGTTGATGTGTTAAAAAGTGAAATGGAGGAATAACAACATGAAAGAATTTATCGTATTATCAGAGGAAGTAAAAGCAGGACAAGCAAAGGGCTTACCAATCGTTGCATTAGAATCAACAATTATTTCACATGGTATGCCATACCCGCAAAACGTACAAACTGCACGAGAAGTCGAGCAAATTATTCGTGATAATGGTGCAGTGCCAGCGACAATTGCCTTAATTGATGGCAAAATAAAAATTGGTTTATCGGATGAAGAGCTTGAAATGTTTGGCAATGCGCAAGATGTAGCAAAAGCTTCTCGTCGTGACTTAGGCTATTTACTTGCAACGAAAAAATTAGGTGCTACAACAGTTGCAGCGACAATGATTTGTGCAGAGCTTGCAGGTATCGAAATTTTTGTAACAGGTGGTATTGGTGGCGTACACCGCGGTGCGGAAACAACAATGGATATTTCGGCTGACTTAGAAGAATTAGCACAAACAAATGTAGCCGTTATTTGTGCAGGAGCAAAATCTATTTTAGATATTGGTTTAACATTAGAGTATCTTGAAACGAAAGGCGTACCAGTTGCTGGCTATGGTACGGCTGAATTACCAGCATTCTATACACGTCAAAGTGGCTTTGATGTAAACTTCCAGCTTGATACACCAGAGGAAGTTGCTGAAATGCTACGTGCGAAATGGCAATTAGGCTTAAAAGGTGGCGCTGTGATCGCAAATCCAATTCCAGAAGCGGATGCATTAGAGCATGCATTTATTACAGCTATTATTGAAAAAGCTTTAGTAGAAGCTGAAGAGAATGGTATTCAAGGTAAAAATGTTACACCATTCTTACTTGGAAAAGTAAAGGAGCTAACAGAAGGCAAAAGCCTTGATGCAAATATTGCATTGGTGAAAAATAATGCAGTAGTAGGTGCAAAAATTGCTGTAGCCTATAATCAACTACATTAATTTATTTATGTACGCTTTTTCATAGAATATTAGCAAAATAAAAGGCTCTTTGCGGTTGAATCGCAAAGGGCCTTTTTCAGTAGCATTTACATTATTTTTTGCTATTTTTCAAACTGTTCACGAGATTAACGCAACTAAATGATACACTCCCTTTACAAGCGACACCAATGTTTTATACAATTAAGCTTATATCTAATCTGAAAAATTTGACGAGCAAGGTGGACATGTTATGGCGAAAGAGCAAATTTTGACTCCTGAGGACGTTTTTGAGTTGGTCAAATCCTACATGAATGCTGAAAATGTCGCATTCGTGAAAAAAGCATATGAAGTAGCAAGGGATGCTCATATTGAGCAATTCCGTAGCTCTGGTGAACCGTATATTATTCACCCAGTACAAGTAGCAGGTATTCTCGCTGAATTACAAATGGACCCAGCAACTGTAGCGGCAGGTTTTTTACATGATGTTGTCGAAGATACGGATGTTACACGGGATGATTTGGTACGGGAATTTGGTGAAGAGGTAGCCGTGCTTGTTGACGGTGTAACAAAGTTAGGGAAAATTAAATATTTATCAAAAGAAGCACAGCAAGCAGAAAATCATCGAAAAATGTTTGTAGCAATGGCACAGGATATTCGTGTGATTTTAATTAAGCTAGCAGACCGTCTTCATAATATGCGTACATTAAAGCACTTACCTGCTGAAAAACAACGACGCATTTCAAAAGAAACATTAGAAATTTTTGCACCACTTGCACATCGTCTTGGAATTTCGGCTGTTAAATGGGAGCTTGAAGATACAGCACTTCGCTATTTAAATCCACAGCAATATTACCGTATTGTTAGTTTGATGAAGAAAAAGCGAGAAGAACGTGAAGCTTATCTAGAGAATGTAATGGCTGAAATGAAGTCACAGCTAGCAGAGGTCGAAATTGAGGCAGATATATATGGTCGACCAAAACATATTTATAGTATTTATCGCAAAATGGTACTGCAAAAAAAGCAGTTTAATGAGATTTATGATTTATTAGCCATTCGTGTACTTGTCGATAGCATTAAAGATTGCTATGCCGTGTTAGGAATTGTTCATACATTGTGGAAGCCAATGCCAGGTCGCTTTAAAGACTATATAGCGATGCCAAAGCAAAACTTGTATCAATCCTTGCATACAACAGTCATAGGACCTTATGGCGACCCATTAGAGGTACAGATTCGCACAAAGGAAATGCATCAAATTGCTGAGTACGGGATTGCAGCACACTGGGCATATAAAGAGGGTAGAAAGGTCGATCAACAAAAGCAAAATGTCGATCAAAAACTAACATGGTTCCGTGAAATTTTAGAATTCCAAAATGAATCATCCAATGCTGAGGAATTTATGGAATCCTTAAAATTTGATTTATTTTCTGATATGGTTTACGTCTTTACACCTGAGGGCGATGTTATTGAGTTGCCAGCAGGCTCTGTTCCGATTGATTTTGCCTATCGTGTCCATTCAGAGGTTGGAAATCGTACAATTGGTGCAAAGGTTAACGGTAAAATGGTGCCGCTTGATACACCATTAAAAACAGGCGATATTATTGAAATTTTAACATCTAAGCAATCCTTTGGACCAAGCCGTGATTGGCTAAAGATAGCTCAATCCTCACAGGCAAAAAATAAAATTAAACAATTCTTTAAACGTCATTTGCGCGAAGAAAATATTGTCAAAGGAAAAGATATGATTGAAAAAGAAATTCGTGCACAAGATTTCGATTTAAAGGAAACGATGTCAGCAGAAAACTTAAAACGTGTTTGTGATAAGTTTAATTATACAAACGAAGATGACTTATATGCGGCAGTTGGCATGAATGGTATTACTGCACAGCAAGTTGTGAATCGTTTAGCCGAAAAACGTCGCAAAGAGCGTGAGCAGGAAGAAGCCTTAGAGAAAATCGAACAAAAAATGAAAAATCCGGTTCCCCAAAAACGCACAGAATCAGGTGTCATTGTCAAGGGGATTGATAACATGCTGATTCGCCTGTCACGCTGCTGTACGCCTGTGCCTGGCGATGATATTGTAGGCTTTATTACAAAGGGTAGAGGTGTATCTGTGCACCGTGCTGACTGTCCAAATATTCAAGTGGAAGATGAGCAGGAGCGTTTAATAGAGGTTGAATGGGAGCATGGTATAACACCTGTGAAAAAAGAATACCCTGTTGATATTGAAGTGTCAGCGTTTGATCGACCGGGAATTTTAAACGAAGTGATGCAAATTGTTAGTGAAGCAAAAACAAATATTTTAGCGGTCAGTGGACGTGCTGATCACGATAAAATCGCAACCATTCATTTAACGATTGCCATTTCAGATATTTCGCATTTGCATAAAGTTGTTGAACGAATTAAACAAACACCTGATATTTATTCGGTACAGCGTGTGATCAATTAATCGTAAGCAACATAGATAGGATTGGAGTTTGAACGCATGAAAGTAGTATTACAGCGCAGTAAGGCTGCCTCTGTTACAGTGGATGGAACTGTGACGGGAGCGATTGATCAAGGCTATGTACTTTTAGTGGGGATTACACAGGGAGATACACAGGAGGACATCGCCTATTTAGCTAAAAAAATAGCGAATTTACGCCTTTGGGAAGATGCTGAGGGGAAAATGAATCATTCCATTTTAGAGCATGGAGGCGCTATTTTATCTGTTTCACAATTTACGTTATATGGGGATGTCAAAAAGGGGAATCGACCAAGCTTTACAGGTGCAGCAAGACCAGAAGTAGCAGAACCACTATGGGAAGCTTTTAATCAAGCATTACGTGAGCATGGCTTACAGGTGGAAACAGGTATTTTTGGTGCAATGATGGATGTGGCACTCATTAATGATGGTCCAGTAACAATACTTCTAGAATCAAAATAATGGTACATTTCCTATCATTCCTTCATATACTAAAGAGTATGGTTAGTTTTGTAGGAAGGAGTGTCTTAAATATGACGCAGATGGAAAGTATATCAAATCCATATTTATACGAAACGCTTAAAATGATGGTTGGTCAGGCAATTGTTGTGCAAACAGAAAAAAGTATTCAGCAAGGTATTCTAATGTCGATACTACCTGACCATATTGTGTTAGAAATAAGTCGTACAGCTTTCTTTATTGCGATGGAGGAAATTGTATGGGTAACATTGGATACAAGTAAAAAATAAATGTATAGGAACCTTTCAATCATGGATGATGGAAGGTTCTTTTTTATGGCTCGTAATGATGCTTTTAAAATAATAGAAAATTAATACTTTACAATAAATTTAAACTAATGTATATTTATTTTCAATTAACGACATATAGCGACAAAAGGGATTGATAGGTGCTAATGTCTAACTTAAGTAAAGTTGGTGTTTAAATGGAAGAAGAGCAAGTAGTAAAAAAGAAAAGTTGGTTGAAAGTACCTCATACATATACCATTATTTTTGCTATTATTTTTCTAGCAGGTATTGCGAGCTATATTATTCCAGCAGGTGAGTTTGAGCGTGTAGAGGATGAAGAAGGGCGAATGCTCGTTGTCGATGGTAGTTACCATCAGATTGAAAGTGATCCTGTATCATTTTTCGAAGTGTTTACAGCGGTTCCGATGGGGTTGGAAAAAGGGGCTCAAATTATCTTCTATATTTTCTTGGTAAGTGGTGTATTTGGGATTATTCGTTCCACAGGAGCTATTGAAGCAGGTGTCTATAAAGGTGTAAAAGCTTTAGAGGGCAGAGAAAAGCTACTAATACCGTTATCAATGATTTTATTCTCTGTTGGTGGCTTTACAATGGGAATGGCTGAGGAAACAATTATTTTTGTTCCGATTGGTGTCGCAATCGCCCGTGCAATGGGCTTTGATGCTGTAACAGGAACAGCGATGATCACACTTGGTGCGGCTAGTGGATTTTTTGGAGGAATGCTTAATCCCTTTACAGTAGGTGTGGCGCAATCATTAGCAGATGTACCGCTGTTCTCAGGAATTGGCTTCCGTGCTGTTGTCTATGTGTTTGTGCTAGCCTTTGCTATTTTTTATGTATCTCGTTATGCCTTTAAGGTGAAAAAGAATCCACAGGCTAGTGTTATTTATGATATTGAGCAAAAGGCTAAATCGACTGTGGCTACGCTTGATATTCCTTCATTAACAGGAAAACATAAACTAGTATTTCTTGTAATGGCTTGTGGGATTGGTTTTAATATTTACGGAGTCTTTAATTGGGGCTGGTTTTTAACGCAGTTAACCGCATCATTTTTAATTATGGGTCTTATTGCAGGGCTTATTGGTGGGTTAAAGCCTGCCACTATTTTTGATTCCTTTATTGAGGGCGCAAAGGCTGTTACATTTGGTGCGTTAATTGTTGGGTTTGCTCGTGCTATTACTGTCGTATTAGAGCAAGGGAAAATTATTGATACAATCGTCTATGCGGCATCAGAAACAATCGGTCATTTGCCACATGCGATCAGTGCAATTGGTATGTTATTTATTCAAGCAATCTTAAACCTATTTATTTCATCAGGCAGTGGACAGGCAGCTGCAACAATGCCTATTATGATTCCGATTACAGATTTATTAGGATTAGAGCGACAAGTAGCTGTCTTAGCCTTCCAATATGGAGATTCATTAACAAACTCTATTATTCCTACCTCATCTGCATTAATGGCTTATTTAGCTGTTGCAGGTATCCCTTATGAAAAGTGGATCAAATTTATTTGGAAAATGATTCTTGGCTGGGCTATTATCGCATGTATTGCGTTAGTTGTTGCAGTAGCATTAGGAATTTCATAGGAAAAAGGGGAGTTCAAATAATTTTTGAACTCCCCTTTTCTGTGCGAAAGCGAAGCGACAGCAACAAAATATTTTTCTGTGCGAAAGCGAAGCGACAGCAACAAAAATGTTTATCTGTGCGAAAGCGAAGCGACAGCAACAAAAATGTTTATCTGTGCGAAAGCGAAGCGACAGCAACAAAATGTTTTCTGTGCGAAAGCGAAGCGACAGCAACAAAAATGTTTATCTGTGCGAAAGCGAAGCGACAGCAACAAAATGTTTTCTGTGCGAAAGCGAAGCGACAGCAACAAAAATGTTTATCTGTGCGAAAGCGAAGCGACAGCAACAAAATATTTTTCTGTGCGAAAGCGAAGCGACAGCAACAAAATATTTTTCTGTGCGAAAGCGAAGCGACAGCAACAAAATATTTTTCTGTGCGAAAGCGAAGCGACAGCAACAAAATATTTTTCTGTGCGAAAGCGAAGCGACAGCAACAAAATGTTTTCTGTGCGAAAGCGAAGCGACAGCAACAAAATATTTTTCTGTGCGAAAGCGAAGCGACAGCAACAAAATGTTTTCTGTGCGAAAGCGAAGCGACAGCAACAAAATGTTTTCTGTGCGAAAGCGAAGCGACAGCAACAAAATGTTTTCTGTGCGAAAGCGAAGCGACAGCAACAAAATGTTTTCTGTGCGAAAGCGAAGCGACAGCAACAAAATGTTTTCTGTGCGAAAGCGAAGCGACAGCAACAAAATATTTTTCTGTGCGAAAGCGAAGCGACAGCAACAAAATGTTTTCTGTGCGAAAGCGAAGCGACAGCAACAAAATGTTTTCTGTGCGAAAGCGAAGCGACAGCAACAAAATGTTTTCTGTGCGAAAGCGAAGCGACAGCAACAAAAATGTTTATCTGTGCGAAAGCTTTTGATTATTCTTCATTATTAAAATAGTTTAAAATGCCTTGATAAAGACCAAGTGTTGCTTGCTCACGGAATTTAGCCGTTGTAATTACTCGTTCCTCACTTGAATTACTCAGGAAGCCTAGCTCAACAAGAACAGCTTTTTGGCGATTTTCTCGTAGCACTAAAAAATTGCCTTGTTGTGTGCCACGATCTCTTAAATCAACCTTACTAGCAAGTCCATCATGAATCGCTTCTGCAAGCCCTTTTTGATTGCTATTCATATAGTAGGAAGTAAAGCCATTAATTGAGCTATCGTCAGTTGCATCATAATGAATGCTAATAAATGCATCTGCCTCATATTGATGGGCAATGGATACACGCTTTCTTAATGCTACATATTCATCAGATTCCCTTGTCATGACCACATTTGCACCAGCAGCACTCAACTTGGAAGCAAGAAGCGTGGCTGTTTTTAACGTAATATCCTTTTCCTCTGTACCACGTTGACCCGTTGTGCCATGGTCATTTCCTCCATGACCAGCATCCACCACGATCGTTAGTCCGTTTAATGTTCCTTTTTTACGAGGCGTTGTCTGTTCTTTTTGAGAGACAGTTGTTTTATCGGCACTTGTTGTGACAACCGAATTCGCAACAAAGGCTGTTCCGTCATCCAATTGTATTTCATAAAAATCATTTTTAACGCCTACAATTGGATAGGTTTTACCCGCATCGACACGCTCCACTACATCAGAGGCTGTTGAGGCATCTGTACGCAAGTTTGTCCCATTGTAGATAATTGTAACGGACTCTACTTCTTTTGAAGAGGAGGCTTTCGATGTGCTTTTTACCTGATTTGAAAATGTACCATAAAAGCTATAGACCCATCCTGTTTTTTTCTTATCATATTGAATTTGTACCCAATTATGCTCATGTGCAAGCACCTTAAAGGCCTGACCTTTTGTAACAGTGCCAACTTTTTTAGCATTTAAGTCTGGCTTTTTACGAACATTGAGGGTGTCTACTAAAATGGTAAAGGTCGTATCTTTATTAATAGTTGGTGTAGATACTTCTACAGTGTCCTCTTTGGATTCAGGTTCTTGTTTTTGCTCTTGTTCTTGTTCAGGGGAGCTGTCGTTAATCGTTACATAATCTTTAGAAACCCAGCCTGTTAGCCCATTCCAATCAATTTTAGCCCAGCCATCATTTTCTTTTAGCAGATTTGCTTGATTTCCTGTAGAAAGCTGCCCAAGAACAGCTGAAGAAATGTCTGGCTCTGTTCGAATATTTAAACGATCCACCTGTGCGATAACAGTTTTATGAATGCTTTGTGTAGCATTTGTCGATGTTGTGAGCCAAGAGGCAACCCAACCTTCATAGCTCCCAGCTTTTACTTGAATCCAATCACCTTCACGACCAATAGAGGTTAGTGGGTCACCTTCTTCTAACGTCGTAATAATGGGATAGGATAATCCGGGTCCCTCAC
Source organism: Lysinibacillus sp. FSL K6-0232 (assembly GCF_038008325.1). NCBI lineage: Bacteria > Bacillati > Bacillota > Bacilli > Caryophanales > Bacillaceae > Lysinibacillus > Lysinibacillus sp. FSL K6-0232. The sequence continues at coordinate 2,660,536 of NZ_JBBOYW010000001.1, read as the reverse complement.
GTAAATGAAGAATCGTCCCAGCTACTTTCAAGTCACTAGTATCAGCAAATGCGTTTTGAATATAGCCCTTATTTGGAAACGTAATTGTTACCATGAGTATAAAGATAATGATACTATGTAAAATTTTTTTCCTCATCAGATTCCTCCTATTCCTTGTGTTATTTTATCATGCTTTTATACGAGAATTCGTGGTAAAAAGGTAATGGAATTTGCTATTTTCGTAACTGTTTTATGAAAAATACAAAAATAGTTGACATTAGCTTACCTAGTGACTAACATAAAGAGTAATCGAAAAATGATTAATCGCTTATGACCAAGCAAGTAGCGTATACCTCTATTGGAAAAGAGAGGGAAAGACTTAGGCTGCAATCTTTCCTACAAAAACGTATAGCGCGAATAACACTTGAGAGGCTTTTTTCTGAAAGGTATGACTTAGTAGGAAAAAACGGAATCGGCCGTTATCCGATTATGAGGAGGACACATGCTATTATTTGTGTCAACTAGGGTGGAACCGCGGAAGCTAATACAGCTCTCGTCCCTTGCAATTGCAAGGTGACGGGAGCTTTTTTTGATTCACTCAATTTGGATGAGCATTCGCTCAAAAGTGATAAAGAACCACTCAATGCAAGGGAGAATTTGCTCTAAAGCAGTGGGGAACCACTCAAATTTAAAAGGAAACTCGCTCAAAAGTAGTGAAGAGTCACTTAATTCCAAGGTCCCCTGCTACATCATAAGCAATCTATACAGGAGGGAATTACATGAGTTTTAAAGTGCCACGAGGGACACAAGATATTTTGCCGGGGCAGTCTGAAAAATGGCAAAAGGTTGAAGCAATTATTCGTGATATTTGCCGTGTGTACCGTTATAACGAAATCCGTACACCTATTTTTGAGCAAACGGAGTTATTTGCACGTGGTGTTGGTGAAACAACGGATGTTGTGCAAAAAGAAATGTATACATTTGAGGATCGTGGGGGACGTTCATTAACATTACGTCCAGAAAATACAGCAGGTGTTGTACGTGCCTATGTCGAGCATAAAATGTTTGGTGCGCCTGATCAACCAGTAAAACTTTCTTATTTAGGACCAATGTTCCGCTATGAACGACAACAAGCTGGGCGCTATCGTCAGTTTGTCCAATTTGGTGTAGAAGCCATTGGTTCAGCAGACCCTGCAATAGATGCAGAAGTTATTGCTCTTGCCATGGATATTTATGAATCAGTAGGCTTAAAGGATTTAAAATTAGTGATTAACTCCCTTGGTGATAAAGTGACACGTGATACACACCGCACAGCTCTATTACAACATTTTGAGCCGCATATCCATGAGTTCTGCACAGATTGTCAAAATCGTTTACAGAAAAATCCATTACGTATTTTAGATTGTAAGGTGGACCGTGAGCATCCATTAATGCAAACAGCTCCAGCATTAACAGACTTCCTGACTGAAGAATCAGCCGCTTATTTTGCACAAGTAAAAACATATTTAGATACACTTGGCATTACATATGAGGTTGATCCAAACCTTGTAAGAGGGCTTGATTATTACAATCATACAACATTTGAAATTATGTCTACAGCGTCAGGCTTTGGTGCGATTACAACGCTTTGTGGTGGCGGACGCTATAATGGCTTAGTCCAAGAGATTGGTGGTCCAGATGTACCGGGGATTGGTTTTGCTTTAAGTATTGAACGCTTATTATTAGCACTTGAAGCAGAGGGTGTTGAATTAGATACAGCATCAGGGCTAGATGTTTATGTTATTGCAATGGGCGATGAAGCGAAACAAAAGGCTGTAGAATTAACAAGTACATTCCGTGCGAAGGGTCTTGCGACAGAAATGGACTATTTAGACCGTAAAATGAAAGCACAAATGAAATCTGCAGACCGCCTAGGTGCAAAATATACGCTTGTTCTTGGTGAAACAGAGCTTGAGGAGCAGGCGGCAACAGTGAAACAGATGGAATCTGGAGAACAACAAAAAGTTGCATTTTCAGAATTAGTAAATTACCTATTACAACAATCATAAAACCGAATTGAAGAGATTTTGGAGGAATTAACTATGGCTACAAGAACACATGCTAGTAACGAACTATCGGAAGCGTTACAGGGTGAAAAAGTTGTATTAAAAGGATGGGTGCAGCGTCGTCGTGACCTTGGTGGGTTGATTTTTATTGATTTACGTGATCGTACTGGTATTACACAAGTTGTGTTTAGTCCTGATGTTGCAGAAGCACATGCATTAGCGGATAAAGTGCGCAATGAATATGTGATTGAAGTAGAAGGAACAGTGCTGCTTCGCGCTGAGGATCAAATTAATCCAAATGTACCAAATGGTAAAATCGAAGTAGAAGCGACAAAATTAGTTGTCATTAATACAGCAAAAACAACACCATTCCAAATTGAAGATCGCACAGATGTATCAGAGGACCTACGTTTAAAATATCGTTATCTTGACCTTCGTCGTCCAGTGATGTTCGATACATTTAAAATGCGTTCAGATGTTACGCGTACAATTCGTAACTTCCTACAAAACGAAGGCTTTTTAGAGGTAGAAACACCAATTTTAACTAAATCTACACCAGAGGGCGCTCGTGACTATCTAGTGCCATCACGTGTTCATGAAGGTGAATTTTATGCATTGCCACAATCACCTCAATTATTTAAGCAATTATTAATGGTTGCTGGCTTTGAAAAATACTTCCAAATTGCGCGCTGCTTCCGTGATGAAGACTTACGTGCTGACCGTCAGCCAGAGTTTACACAGGTTGATATTGAAACAAGCTTCTTGACGCAGGAAGAAGTATTAGAAATGAACGAGCGCTTAATTCAGGCGGTTATGAAAGAAGTAAAAGGCATTGATATTCCTGCACCATTCCAGCGCATGAAATATCAAGAGGCGATGGATCGTTATGGTTCAGATAAGCCAGATGTACGCTTTGGCTTAGAGTTAGTGGCATTAAATGATATTTTTGATGGCTGTAGCTTTAAAGTGTTTGCGGATACTGTAGCACAAGGCAAACAAGTAAAAGGTATTAATATTAAAGGAGCAGCGGATAACTATTCTCGTAAGGATATGGACGAGCTAACAAAATTCGTTGGCATCTATGGTGCAAAAGGTCTTGCTTGGTTAAAGGTAACAGAAGAAGGCTTGAATGGCCCAATTGCAAAATTCTTTGATGAAGCATTAACAACAGCATTAATTGAACGTATGGGAGCAGAAGTTGGCGATATTTTAGTATTTGTAGCGGACAAAGCATCTGTTGTAGCCGCTGCATTGGGAGCACTTCGTACAAAATTAGGGCAAGACTTAAACTTAATCGATGAATCACAATTTGCTTTCCTATGGATTACTGACTGGCCATTATTTGAATACTCGGAGGAAGATGGACGCTACTATGCAGCGCATCATCCATTTACACGACCATTTGATGAAGATATCCCATTAATGGATACAGATCCTTCAGCAGTACGAGCACAAGCATATGATATCGTCTTAAACGGCTACGAACTTGGTGGTGGCTCATTACGTATTTACGAACGTGATCTACAAGAAAAAATGTTTGAATTACTTGGCTTCTCAGAAGAAGAGGCACAAGCACAATTTGGCTTCTTATTAGAGGCGTTTGAATATGGTGTACCACCACATGCGGGCCTTGCTTTTGGTCTTGACCGTTTTGTGATGCTATTAGCAGGTCGTACAAATTTACGTGATACCATTGCATTTCCGAAAACAGCAAGTGCAAGCTGCTTGCTAACAGAAGCACCAAGTGAAGTATCACCTGACCAATTAAGTGAGCTAAGCTTGGCAATTAAAGCATTTAGAAAATAATCAATATTACAAAATACCTGGATTTTCTAGCAAAAATTGCTGGGATTCTAGGTATTTTTTGCGTTTTTATAAAAAACAAAGTTTATAAGAGAAAATCGTTTGAATTATCAGAAAAGGGATGGTATGATATCTGTAATACGAATCCTGATGTGTTTGTCTAACTGCTAACGCTACTTCACAGTTTTGACCGAACATTATTGAATCGGGAGCCTTTATTTTGTAGCGGCAAACATGCCCCTATTTAAGGGGACGTTTAAAGCTATAAAGCGGGCACCCACCTGCGAATTGCGGGTTCAAAACGAATGTTTTTTGGCATTACGGCACAATCGGGATTCGTCCTATACATAAGCAAAAAGAGAGCGATGCTAGGTGCAAGCTCTTTTTTTATTGTTGCAAGCAGAAAAATTGAGAGAATAGCAAGCGATTCCTTTTTATTTTCGTGAAAGTAGCCTATAATTGGAATAGATTAAAATACGCTTTAAACCCTCATTATAATAGCGTTTTATCGTTATTGTTATCACCAACATTATATGAGGCAATAAGGATGGTGCAAGCGTTGGTAGAGAAGAATTCTCCTATACCTATTTATATACAAATAGAAGAAATTATTAAGCAACGGATTGATTTAGAGGAATATAGAATTGGTGAAACAATTCCTTCCGAGCGAGAGCTATCATTACAGTTTAATGTTAGTAGAATGACTGTTCGTCAAGCGATTACAAATCTTGTGAATAGCGGTTTGTTGTATCGAGAAAAAGGAAGAGGAACATATGTAGCGAATCCGAAATTAGAGCAGCCATTGCAAGGGTTAACAAGCTTTACCGAGGATATGCGTGCAAGAGGGATGGAGCCGAGCAGTAAGGTGTTGCGTTTTGAAAAAATAATGCCGCCAGTGGATATTGCAAAGGATTTAATGATATCGCCTAAAGAAGAAGTCTTCTTTGTTGTGCGAATTCGAAATGCTGATGCACAACCAATGGCTATTGAAAGAACGTATATTCCTGTTAAAATTTATCCAAAATTAGATGAACAACAATTAATGGGCTCTCTTTATGCATTAATTGAAACAGCATCTCACCAAAAAATTGGCAATGCGATTCAACAAATGGAGGCAGCCATCGTTTCTAAAGAGGATAGTAAATTATTGCAAATTCATCCAACAGCGCCTGTGTTAATTATTAAACGGACTAGTTATTTATCAGACGGTAAGCCATTTGAGCTTGTGCGTAGTACGTACCGAGCGGATCGCTATAAATTTACAAGTGAAATTAAAAGGTGATTATATGCATGCATATTTTTCTGAAATCGAAAAGTTAATCGAGATTGTCAAGAAACAGGAGGCTGCTTGTATTCAGGAAGCAGCACAAATTATAATACAACGCCTTCAGAAGGGTGGCATTATTCAATTATTTGGCTGTGGTCATTCTTACCTTTTAGCACAGGAGGCTTTTTATCGTGCTGGTGGTTTAGTGCCTGTGCGACCAATTTTTATTGAACCTTTAACATTACAGGCAGGAGCCTTAGCCTCATCTGAAAATGAAAAAGACCCAACGATTATTGAACGGTATAAGGAGCAATTTGACTTTCATGAACACGACACATGTATTGTGATTTCAACCTCAGGAAGAAATGCAGCTCCTATTGATGCGGCATTATTAGCAAAGGATGCAGGCGTATTTGTCCTCTCCCTGCAATCACTTGCCTATAGCGAACAGTCAGCACACCATCAGAGCGGCCAACGCTTAGAGGAGGTTGTTGACCTTGTGCTAAATACACATATACCAATTGGTGATGGTATATTGCATTGGCATCATATGCAATATGCACCTGCCTCAACCGTTATTGGCTCGCTTTTATTAAATGCGTTGTTTAGTGAAGTTATTGAGCAAATGGCACAATCATCAACAGCATTACCTGTCTTTATTAGCAATAATGTTGATGCAGATGGATCTTATAATGAACGGATGATTGCCAAATATCAACATCGCATTAAATTTACATGAAAATGGAGGCATTATAAATGAAAAAAACGTATAAAATTACGACATCAGAAGGCGTTCATGCAAGACCAGCAGCATTACTTGTAGCTGCCGTAACACCATTTGAAAGTGATGTTGAATTAAAGCATAATAACAGGTCTGTTAATTTAAAATCTATTATGGGTGTGATGTCCTTAGGAGTAACACCAGGTAGTGTAGTAGAAATTACAGCTAATGGACCAGATGCTGAAAAATTATTGCAAACAGTAACAGAGCTAATCGTATCGAAGGCAATCGGAGAAGAATGCTAATTGCTGGAGAAAATTGCTCAATGTAGAGTAGATTTCGCTCAATAACAGCGGACAAGCGCTCAAATGAGGGCACGACCTACTTAATTTATTATAATAGAACTTATGGGGGTAAATGGATTTGCTAAGAAATCTATTTATCCCTTTTAAATTTTTACTTGCTAAATACCTTGAGAAAATGTAAGATAGGCTTGCTTTATCTTAGCATTTAACTAGGTTTACTAATAAAATTTCATAGATGGAGAGTGTCAGGATGTTACATCAATTTTCACGTAACGAGCTCGCTATAGGAACAGAGGGGCTTGAGAAATTAAAAAATACAACAGTAGCCATTCTTGGTGTAGGTGGTGTTGGGTCATTTGCCGCTGAAGCATGTGCAAGAAGTGGCATCGGTCGCATTATTTTAGTGGATAAGGACAATGTAGATATTACCAATGTTAATAGACAATTAGTGGCGTATCTTTCTACAATCGGTAAGTCTAAATCAGCGATTATGAAGGAACGTATTGCCGATATTAATCCAGCATGTGAAGTGATTGATATGCATATGTTTTACACAGAAGAAACATATGAAGAATTTTTTGCACAAGGCATTGATTATGTGATTGATGCTAGTGATACAGTGATGTATAAAATTCATATTATGAAAGAATGTCTAAAGCGTAATATCCCGATTATCTCTAGTATGGGTGCGGCAAATAAAATGGACCCTACTCGCTTCCAAATTGCTGATATATCAAAAACACATACAGACCCTCTAGCTAAAATCATACGTACAAAGCTACGCAAAGAAGGAATTCATAAAGGTGTAACAGTTGTCTTTTCAGATGAAAGCCCAATTGTTGTGCGTCCAGATGTTGTGGAGCATGTAGGAAAGCCTGATGCAGCAATTCGTAAAGCAAAAATGCCGCCTTCTTCCAATGCCTTTGTACCTTCAGTGGCAGGCTTAATTGCGGCAAGCTGGGTTGTGAACACTATTTTACAAGATGTAAAAATTACACGTGTACAAGGTTAATCGTATTGAAAAATAGTTGCCTTTCTCATTGTGAGGCAGCTATTTTTTGTATGTTACAATAAGGGCACTGTAAAGGGGGGCGTTTGTAAATGGAGAAAATTTATCAAATGGAGTATAAAGGCTTAAATCTTTTCGATGAAATTAGTACAGTAGAGTTGGCGATAGATGAACAGCAGCAAACGATCCATATTTTTGATATTGGACAGGTTGTTAGCCCGATTTTTAACTTTGATGTATCTGCCTATGAGCCATCAGATGGTTTTTATCAAATGGCAGATATACTTCGACATAAACGAATATTAACAAATCAGCAAACCGCTAGTGATATAACGCTTAATGAATGGTTAATACAGAACAAAGCCTATTTTTATCGTCCAAAACAGCGCATCATAAAATATGCACAGGGAAGCATTCTCGAAATCATTGATCAGGCAAAGGACTTAGGTCTTTTTGACGACTATGTACAAAAAATATAATTTTATCAAAATAGTTCGCGTTATGTATATAAAATGCTAATAATTCACGAAATTGTCTTATTTTTTTCATGTACTCCCTTATCTATTTGGTTTATTGCTATAATTTGAGTAATACCAATGGATAATCAATTGTTTGGGATGTTCAAAGCTACTCAGTGAATAGCCATGACGTTAAAATAACAAATGATATGGGAGAGTGAGAAAAATGGAAATTCAAGTAATTCGTGACCATCTAGATATTGTAAAGCTTCAAGAGAAAATGAATGATATTGTATTTGATTATTTGGATACTTCTAATAATTACCCAAAGGCGATGAGAGAGTTAAATCCTTTATATAGACAAGCAACAACTTTTTATAAAGAGTATATTGATAAACGAGCAGGGGAGTTACCGAATGCGAATACGTATTGGCATTTATTCGTCGACTGCTATGCAAAGCTATGCTATTTTTTAGCAGAAGCAACCTATTATTCATCGAATGCCCTACAAAAAACGCCTGAACAGGTGGAGCATTTATTAAAAGTAGCTGCCTATTCGCTGCCAAATATTGTACAGGAAGAGAATGAACAATTACTAACGGCTATTTTTGACCTTATGATGGAAGTTCTAGAGGATAAAGAAAAAGTGGCAGTGATACGCAATGAAGTTCTTGCACAGCAAGGTGACATAAAGCAATGTCTTCTTCAGCTTAAAGTATTTGTCGATCATGAAATATCTGCGTAAACAATACAACCAACTTTTGCTTTGAAAATAGCTTATACGTTTAGAATCTATATGACTTCTACAATGATATTTTGTTTTTCTACAACATTTGCTGTTGAAAAATAGGATGGATGAAGTTTCATAGATTCTTTTTTTATCTTGGTTTAGCAAATTCTTTATGTATCGAAAGCATTGGTGACAGGTACAATTACACTGGAGCGTAATTGATTGTACAGAAAGTAAAAAGCTATGTTTTGGAAAAGGTATTTATAATTTTTTGTCGAATTATAGTTAAAAACAGGTAATTTGTATAGTGTGAGTCTGTAAACTTGGAATGAAGGGGGCTAGGCAATGCTTGTAAATGGTATCGAAATAGATGTAGCAAATTTGGAAAAACCACTATTACTTGTGAGTGAGGAAGATGAGCTTTTATTTCAACGACTACTACAGCCAACGATTGAGCATCAGCTTATTCAATGTCAATTAGCACTCTCTACAAGGAAATCCATTTCATTGGTAAAGGATATTTGGCTAGCAATGTACAGAGATCGAGAAAAATTATATGTCAATAGCGGTCATGCCATGTTGTATCCGGTTCGTTTAATTTTATTTGAATTAGTGACACAGGCAGAGTATTTCCAACGTTTAGCAAAAAAATCACGCGGTGACGAATGCCTTTCCTTTATGTATGCGGTCATTCTTTTACAATTTGTGTTGCAGTGGCTGAAGGAGCGTTTTCGTGATAATCAAGAGGTCTATAGTACACTAAGGTTGCTCTATCGAGTGAGTGATGATGAAGTACGTCAAGAGCAATGTTTTGAAACAAGAGAGCAAAAAGTGGCACAGGCTGTTGCGGTTAAAGCTATTCGCTTTGAAGTGCGGGAACATACACAAGAATTTACAAGTCTTTTGTATCAATCGTATAAATTGATTGCATTTTTGCATAATAAAGTAAATGAAGAAGGTGGGGAAAAACCAATTTTGCCCTCACTTCGCAATATAGCAGAAACATTAAATCGATTTTATCAAGAGCGCTACACAACAAATAACCCTAGCTTTACAGGATAATTGCTTAAACAGCTTATCCTGTTTTTTTGTATAAAAAGTAACATCACTTCCTGCAAGCGATGTTACTTTTTATGAAAGGATTTTAGCTTTTCGTAGATGCCTGCCATGCGCTTTTCTTCACCTGCAATAACAGGTTTATAAAATTCTATGCCCTCAAGTTCATCTGGTAAGTATTGCTGGTCTACCCAGCCTCCAAATGTGCCGATGGGTGTATTATGTGGATATTGATAGCCGACATGTCCTAAATCTTTTGACCCTTCGTAATGAGCATCACGTAAATGATGAGGAATATCACCTGTTTTGCCTTCATGAATCGCAGCAATGGCTGCATCAATTGCTGCAATGGCTGAATTCGATTTTGAGGCTAGACACATTTCAATCACAGCATTAGCAAGCGGTATCCGTGCTTCTGGTAATCCGAGGCGTTCGGCTGCTTGGACAGCAGCTAACACATGAGGTCCAACCGTAGGATTCGCAAGCCCAATATCCTCATATGCCATGACAAGTAAGCGTCTACTAACAGCCACTAAATCGCCTATTTCTAATAAATGTGCTAAGTAATATAGGGCAGCGTTTGTATCACTACCACGTACAGATTTTTGCAAGGCAGAGAGCAGATTATAAAAATGTGAGCCCTTTTTATCGCCATAAACACCAATTCGGCTACTTAGATGCTCAATAATATGATCTGCTACAACCGTTTGACCGTCCACTTCATCACTTGCATAGTAAATGGACTCTAGCAATGTTAATGCTTTTCGTGCATCTCCGTTTGCTGCTCCAGCAATTAGCTCGATTTGTGCTGTTGTTAAGCCAAAGTGATATTTCCCTAATCCACGCCTATCATCAGCAAGTGCTTTTTGAATCAGCTCAATAATATTGTCCTTTGTCAGTCGCTTTAGCTGATAAATTTCTCCGCAGCGTGAACGAATCGCTGGATTTACATCATGATAAGGGTTTTCTGTTGTAGCACCAATTAATACAATCGAGCCATTTTCAACATGTGGCAGTAATGTATCTTGCTGTAATTTATTGAAGCGATGAATTTCATCTAAAAACAGCAGGACTTTTCCTGAGATTCTAGCTTCTTGTACAATATCCTCAACATCCTTTTTACCAGCTCGTGTGGCATTAAGGGCAAAGAAGGGAAGCTTTGAGCTGCCTGCGATGGCATTAGCAATCGATGTTTTACCGATGCCTGGTTCACCATAAAGCAACATAGAGGGTACATGTCCATTATGAATCATTTTATAAAGCGCTGTATTGGGTCCAATGAAATCCTGATGACCTACAACCTCATCAAGGGTTAAGGGACGCATGCGAAAAGCGAGTGGTTCATTGTGCACAATCATTTCTCCTTTCAGCTCTTGTACGGCTCATATAGCTATTGAAGCAACATTTATTAGTATATCATATCCTTCGAGGTGTATTTCCGAGTTATTCAAGAGGAGATTATGATATACTGTTGATAGTATTTTTGACTAGACTAATTGAGGGTGATAAAATGAAAATTTCAACAAAGGGCCGTTATGGGCTAACAATTATGATTGAATTAGCAAAACATTACGGGGAAGGTCCTATTCCTTTGCGTAAAATTGCGGCTGAAAAGGAGCTTTCTGAGGCATATTTAGAGCAATTGGTATCACCGCTTCGTAATTCAGGCTTAGTAAAAAGCGTACGTGGTGCTTATGGTGGCTATATGCTAGCAAATCCACCTAGCGAAATCTCAGCAGCACATGTCATTAGTGTATTAGAGGGACCAATTCAACCAGTAGAGGGTATTGAAAATGAAGAAGCACCGCAACGAGAGCTATGGCTACGCATTCGTGATGCTGTAAAAAATGTGTTAGATACAACAACAATTGAAGATTTAGCACAATATACGGAGGAAAATGTAGTGGAAGGCTACATGTTCTATATTTAAAATGTTTAAGTGAAGGCGTTGCTCATAATATGCTATGTTGTCTTTAGCAATATGAGCTTTAGCGCTTTTTAATTCAAAGGAGTTTTCAATATGAATTCATATATTTATCTCGATCATGCAGCCACATCCCCGATGAATGAGCAAGTCATTGAAGCGATGACGACGGCAATGCAGCAAGTGTTTGGCAATGCCTCAAGTATTCATGGGGCTGGTCGAGAGGCACGTAAATATTTAGATGATGCGCGTGAGGTATTCGCTCAGTCCATTGGTGCCAAGGCGGGAGAAATTATCTTTACAAGTGGTGGTACAGAGGCTGATAATACAGCTATTTTAGGAACTGCCTATGCTCGTGCTAAAGAAGGCAAGCATATTATTACAACACAAATTGAGCATCATGCGGTGTTGCATACTTGTGAAAAACTTGAACGTGATGGCTTTGAGGTAACATATTTACCAGTGGATAAAACGGGGCGTGTAGCTACCAGCGATGTTCAAAAGGCGCTGCGTGAAGATACAATTTTAGTGACGATTATGTATGGGAACAATGAAGTTGGCACTATTCAGCCGATTGCGGAAATTGGCGAGCTTTTACGTGATCATACAGCTACATTTCATACAGATGCGGTACAGGCTTATGGCTTAGAGGTCATAGATGTAGCTGCATTACAGGTAGATTTATTAAGCGTGACTGCCCATAAAATAAATGGTCCTAAAGGTATTGGCTTCCTTTATCAAAAAGCAGGAACGCCTTTAGCAAGCTATGCATTAGGGGGCGCACAAGAGAAGAAACGCCGTGCAGGGACAGAGAATATTCCTGCTATTATTGGCTTTGCAGCAGCCATGCAAGTTGCAAATAAGTTGCGTGAAGAAAAGCGTTCACTATACAATCACTTTAAGCAAATAATGCTTGATGTTTTTTCAAAGGAAAACTTAACATTCCATATAAATGGAAATCAGGATGCTTCACTGCCGCATATTTTAAATATTAGCTTTGAAGGCATGGAAGTGGAATCCTTTTTAGTGAATCTTGATATGGCTGGCATTTGTGCATCCAGTGGCTCAGCATGCACAGCAGGCTCCATTGATCCATCCCATGTGCTAGTTGCGATGTTTGGTCAGGGTGCGGAGGAACTTCGCAATTCTATTCGCTTTAGCTTTGGGCAGGATTTAACAACGGAGGATGTACGAAAGGCAGCTGAAAAAACGGCTAAAATCGTACAAAGACTAGCGAAAAAATAATCATAAAGTATTATAGCAATTAGATAAAAGAAAAGGTGACCACAATGAAAGAAACACGTGACCCCTCACAAATTCGTGTTGTCGTTGGCATGTCGGGTGGGGTAGATTCCTCAGTTGCTGCATATCTTTTAAAACAACAAGGGTATGAAGTAATCGGGATTTTTATGAAAAACTGGGATGATACAGACGAAAATGGTGTTTGTACAGCAACAGAAGATTATGATGATGTGATCAAAGTATGTAATCAAATTGGCATTCCATATTATGCTGTTAACTTTGAAAAACAATATTGGGATAAAGTATTCTCCTATTTTTTAGAAGAATATAAGGCGGGACGTACACCAAACCCTGATGTGATGTGCAATAAAGAGATTAAATTTAAAGCCTTTTTAGAGCATGCCATGAGCCTTGGGGCAGATTATTTAGCAACAGGTCACTATGCACGTATTGATCGTAGCAGTGATGGCGAGGTCAAAATGTTGCGCGGTGTTGATGATAATAAAGACCAAACGTATTTCTTAAATCAGCTATCACAGGAGCAGTTAGCACATGTTATGTTCCCAATTGGTGATATTGAGAAAAAAGAAGTGCGTAAAATTGCTGAAGAAGCAGGCCTTGCAACAGCTAAGAAAAAGGATTCAACAGGTATTTGCTTTATTGGTGAACGTAATTTTAAAGAATTTTTAAGTCAGTATTTACCTGCACAGCCTGGTAAAATGGAAACCATGGATGGTGTTGTAATGGGGCAGCATGATGGCTTAATGTACTATACACTTGGTCAACGTCATGGTCTTGGTATTGGTGGAGATGGTGAGCCATGGTTTGTTTTAGGAAAAGATTTAGAGCGTAATGTTCTTCTTGTAGGACAAGGCTTCCATAATGAGTATTTATATTCTTCCTCATTAACAGCTGTTAAAATGAGCTATACATCAACAAAAGCATTGCCTGGGAAATTTTCTTGTACAGCAAAATTCCGCTACCGTCAAACAGATACACCTGTGGAAGTGGAGATTTTACCAGATGGACGTGCACATATTACATTTGCAGAGCCTGTACGTGCGATTACACCAGGGCAAGCTGTTGTACTCTATCATGGAGAAGAATGTCTTGGTGGCGGCACAATTGATGAGGTCTTTAAACATAACGAAAAGCTAACATATGTTGGATAGTTTGCGTTTAGACTGCTTTTATGCATAAAAGCAGTCTTTCGCTACATAGAGGTGAATAAATAAATGGATTATAATGAACAAGGTATTCAAGCATTTCAAGAAAAGCGTTATGAGGATGCTGCCCAATTGTTTACAAAGGCAATCGAAGCAGCGCCTGATAATGCTATTGGTTATATTAATTTTGGGAATTTATTAGCTGTGTTAGAGGATACAGAGCGTGCAGAGCGTTTTTTCCAAAAGGCGATTACTGTTGATGAAACGGCAGCTACTGCTTATTATGGCTTAGCTAATTTGTATTATAATGCAGAGCGTTATGCAGAGGCGGCGAAGCTGTATGAACAAGCACTAACCTATCAAATCGAAGGTGCAGATGTTTATTATATGTTGGGAAAATGCTTTGAGCGCATGGAAAATCCAAAATTAGCACTACCATATTTACAGCGTGCGGTAGAACTTGCTCCTGACGATACACAAATTCGTTTAGCCTATGCCATTGTATTATGTGCGCTTGAAATGTTTCAGGAAGGGAAAAAGGAGCTGGATTTATTAATCGAGCAGGATTGGAATAATGCAGATGCCCACTATAATTTAGGTGTGCTTTATGCTGTATCCACGGAGCAAACAGAGGATGCCATGTATCATTTGAAGCAGGCATTTACACTACAACCTGAATATGACCAAGCACGTTATATTTACGATATGATTGCTCAGCGTTTTAACTAACTATAGAAAAAGCAGCAAGTATCACTTGGTGGACTTGCTGTTTTTTATCCCACATTAATAGGCTGTAAGACACCTCCACTAATTGAAGGTTCAATTCTTTCCTCTTTTATTTTCTCTTCAAACTTGTTAATGTATGACATGCAGGAAAGGAACAAGGTGACAACATGAATAAAGTATTTATTGCACTATTATTGGTAACAGCGCTTGCAGCAATTGAAGGAACAATTGTTAGTACCGCTATTCCAAGTATTACAGCTGATTTATTAGGTGTAGACTTAATAAGCTGGATTTATTCTGCTTACTTATTAGCCTCTGCCATTGCAGCGATTATTTTTGGTAAGCTAGCCGATTTATTTGGGCGTAAGCGGATGATTATTATAGGTATTATTATTTTTTTAATCGGCTCCATGTTATGTGGTTTAGCACAATCAATGGAGCAACTAATTGTCTTTCGCGCAATTCAGGGAATTGGTGCAGGTTCGATTTTACCTATTACATTAACAATGGTTGGCGAGCTATTCCAGACTGAAAAAGCACGAGCAAAAGGACAAAGCTATTTAAGCATGGTATGGGGCGTATCGGGTGTTGTCGGACCGTTATTTGGCGGCTTTATTGTTGACCAAGTATCATGGCATTTTATCTTTTTTATTAATGTACCATTCGGTTTAGCTTCTATTTATTTGATTGTTAAACATTATCAAGAGCAGATAGAGGCCGTGAAGCGTAAAATTGATTATCTCGGTGCGACATTATTTACAATTGGTATGGTGGCCCTTTTATATGTGATTATTGACAATAGTAAAACACAAGCTTGGTTATCAAGCCAATCACTGTTAATGTTCGGTATTGCCATTGTTTTTTTAAGCATTTTTGTATGGGTGGAGCTTCGAGCAGAGGAGCCAATTATTCCATTAACGTTGTTTAAAAATGGTCGTCTTATGGTGATTAATGCATTAACATTAAGTGCTATGTCGATTGTAATTGGCGTAACTGTTTATATTCCAATATTTGCCCAAAGTGTTCTTGGCAAAAATGCGACGCAGGCAGGTTTATTATTAACACCAATGTCTGTTTTTTGGACGGTCAACTCCATTACAGCAGGTTATTTAATCGGACGTTTAACGAATAAGCGCATTATTCAAATGGGGACGATTTTACTCATAGTAGGAGCGATTTTGCTCGCAAGATTATCTGCAGGCTCTAGTGATTACAGCGTTTATATTGGATCTTCATTAATTGGGCTTGGTATGGGCTTTATTATGCCGATGCTGATGATTTCTATTCAAAAGGTAGCTCATCCAAAGCAGCTTGGTATATCCATTGGTTTGAATTCTTTTACAAATACATTTAGCCAAGCGGTAGGTGCAGCATTATTTGGGATGATTTTTAACCTAGCAACAAGTGAAAAAATAGCTTCTTTAGAGAAGGGCGAAATTCAATTAAATGGTGAATTCGCGAAAGGCGGCTTTAGCATTGACGAAGTAAGCTTTTTAAAGGAAACGATTGCGAATGGTGTTAGCTATGTTTATATTACAGCTTTTGTATTTGCCATTTGTGCTCTTATTTTCTCCTTCTTTATCGCCACAAAATCGAAAGAGCTTAGGTAGAATCTGCATAACTTCTGCAAAAAAAGCACAAACCCTTGTTTTATGGTTTGTGCTTTTTTGCATATAGTAAGGCGAATTTTGGAGAGAAGCTTTTCGAGTGAACTCGAAAAATCTGAAAGCCATTACGCCCCAGCGTAATGGCTTTATCTATCAATCGGTAGCTGTGTTAAATATTTAGCCAGATGGGATATGGGGGTGCTGTCTAGGACAGTTGATTCAGCTTCATTTTCCTTTAAAATATTAATTTCCTTATTTAGTCGTTCCATTTTACGATCCAGTTCCGCTGCTTGTAGAGCGGCTTCCTTTAGTTCTCTACGAATATGCTCTGGTACTTCTTTGTTGTATTTATAATAAATTTTATGCTCAAGGCTTGCCCAAAAATCCATGGCAATGGTGCGAATTTGAATTTCTGTGTACACCTTTTCCATGCGATCAGACATAAAAATTGGGACTTTTATAATCAGGTGTAAGCTTTGATAGCCATTTTCTTTTGGATTGGCAATATAGTCTTTGATCTCTACAATTTCAATATCATTTTGTGCCTGTAACATAGCACTAACTTTATAAATATCTTCTACAAAGGAACATGTAATACGAGCGCCTGCTATATCACGAATATTTTCGCGAACAGCTTCTAGTGATGGATGAATGCCTCTTTTCATAATTTTAGCTAGAATACTTTTAGGTGATTTCATACGTGTTGAAACATGCTCGATTGGATTGTATTCATGAATAAGCTTAAATTCTTCTTGTAAAATATTAATTTTTGTTTCCACTTCTTGTAAAGCAAATTTATAAGCTAAAAAGAAGCGAGTTAGTTCTGTTTGAACGGATGCGAAAGATGCTACCTCATGTTCGGTTTTCATTGATTGATTCATCCTTTCCTCTAAGCATATCTCTTCTTAATTTTATTGTATGTAGAGATGCTATAAATCGCAATAAATTAGCTGAAAATTGGAAAATTTTATATGATTTAATAAGGAGATGTCCTTTATATAACTATATTCATGAGGAAAAGGTTTCGGTTAAAAAGGAGAGGAGGAAGCAAAGGGAGAAGGTAGCCCTTTGCTTTAAGCAATAATTTTAGCATTTAAGTTATAGCGTTTATTAAATTCCTCCACAAATATTTGTAAATCAATAGATGTTTCAATATAAGGTTCTGTTTCTTGATCGCGTAACAAGCCACATGTTGCTTTTAACGATTTAGAAAACTCCAACAGCATTTGCTCATTATCAAGCTGAATTTGTATAGCAAGGGAGTCATCTTTTTTATTTACTTTAAAATACTTGCCATCAATAATGCGCTCTAAATTTGTTTCTTGAAAAGGAAAAACATAGTCTTTATAAATCAGATTCATAGTATCCCGCCTTTTTTACAATATTCCACTACATCTGTATAAGGTAAATCTCCACCAAAAATGGAGAGAGCACTACCAATTGTAACATGAAGCTTACCCTGTGCTAACTCATGAAATTTTTCTAAATCCTCCAGTGAACGCACACCGCCTGCATAGGTTGTGGGGATCGATGTCCAAGCAGCTAAATCATGCACTAAGCTTTCTTGCATGCCACCCTTTTTTCCTTCCACATCTACCGCATGAATCAACAATTCATCACAAAAATTTTCAATATAGGCAATGGAGTCAGCATTTACTTCGAAATTACTAAATTTTGTCCATTTATCAGTCATGACAAACCACTTGCCGTCCCGCATTTTACAGCTTAAATCAATCACCAGATGTTCTTTGCCAATTAGCTGGCATAGTTGCTGTAAACGCGCTATATCTAGCTGACCATCATGAAAAATATAGGAAGTGACAATAACATGTGAAGCACCTGCATCAATATAGCGCTGTGCATTTTCAGTTGTAATACCACCACCAATTTGGAGGCCTTGGGGATAGGCGGCTAAGGCAGATAGAGCAGCTTCCTCATTACCTGAACCAAGCATAATTACATGTCCACCTGTTAACTGATCGTTTGCAAACATTTGAGCATAATAGCTAGCATCATAATTAGAAATAAAATTTTCCACGACTGCTTGGTTTGTATAACCGAGCGTACTTCCAACAATTTGTTTTACTTTGCCATCGTGTAAATCGATGCAAGGTCTAAATTCCAATTGCTCCACAATCCTTCCATGCAAATTCTTATTTATTTTATCATAGCATGGAAAGAATTATAAAAGCAGAGAATTGTCATTTATCGAAATAATCTGAGGATAATAGAGCGAAAATATTTTTCACACCACTATTTTGTAAAGCCTATGGTAAAATAAAAGGATTGAAAATGATACGAAAGGACGAACCGAACATGACAGACCAATTCGATTTATTTGAAATTAATAAGTTTTTTATACTCGGACGTCCAATTGTTTCCATCTTTCATAATGCACAAAATATGTATTCGATTGTGCGTGTGAAAATTCAAGAAACAAATTTGCAATATGAAGATAAAGAAATAATTGTTGTTGGTTATTTTCCACCGCTACAAATGGATGAGCAATACCGTTTTACAGGTAACTTAAAACAGCATCCCAAATATGGTGTGCAATTTCAAATTGAAACATTTACAAAGGAAGTACCAGCAACTGAGCAAGGGATTGTCCATTATTTATCGAGTGATTTATTTGTTGGCATTGGTAAAAAGACAGCCGAAACAATTGTTGATAAGCTTGGAGCCAATGCATTAAGGCTAATTTTGGAGGACCCTAATGCATTAGATGCTGTGCCACGCTTATCAGCAGAGAAAAAAGAAGTGATTCGTAGCACGATTGAGCAAAATCTTGGTTTAGAGCGTGTTATGATTCAGCTCAATGAGTGGGGCTTTGGTCCACAGCTTGGCATGAAAATTTATCAAACCTATCGTACAGAGGCAATAGAGCTACTGATGGAAAATCCATATCGTCTTATTGAAGATATTGAAGGGATTGGCTTCTTTCGAGCAGATGAGCTAGGAGCGAAGTTGGGGATTACAGGAAATCATCCTGATCGTGTCAAGGCAGCTATTTTGCATATATTAAATACAGCCGCTTTATCGGATGGACATGTTTATTTGGATGCAGAACATGTTTTACCTCTTGTGAAAGAAATGCTGGAGCAAAGTCAACAGCAGGAAATTCCATTTGAGGCTATTTCACAGGCATGTATTGAGCTACGAGAGGAAGGCAAGATATGCGGCGAAGAAACAAGATTGTATTTACCCTCTCTTTATTTTTCAGAGGTAGGTATTGCATCCAAAATAATAACGCTTATTGAACGGAATCGGAAGGCAGAACATTTTAGTAAGGATGAAATTCGCAAAGCAATTGGTGAAACAGAGGAGCTACTCAATGTCACCTACGCTGAAACACAAGCGAATGCTATTGAGCAGGCATTAAATTCAGCTGTAATGATTTTAACAGGTGGACCTGGCACTGGGAAAACAACGGTCGTACGAGGCATTGTTGAAGTCTATGCAAAGCTGCATGGGTTATCATTAAATCCAAAAGAATATGCACAAAAGGAACAGCCTTTTCCCATTATTCTTTGTGCACCAACAGGACGTGCTGCAAAACGCTTAGCTGAATCAACAGAGCTTCCTGCAATGACCATCCATCGTTTACTAGGCTTTACAGGGCAAGAAAAAGAAGAAGAAACAGAGCGGGAAGTGACGGGGAAGCTCATTATTGTGGATGAGATGTCAATGGTTGATACATGGCTTGCCCATCAGCTATTAAAAGCCTTACATGAGGATGTACAGGTTGTCTTTGTTGGCGATCAAGATCAGCTCCCACCAGTAGGTCCTGGGCAGGTGCTAAAGGATTTATTAGCATCGCAACAATTACCAACGGTTGAATTAACGGATGTTTATAGGCAGGCAGAAGGCTCAACGATTATTGAACTAGCCCATCAAATAAAAAAAGGTACGATTCCTAATAATTTAACGGTGAAAACAACGGATCGTTCATTTATTAAAGCATCAGCCGATCAAGTGGCAAATGTCGTTACGCAAGTGGTCAAAAGCGCTGTTGCAAAAGGACAAGAAATTCGTAATATTCAAGTGCTTGCGCCTATGTATAAGGGACCAGCTGGCATTGATAATTTAAATAAAATGATTCAAGAGCTGATTAATCCTAATGATACAGGTACACGCAAAGAGCTTATTTTTGGCGATACAACCTATCGCATCAAAGACAAAGTGCTACAGCTTGTCAATCAGCCAGAAAGCAATGTTTTTAATGGAGATATGGGAGAAGTTGTTAGTATTATTAAAGCCAAAGAAACGATTGAGAAGCAGGATTTACTTGTTGTATCCTTTGATGGCATCGAGGTTACTTACCAGCGCAGTGATTTGAATCAGCTAACACTCGCTTATTGCTGCTCTATCCATAAATCGCAGGGCTCTGAGTTTCAGACTGTGATTATGCCTGTTGTCAGAGGCTATTCGAAAATGCTACGCCGCAATCTTTTATATACAGGTATTACAAGAGCGAAAAATTTCTTGATTTTATGTGGGGAGCCTGATGTGCTGGCAGATGGCTTACAGCGTACAGATGACCTTCAGCGCTTTACATCCTTGCGTGCACGACTCAATCCAATGGATATAACGGAAGAGGTAGTGACAGTAGAGGCTATTGCTGTAGAGGGTGTAGATCGAAAGGAGCCAGCATCCGCGGACTATAGGCTTACTGTCGAAACTGCCCCTTCTATTCATCCAATGATTGGTATGGATCATGTATCACCCTATGATTTTTTAGATGACTAACATTGTTTTAAGATAAACCCGATTAGCATATAGCTGATCGGGTCAGACTGTAGACAAACTCAATGAATTTTGAGTTTGCCTACAGTCTTTTTTCTTTTACAATAAAATAAAGTAAAGCCGTTGATTTCCACTACGGGCGGACGCTTTCCGCGGGCGGGGTCGAGCTGCTTCCCTCGCTTCGCTCAGTCCAGGATCTCGACTTTCCCGCTTTTCCCGCAGGAGTCGCCACCCTTCGTTCCAATCAACTTCTACATAAAGAATTCCTTATTCATCTATTGATAAAAAGTACACTTTCGAGGTGATCAACCATGATGACAAAAAATCAAATCAATGAACGTGAACAATTAGAAATGCTAACGATTGATCAATTAGTTCCCCAAGATCATTTAGTGCGAAAACTAGAGGCGGCTATTGATTTTTCATTTATCTATCCTTTAGTAGAAAATCTCTACTCTGCTAAAGGACGCCCTAGTATTGATCCTGTTGTTCTCTTTAAAATGACGTTTATTCAGTACGTTTTTGGTATACGGTCCATGCGTCAAACCATCAAAGAAATTGAAACGAATATGGCGTATCGTTGGTTTTTAGGATTTGGCTTCCATACAGAAGTCCCGCATTTCTCTACCTTCGGTAAAAATTATGTCCGTCGCTTTCAAGACACTGATATATTTGAGCAGATATTCTATCGTATATTAAAAGAGATTATGCATCAAGGACTCCTCCATGCAGACCATTTATTTATCGATTCCACGCATGTGAAAGCGAGTGCGAATAAACGAAAGTATGATAAAAAAGTTGTGCGAAAAGAAACACGGGCTTATGAAGAGAAACTTCAATTAGAGTTAAATATGGATCGTGAGGAACACGGAAAAAAGCCCTTTCCCCCGGAGAAGTTTGAAAAGGAAGAATGGAAAGAAATAAAGGAAAGCACGACAGATCCTGAAAGTGGCTATTACGTGAAGGATGAACGTACGAAGCAGTTTGCGTATTCTTTTCATGCAGCGACAGATGAAAAGGGCTTTGTCTTGGGTGCCATTGTAACTCCGGGAAATGTGCACGATAGTCATGTATTACAGCCACTTGTGGAAAAAGTCATTGAAAACGTTCAAAAACCATTAGCTGTTGCGGCAGATGCAGCCTATAAAACACCAGCGATTACGAATTTTTTATTAGAGAATCAAATGTTGCCTGTTCTTCCTTATACACGTCCTAAAACGAAAGATGGATTCTTCCGAAAGCATGAGTATATATATGATGAGCACTATAATTGTTATCTTTGTCCACAAGGACAGATATTGAAGTATACGACAACGACTAAAGAAGGGTATCGTCAATATAAATCGAATCCTTTGATTTGTGCGAAGTGTCCAAGCCTTTCCCAATGTACAGAAAGTAAGCATCATCAAAAACTCATTCAACGCCATATTTGGGAGTCGTATGTGGAGGAAGCTGAACATTTACGCCATTCCTATGACATCAAACAGATTTATGCAAAGCGCAAAGAAACGATTGAGCGTGTATTTGCGGATGCAAAAGAAAAGCATGGTATGCGTTGGACAACCTTAAGAGGTCTAAAAAAATTGTCCATGCAGGCGATGCTTACTTTTGCTGCCATGAATTTAAAGAAACTGGCTACTTGGACGTGGCAGGCAGCTTAAGAAGGTAGCTATGCTCGAAGAGTATGTTGAATTTGGTAGTATATTACCAAATGTTAAAGATAAAATAGGAAGAAAAATGACAAAAGCCCATCGAGAGTGAACCTCTCGATGGCTTTTGTCTACAGTCTGACCCGATTAGCATATAGCTGATCGGGTTTTGCAATTCACCTACTATTTAGTTATTTCATATACTACATGAGTACAAAAACATAGAACTATTTAGGGGTGACAGCATGCCAATTCGAACAGGACAGCAATATATTGACCGTATTGATGCTTTAAAGTCGTATATTTCAATTGATGGGGACGTTATAACAGGGAAGGTGTCAGAGCATCCAGCCTTTAAAGGGGTTATGCAAAGTCAAGCGAAGCTCTTTGATTTACAACATCAGCAGGAGCTGCTTGAAACAATGACCTATGAATCGCCAACTAGTAAAGAGAGAGTCGGGATGTCCTTTCTTCAAGTGATAACGCCAGAAGACCTTGTAAAAAGGCGTTATGCTGCACAAGAATGGGCCTTATGTTCACATGGTTTTATGGGCAGAAGTCCTGATTATATGAATACAACATTAATGGCATTAGCCTCAGCATCCGACTTTTTAAAAGATAAGCCAAATTGTTTTCCAGAGCATTTACAACAGTTTTATGAGGATGCTCGTGAGCATGATTTAACAATGACACATACCTTTATAGAGCCTCAGGTTAATCGTAAACGGCTTTATTTTGAAGATGAAGAAGTAACCATTGCTGCTAAAATTGTTGGCAAAACAAGCAAGGGATTAGTGATAAAAGGGGCAAGGTTGCTTGCAACACAAGGCGGAATTACCGATGAACTGCTTGTCTTATCAACAAATGGCTATGATGAATGGAAAGCTTTTGGCTTTTCTATACCAAGTAATACGGAAGGTCTAAAGTTTTTATGTCGACAATCTTTTGTTGGTGGGGATTCGATCTTTGATCATCCATTGAGTGCTCGTTTTGAAGAAATGGATGCCATTGTTGTATTTGATAATGTTGTTGTCCCTTGGGAACGTGTTTTTTATTATGAAAATGTGGATGTTGCAAATCATTTTATGGATGTTAGCGGCTTTAAAGCCTATACATTACATCAGGTGCTTTCTCGTCAAATTGCGAAAACGGAATTTGTGCTAGGCGTTGTGCAGTCCATTGTCGATACCATTAATATTGGCGATTATCAGCATGTACAGCAAAAAGTGGTCGATATTATCGTCACGCTTGAAACGATGAAAGCATTGCTAATAAAATCTGAAATCGAAGCACAGCGAGATCAATTTGGGTTTGTTCGACCAAACCTAGCGACACTTCAAGTTGCTATTCAAATTTTTCCGAAAGCATATCCGACCTTTACGGAAATCATTCAATTACTTGGCGCAAGTGGCTTAATGTCTATACCAAGTGCACAAGCATTTGCCAAGGATGAGGGTAATCTTGCACACTACTTACAATCATTTCAGGATGATGGGGAGAAGCGGGTTCAAAAATTCCGTTTAGCTTGGGATTTAACAATGAGTAGCTTTGGTACAAGACAAACATTGTATGAACGCTTTTTCTTTGGCGATCCTGTTCGTTTATCATCTATGCTTTATCAAACCTATAATCGTATGCATTTAGTGCAAAGAGTAGAGGATTTTTTAAACAGCGATTAATTGCTCAAGATATAGAAGCATTCATTATCATTGTGCTGATTGACAGTGGAACTTATTTTTTTTATAATTTTCGGTAGAGCTATAGTAAAAACGATGATGGAACAAGTACGTATTTGTGCGTGTAGAAGAAAGGGATTTCTTGGCTGAAAAAATCCTCACAATAGCAAATACCGAAAGCTACTCCAGAGTGCAGCTAATCCCTGCCGTTCACTGACGTTACAAGTGCTAGAGAGGTAAGCATTTTTGCATGCTTACAACTAGGGTGGTACCGCGAGATTGTTACAAGTCCTCGTCCCTTTATTGGGATGAGGGCTTTTTTGCATATCTATCGTATTTTTACAAAACATTTTAGGAGGAATTTTTTTCATGAAAGCAGTAGATATTCGTCGTATGTATTTAGAATTCTTTAAAGAAAAAGGGCATCATCATGAGCCATCAGCACCGCTTGTGCCCATTAATGATCCATCATTGCTGTGGATTAACTCAGGTGTTGCTACATTAAAGCCATATTTTGATGGACGTGTGATTCCTGATAATCCACGTATTACCAATGCGCAAAAATCCATTCGTACAAATGATATTGAAAACGTAGGGAAAACAGCGCGTCACCATACATTTTTTGAAATGCTAGGGAATTTTTCGATTGGCGATTATTTCAAAAAGGAAGCAATTCACTATGCTTGGGAGTTTTTAACGGATAAAAAGTGGATGGGCTTTGACCCTGAGCTATTATCCATTACACTTCATCCTGAGGATCAGGAAGCTTACGATGTTTGGCATAAGGAAATTGGCATTCCAGAAGAGCGTTTAATTCGTTTAGAAGGAAACTTTTGGGATATTGGTGAAGGTCCATCAGGTCCAAACTCGGAGATTTTTTATGACCGTGGCGAAGAATATGGTTCAGATGAAAATGATCCAGAAATGTATCCCGGTGGAGAAAATGAGCGCTATCTTGAAATTTGGAACCTAGTGTTCTCACAATTTAACCACAATCCTGATGGCACTTACACGCCACTACCAAAGCAAAATATTGATACTGGTATGGGCTTAGAGCGTATTGTATCCGTTGTGCAAAATGTACCAACAAACTTTGATACGGATTTATTTATGCCGATTATTGAAAAAATTGAGGAATTTGCTAACCGTCAATATAAGCGTCCAGATGAAGTAGATTTAAATGAAATCTTTGGCTCAGAAGAGGATATTAATACACCATTTAAAGTGATTGCAGACCATATTCGTACAGTGGCGTTTGCGATTGGGGATGGTGCGCTTCCATCCAATGAAGGCCGTGGCTATGTATTGCGTCGCTTATTACGCCGCGCTGTTCGTTATGCAAAACAAATCGGTATTGAAAAGCCATTTATGTTTGAACTAGTGCCAACTGTGGGTAAAATTATGGAAGACTTCTATCCAGAGGTAACGGAAAAATGTGAATTTATTCAACGTGTTATTAAAAATGAAGAAATTCGCTTCCATGAAACATTAGACGGTGGTCTTGCCATTTTTAATGAGGTTGTAGAATCACAAAAAGCAGCTGGACATGATTATATTCCAGGTGCAGATGCTTTCCGTTTATATGATACGTATGGCTTCCCAATTGAATTAACGGAGGAGTATGCAGAAGAAGTAGGCATGAAGGTTGACCATGAAGGCTTTGAGGCAGCAATGGAGGAACAACGTGAACGTGCGCGTGCAGCTCGCCAAGATGTTGATTCGATGCAAGTGCAAAATGAAGTATTAGCAAACTTAACGGTTGCAAGTGAATTTGTTGGTTATGATACATTAACAGCAAATACAGAAATCGCGGCGTTGATTGTTGATGGTCAAGTAGCAAAAGTTGCCTCAGAGGGTCAGGAAGCGCTTGTTATTTTAGCAGAAACACCATTCTATGCTGAAATGGGTGGTCAAATTGCTGATAGTGGTACTATTTCTAACGATAGCTTTACAGCTGTTGTGAAGGATGTACAAAAGGCACCAAATGGACAGCCGCTTCATACTGTAGTTGTTGAATCTGGCGAAATGCATGTGGAAGATGCAGTCATAGCCGTTGTCAATCGTGATGACCGCAATTTAATTATTAAAAACCATACAGCAACACATATTATGCAGCGCGCATTAAAAGATGTATTAGGCGACCATGTCAATCAAGCTGGTTCATATGTAGGGCCTGATCGTTTACGCTTTGACTTCTCACACTTCGGGCAAGTAACAAAAGAGGAATTACAGCAAATTGAACGTATTGTCAATGAAAAAGTGTGGGATGATATAGAGATCGTAATTGAAGAAATGGGCATTGACGAAGCAAAGGCAAAAGGCGCAATGGCATTATTCGGTGAAAAATATGGCGATATTGTACGTGTTGTATCCATTGGAGAGTATTCAATTGAGCTATGTGGTGGTATTCATGTTAAACGCTCTTCTGAAATTGGCTTCTTTAAAATTGTGTCAGAGGGTGGTATCGGTGCAGGTACGCGCCGTATTGAAGCAGTAACAGGTAAAGTGGCTTATGAAACAATAAAAGAGGAAGAAGCATTATTAAATGATGCAGCAGCATTATTAAAGGCAAATCCGAAAGATATTGTGACAAAAGTACAAGCGTTACAAGCTGACTATAAAGAATTGCAACGTGAAAATGAAGCATTATCTCAAAAAATTGCCAATGCGCAAGCTGGTGCAATTGTTGATGCAGCTCAAACATTTGGTGATGTGACAGTGCTAGCTACAAAGGTAGAGGCAAAGGATAATAATCAACTGCGTCAAATGATGGATGACTTAAAAGCGAAAATGCCAAAAGCCGTAATTGTCCTTGGAGCAGTTGATGGTGACAAAGTTATGCTATGTGCAGGCATATCAAAAGATTTAGTTGGTGGCAATTATCATGCAGGAAATATTGTGAAAATGGTAGCTGAAGCTTGTGGTGGTAAAGGCGGCGGTCGTCCAGATATGGCGATGGCAGGCGCAAAAGATGCATCAAAACTTGATGAAGCACTACTTTCTGTGTATGATTATGTTAAATCCATTTAATTAATTCACCAAAACATGTTATAATAAAGAGAAATTGGAGATGAGCTTTGTTTGCACATCTCCTTATTTCTGAAAGCGAGGTGCTGGTCATGAGTTCATTTGATCAAACGATGAAATTTAATTTTCCAGAAGAATCAATGGAACAGGAAGTCAAGCAGGTAATGTTGAAAGTACATTCTTCATTAGAGGAAAAGGGATATAATCCTATCAATCAGATTGTTGGTTACTTACTTTCTGGTGATCCGGCGTATATTCCTCGCCATCAGGATGCTCGTAATTTAATTCGCAAGCTTGAACGTGATGAAATTTTAGAAGAGCTTGTTAAATTTTATATTAAAAAGAATAACGAGGACTAGAAATGAGAATTATGGGATTAGACGTTGGGTCAAAAACCGTTGGCGTTGCTGTTAGCGATGCATTAGGGTGGACTGCCCAAGGTATTGAAACCGTAAAAATTGATGAAGCTAACGAAGAATTCGGCATTGAACGTATAGCCCAGTTAGTAAAGGAGTATGCTATTACAGAATTTGTTGTAGGATATCCTAAAAACATGAATAATACGGTTGGACCACGTGGAGAGGCTTCTGAGCACTATAAAAAACTATTAGAAGAACATTTTTCTCTACCGGTTACATTATGGGATGAACGTTTAACAACAATGGCAGCTGAACGTATGCTAATTGAAGCGGACGTGAGTCGCAAAAAGCGTAAGCAGGTCATTGATAAAATGGCGGCTGTGATGATTTTACAAGGCTACTTAGATAGCAAAAATTAATTGATGAGGTGACAATGCATGGCACACGAGCATAACCATGAAGAAGAACTACATGTTCAACACATTACAGTGATTGACGAGAACGGAAATGAGCAGCTTTGTGAAGTAATTCACGTTCATGAATCTCCAGAGTTCGGCAAATCATACGTATTTTACTCAATGGTAGGCGCAGAGGAAGATGAAGATGGCTCAGTTGAAATTTTTGTATCTTCATTTGTACCATCTGAAAATGGTGAAGATGGTGAATTAACACCAATCGAAACAGAAGCCGAGTGGGATATGGTAGAGGATGTTTTAAACGCTTTAGAGGACGAATACGAAGATTAATCTTCTTTATTTTAAGGCTTGGAACAAGGATCGCAGCTTGCAGTCCTTGTTCCTTTTTTATGGAGAAGCTCTAGGGAAACCCCTCAAAAGTGAGAGGAAGCGCTCATAAAATGCGAGGAACCACTCAATTCAATAAAGGAGGAACGGAAATGAATGAAGAAGCACAAGAGTTTACAATTATCAGTGAGGATGGTAAGAAGCAGCAATGTCGTGTTGTATTAACATTTGATGCTGAGGAAAAATCCTATGTTTTATTTTCGATTTTGGATGACAATGGTCAGGAAATGCCAGGGGACCTTTCCGCAATGACATTTGATTATGATGACAATACTGGGGAAATGATAAATTTACGACCTGTGGAAACAGACTTAGAATGGGAAATGATTAATGAGGTTGTCTTAACGCTTCTTGATGAATTTGAGGAAGAGCCACAGTTTATTACTATAACAGATGAAGATGGCACAGAGCAGGTTTGTGAGGTAATGCATACATTTTCATCTGAGCAATTTGCTAAGTCTTATGTTTTATATACACCAGCAACGGATGAGCCGATTGATCAACGAGATGTATTTGCTGCACAATATATTGCTGGAACAAATGGGCATATTGAAGAGCTATTGCCGATTGAGTCAGATGAAGAGTGGGATTTTGTTGAAGAAGTATTAAACACTTTATAGTTTAAACAAATTCTATAAAAGCCCAAAAATCTGCTAACGAAAGTTGTTGGCAGATTTTTTACATATGCAAATTCTCCTGAATTGACGATTTCCGTTTGTCGTGAAAGTTGATTTCTAGTATGATATTGAATAGTGATAGGGGGGAAACCCGTGGATAACGGTTCAAAAAAACAAGAAATGTTTGCAAAAATGCAAGAAAGAAAATCTGAGGTAAAAATAGTGAGAAAAATCGTTGCAATTACTGCTATTGTTTTTGTACTGATTATAGGGATCGGTGGCTTACTTGGCTACAATTATGTTAAAAGTGCATTGAAGCCACTTGATCCTGATGCCACAAAAACAATTGCGGTTGAGGTACCAATCGGTTCTGGTTTAAGCTCTATTTCAACGCTATTAGAGGAAAAAGGTGTTATTAAAGATGCACGTGTCTTTAAATATTATGCAAAATTTAAAAATGAATCTCAATTTCAAGCTGGAAATTATGATTTAACACAAGCCATGACATTTGATGAGCTTATTGAAAGCTTAAAAACAGGGAAAGTATATCGTAAGCCTGTCTTTACAATGACAATTCCTGAAGGGTTAACGCTTGAACAGATTGGACAAATTATTGAAAAGAAAACACCATATACACAGCAGGAATTTATGGATTTAGTGACAAGTGATACATTTGTTCAGCAAATGATGGCAAATTACCCAGAGCTTGTGACAGAGGCTGTGTTAGCGGAAAATATTCGCTATGACTTAGAGGGCTATTTATACCCAGCAACCTACTCTTATTATGAAGAAAAGCCATCTTTAGAGGCGATTGTAGAAGAAATGGTAGCGGCTATGAATAATGTGGTGAAAAATTACAATGATATTTTAGCGGAAAAACAAATGTCTGTGCATCAGTTATTAACATTTGCTTCATTATTGGAAGAAGAGGCGACTGCTCAAACAGACCGAGAAACAATTGCAAGTGTCTTCTATAATCGTATGAATACAGATATGCCACTGCAAACAGACCCGACTGTTTTATATGCACTTGGCGATCATAAAGATCGTGTGCTTTATGAAGATTTAGAGGTAGATAATGCCTACAACACTTATAAAAATAAAGGCTTACCACCTGGCCCTATAGCAGGCGCTGGGAAAACATCGATTGAGGCAACATTAAACCCAAGTGAAACAGAGTATTACTACTTCTTGGCAGATAAAGAGGGTGTCAACCACTTCTCGAAAACATATGATGAGCATTTACAAAAGGTTGAAAAATATTTACGCCAAGCAGAGTAAACACAAACATATAGTGTGATGATGTAGATTGAAGTTTCGTTTTAAGCTTTACTTCGCTTTTGCCTAGAAAAATGCTCTATACGAAAGTAAAGTAACCATGACAGTATGGTTGAACTGACAATAAAGTGAGGTAGCTATGTCATTGTTACCGAAATAGCAGTGACCAATTGTTTTTTATAAAAAAGTAGCGGATGCTTATGTAAAATGGTTGATTGGAGAGAAGACTGCGTGACTCCTAGCAGCTTAGCGGACACCACACGGTCATAATGGAGGTCAACCTCTTGCCTTATAAAAAGGCATTGTTGTGCTATTGACATAATTGTTTTTCGACAACATGCGATAGAAGGAAAGAAAAATAGCTTTCCTTCTATTTTCGTGCTATTATAAAGTGTGATTTTTGATCAATCTGCATTGCTATGTGGAATAAATATGCGTGGTGGCAATTGTTTGAGCATCATCCAAACAATTGCTCATTTTTGTATGGGTAAGTACCAAGACTTTATGTTTGGTCTTTTTCTTTTTGTTAAATGATGAAGTACAGACAACGGCAAAATGCACGTTGCCTTTTAAATGAGGGTGAAACAATGGAATTATCAGATGCATATATACAATCATTTATCCAGCCACGTAATACATTGCTTTTAGAAATGGAAGCATATGCGGAGGAGCATCATGTACCAATTATGCAGCTAGCAGCTATTGATGCATTAAATCAGCTGTTACGTATTCAAAATCCGTCAAAGATTTTAGAAATAGGCACAGCAATTGGGTATTCTGCAATCAGAATGGCAGAGGCATTGCCAAATGTGCAAATTGTTACAATTGAGCGTGATACAGAGCGTGTCACAGCAGCAAAAGCGTATATTGAACGCTCAGCTGTAGCAGATCGCATTACGGTCATTGAGGGAGATGCTTTAGAGGTGGATGATCAAGCCATTCACACAACATTTGATGCTGTTTTTATTGATGCCGCAAAGGGACAATATCAGCGCTTTTTTGAAAAATATGCGCCTCTCGTAGCATCAGGTGGTGTTCTATATATCGACAATATGTATATGCATGGCTTATCAGATTTAGAGTTAAAGGATGTACCACGTCGTAAGCGTACAATGATTCGCAATTTAAAAAACTTCACAGAATGGATTATGCAGCACCCCGATTATACAAGTGCTTTTTTACCAGTCGGTGATGGTTTATTATTATGTTTGAAGAGGTGACTACTATGAAAAAACCAGAATTGCTTGTAACACCACAATCAATAGAACATATAAAAGCACTTTTAAATGCTGGAGCAGATGCTTTTGTTATTGGTGAACAACAATTTGGTCTACGACTAGCAGGAGAATTCTCTGTTGATGAAGTGGAAGAAGCGACAAAGCTTATTCATGCAGCAGGTAAAAAAGTATATGTGGCAGTCAATGCACTGTTCCATAATGACAAGCTAGAAGCTCTTGCGAATTATTTAAAAGAAATGCAACGTATCGGTGTGGATCGTTTAATTTATGGTGATCCAGCTGTTCTAATACTTCGTCGTGAGCAAGGTGTTACAATTCCACTACATTGGAATCCAGAAACAATTGCTACGAACTGGTTTACAGCTAATTATTGGGGCAAGCGTGGTGCGACTCGTGCCGTTTTAGCCCGTGAGCTTTCACTGGATGAAATATTAGAAATTAAGGAAAATGCGGAAGTCGAAATTGAAGTGCAGGTACATGGGATGACATGTATGTTCCAATCAAAACGCCCATTACTAGGACATTATTTCTTATATCAAGATAAAGTAATGGAAATTGAGAATCGCCATGAAAATCGCAATATGTTCCTGCATGATGATGAGCGCAATAATAAATATCCAATCTATGAGGATGTCAATGGCACACACATTTTCAGTCCAAATGATATGTGCGTCATTGATGAGCTTGGTGAATTATTTGAAGGTGGCATTGATGCGCTAAAAATTGAGGGCGTTTTACAAACACCAGAATATGTGGTCACAGTAACAGCAGCTTATCGTCAAGCTATTGATACTTATTTTGATGAATCAGAAGAAGCGTATGAAGAGATAAAGGATGAGTTATTGGCAAAAATTGAAGCGATTCAGCCAGCTATCAGACCTTTAGATACAGGCTTTATCTTTAAAGAAACAGTTTACTAGGAGGAGGCAATAACATGGCATTAGCATTAGAACAAAATGACAAAATCCGTGAGATTGTCGACGGTAAACGTGTCATTACAAAAAAACCAGAGCTACTTGCCCCAGCAGGTAGCTTAGAAAAATTAAAAGTAGCGGTTCATTATGGAGCAGATGCTGTTTTTATCGGTGGACAAGAGTTTGGTTTACGCTCCAATGCAGATAACTTTACGATTGAAGAGATGCGTGAAGGTGTGGAGTTTGCTAATCGATATGGTGCAAAAATTTATGTCACAACAAATATTTTTGCACACAACGAAAATATGGCAGGCTTAGAAGATTACTTAAAAGATATTGAATCTGCCGGTGTAACAGGTATTATTGTAGCAGATCCATTAATTATCGAAACATGCCGTACAGCAGCACCTAAGCTTGAAATTCATCTTTCTACACAGCAATCATTATCGAACTGGAAGGCTGTGCAATACTGGAAGGAAGAGGGCTTACACCGCGTTGTACTAGCGCGTGAAGTAGGTGGCGAAGAAATGAAGCTAATGAAGGAAAACGTCGATATTGAAATCGAGGCTTTTGTTCATGGTGCGATGTGTATCGCTTATTCAGGTCGCTGTGTGCTATCCAATCATATGACAGCTCGTGACTCGAATCGTGGTGGCTGCTGTCAATCATGCCGTTGGGACTATGATTTATATGAGCTGGAAGAGGGCGAAGAGAAAGCGCTTTTCGATGATAATCATGCACCTTTTGCAATGAGCCCGAAAGATTTAAAATTAATCGAAGCCATTCCTCATATGATTGAGCTTGGTATTGATTCGTTAAAAATCGAAGGTCGTATGAAATCGATTCACTATGTGGCAACAGTTGTTTCTGTTTATCGTAAAGTGATTGATGCTTATTGTGCTGACCCTGACAACTTTACAATTAAACGTGAGTGGTTAGAGGAGCTAGACAAATGTGCTAACCGTGATACAGCGGAAGCATTCTTCCATGATGCACCTGGCTTTGAGGAGCAAATGTTTGGTGTGCATGGTCGTAAAACAACCTATGAGTTTGCTGGTTTAATTTTAAATCATGACCCAGAAACAAAAATCGTTACAATGCAGCAACGAAATTATTTTAAACCTGGTGATGAGGTGGAGTTCTTTGGTCCTGAAATCGACAACTTCCGCTTTACAATGGGTGAAATATGGGATGAGGATGGGAATAGCTTAGATGCAGCTCGCCATCCATTACAAATTGTGAAATTCAAATGCGACACACCTTTAAAGCCGCATAACATGATGCGAAAGGAGAATCGCTAAATGGTAGTGAAGCGTCCTGTTGTTATTGGTATTGCGGGAGGCTCATGCTCAGGTAAAACGAGTGTAACGCATGCCATTTATGATGTTTTCCGTAACCATTCCGTAGTTGTCATTGAACAAGATTTTTATTATAAAGATCAAAGTCATTTAACATTTGAAGAACGTTTAGGCACAAACTACGACCATCCATTAGCTTTTGATAATGATTTATTGATTGAGCATATAAAAAAATTATTAGCACGTCAGCCAATCGACAAGCCTGTTTATGATTATGTGCAACATACAAGAGCGCAGGACGTTATTCATGTCGACCCAGTAGATGTGATTATTTTAGAAGGTATTCTTGTGTTAGAGGATGCAGGTTTACGAGATTTAATGGATATTAAATTATTTGTAGATACGGATGCGGATTTACGCATTATTCGCCGTTTAATGCGCGATATTAAAGAGCGTGGACGTACAACGGATTCTGTGATTGAACAATACTTAACAGCTGTTCGTCCAATGCATAATTTATTTATTGAACCAACGAAACGTTATGCTGATATTATTATTCCTGAAGGTGGGGATAATGAAGTTGCGATTGATTTAATGGTAACGAAAATTAAAACTATTCTTGAAACTGATAACGTATTGTAATAAGATAGAGTGGTGTTGACAATATTTTCATGCATATTTAAAAAGGCTATGCATACTATTAGGTCAAAGCGTAATTTGAAAAACGTTTAAAAATAATAAAATTCGATTAAATGCTCTCCTATAGCATTTAGTCGAGTTTTATGTTTTTATATTGAAGAAATAAGGAGTGAAGGACTTTGGCAAATGAAAAACAATACCCAATGACAGCTGAGGGAAAGCGTAAATTAGAAGAAGAATTAGTGAAATTAGAAACGGAAACACGTAAGGAAATCGTAGAACGTATTAAAATAGCACGTGATTTCGGTGACCTTTCTGAAAATGCTGAGTACGATTCAGCAAAAGAGGAGCAAGCCTTTTTAGAAGGACGTATCTCTACATTAAAATCAATGATTCGTAATGCTGTAATTATTTCTGAGGATGAAACAGATAACAGTGTTGTATCATTAGGGAAAACGGTTACATTTGTTGAAATTATTAATGGTAAGCCATCAACAGAGGAAGAATCATA
Organism: Lysinibacillus sp. FSL K6-0232; assembly: GCF_038008325.1. NCBI lineage: Bacteria > Bacillati > Bacillota > Bacilli > Caryophanales > Bacillaceae > Lysinibacillus > Lysinibacillus sp. FSL K6-0232. The sequence goes on along the minus strand of NZ_JBBOYW010000001.1, from coordinate 2,625,743 downwards.
CACAATTGTAGGTTCAGCAGAAGCGGACCCGATGGAATTCCGTATTTCTAATGAATCTCCAATTGCTAAAGGTCTGCTTGGGCGTGGTGAAGGTGAAGAAGTAGCAATCCAAACACCTGGTGGCGAAATGAAAGTAAAAATTCTTTCTATTAAATAATGATGTAGATGTACAAGCGGTTGGTCTTTCTTTTGTTAGAAAGGCTGGCTGCTTTTTATATGCTTTCATTGGCAGGATTGAAATTATGGGTATAATTATTTTGCAAGTGCTGTCGAACTTGATAGAATATTGGCTAGAGAGGGGGAAATATTATGAGTGAACGACAAACTCGTAGTAGTCGTCATTTGCAGCCATCTCGTAATAAAAAGCTAGATAAACTATTAAATGTTTTAATTGGTATTGTAGTCGTACTAATTATACTAACGGCAACCTATGTGTTTAAATGGCAAGATGATGCAGAACAAGCAACAAAGGATGAACCGCAACAAGAGGCAAAGAGCGGTGATAAAGAAGACCAGAAGGATGTTGATGAAGAGCCTATTAAAGAGGACGATCAAGATATTGCGGTAGATGAAGAACCTCTAGAGGAGGAATCAGAGGTAGAGCCTGAAGCACCTCAGGATAAGCAAGATACACTAGAAGAATCTACATCGGATGACCCAATCGTTGATAAGGTGATTACAAGTAAACATTGGCAACCAACGCCTACAACACAAACAGGACAGCATGTATCTTCTTATGATGATAAATCTGTGGACTGGGCTGAAAAGGTGGCAACCGTAACAACGGTAACAGGCATTGATGAAAGCAATATGATTATTTGGCGTATGCAAAATAATGGTGGTCCTAATTCAACATTGGCTGTTGTTTCCACAAATGATAAATCGCAAATATATCGTGTGAGCATGGAATGGGTAGATAATGAAGGCTGGTTGCCTGTAAAGCTTGAGCAACTCAATACATTAGAAGGCGCCTATTAACGAAAATCATGTCTTTGCTTACTTTTAACTTATTCAGTGAATGCTTTGCCGTTTACTGAATAGGTTAAAGCCTCTGGCGCATGCAATGTTGTCGAGGCATAATTGATAACAAAAGCATAATAAAGAAGGGAAGAAATAAAAACATGAAAATAGCAGTAATTGGCGCAATGGAAGAAGAAGTAGAGCTACTACGTGCAGCATTAAACGATGCACAAAGTACAACGATTGCAGGCAGTGAATATACAACAGGTACATATGAGGGTAAGGAAGTTGTCTTATTGAAAAGTGGTATTGGTAAAGTAAATGCTGCTATGTCCACGACAATACTTTTACATGAATTTAAGCCTGATGTTGTCATTAATACAGGCTCTGCAGGTGGCTATGATGAGAATCTTGAGGTTGGTGCAGTCGTTATTTCGGATGAAGTACGTCATCATGATGTAGATGTTACAATATTTGGCTATGAAATTGGACAAATGGCAGGGATGCCAGCAGCCTATCCATCAGATGAGGGCTTAATAAAGGTTGCTGAGGAGGCTGTAAAGGCTGTAGGCGAGCATCAGTATGGCATTGGTTTAATCTGCTCAGGGGATACGTTTATGCATGATCCTGTGCACGTAGAAACTGTACGTCGTCATTTTCCTCAAATGAAAGCTGTAGAAATGGAAGCGGCTGCGGTTGCACAAGTATGCTATCAATTCGCGACACCTTTTGTTGTTATTCGCGCGCTATCAGATATTGCAGGGAAGGAATCAAATATTAGCTTTGATGAATTTTTACCAATTGCTGCAAAGCATTCAACACAGGTCGTGCTAAAGGCCATTACCGCTTTATAAACTACACAAAATAGTCAAAATGTGCTGTTTTCTCTGTGAGAAAAATCACAGTTTATCGAAATGATACATGCTACACTATTAGCAAGGAATCTCTTTATGGGAGGTAGTTAGTATGTTATTTTTAACAGCGGGTGTTGTGATTATTACAGCCTTAATCGGCTCACTAATTTCAGTGGAATTAACAGAATCAACGCACTAGAACGATGTAGAATAAGAAAGGCTCCCTTGTGATGGTTGCAAGGGAGCTTTTTATATGCGGGCTATTCAATCGATTTTTGATCGCGTTTATATAATTGATAGAGTTTGATAAGCGCTCGCTTTTCAATACGAGATACATAGCTACGAGAAATATTTAAGCGGGCAGCAATTTCCTTTTGTGTAAGTGCGTCCTGCTGATTTAAACCATAGCGAAGTGTGACAATTTCGAGTTCACGTTCATCAAGCATATCTAAATAGCGATAGAGCTGTGCAACATGCTCCTTATGCTCAAGCTTTTCTGTAGCACTTTCCTCATCACATTGTAGTAAATCTCGAATTTGCAAAGCATTGCCGTCTTTATCCGTACCAATTGGTTCAAACAATGAAACATCTTTTTGTACTTTTTTCTGTGTGCGTAGATGCATTAATATTTCATTTTCAATACAGCGTGCGGCATATGTGGCAAGCCTTGTTTTTTTATCAGGCGTATAGCTTTCTACAGCCTTCATAAGACCAATTGTGCCAATTGAAATATAATCATCAAGCTGCTCATGCTTTGGATGGAATTTTTTTACGACATGCGCAACAAGCCTCATATTACGCTCTATTAGGTCAAGACGTGCCTGCTCATCACCACCTAAAAATCGTTCAATACAAGCAGCTTCCTCTTCTTTTGAAAAGGGTTTATGGAATGTTTGCCCCTTTAAATAGCCAAGTAATGCAGGAAGCTCAAACCATAACTGCAACATAGATGTAAAAATTCCGCTCATTGAATGATGTCATCCTTTCCCCATTTTTCGACAGTATATGTTTAAAAGCAGCGGGAAATGAAAAAAAGTGCAACAGCAAATGTGCTGTTACACTTTTTTTAGTGTAAATGTACTGATCATCAATAAAGCTAAAATGGGAAAAAGGAAAAGATAAAATGCCGGGTGGAACGTACCTACTGCAAAATACGTTAATGTTAAGAACGTACCTGCAGCTGTAATTGGTAAGCCTGTGAAATAGCCGTTTGTATCGCTAATATTAAAGCGAGCTAACCGCATTGCACCACAGACAATAAATAAGATGGTCATCATCATACCGACAAAACCAAAATCAACTAAAACAACTTCATACATTAATAATGCAGGCGCCACACCAAATGATATAATATCACTCATAGAATCTAATTGTTTACCTAACTCAGACACTTGTCCAAGCGCTCTCGCTACCTTACCATCGTAGCGATCAAGAAGCGCTGCAATAAAGATAAACAAGACACTATAGCTATAATATTCATGTAAAGTGGCCATAATAGCCGCTCCTCCAAAGGACATATTACTAATTGTGATGAAGTTAGCTGCGTGCGATTTCATTTTCTTAACCGTGGTATCCACCAACTTGTGATAAAAAAACAAGGGGGATCACTCCTTTGACTTAAGATATTATACCATTATACTTCGAATGCAAAAAAATTGACAGTCTAAATTAATAGATAGGGGTTTTACAGATATGAAAGAAAAACTATACCAAAGCTTAATAGAACTAACGAATGGTAAGCAATCCTCTCATCTTTTGCAAGCAATTGCAAAGGCAAGGTGGAGTAAACGCATTATTCCAAGCTATATGAAACTATACGATATTAACCTTGAAGAAGTTTCAAAAAAACCACAACAATTTTCATGTTTACACGATTTTTTTACAAGAGAGCTGCTGGAGGATGCTCGACCAATTGAAGAAAATCCAATGATCTATGCTAGTCCTGTAGATGCCAAAGTGGAATCCTTTGGACGTATTGAATGGGATATGACATTTCTTGTAAAAGGTAAGCCCTATGCATTACAGGATTTACTTGGCAATACAGAACGTGCTGCGCAATATGCGGATGGTCATTTTATTGTCTTTTATTTAAGTCCTGCTGATTATCATCGCATCCATAGCCCAATTGATGGGGAGGTTATTCGTCAATATACACTAGGGCAAAAATCGTATCCTGTAAATCAATTAGGTCTTACATACGGTAAAAAACCAATTTCGCATAATTACCGTTTAGTAACAGAGTTGAAAGCTACCAACAATCAGCATGTTGCCTTTATCAAAGTGGGTGCTACGTTTGTGAATTCCATTGTGCTAACAAATACCACATCCAAATGGCGTAAGGGGCAGGAAGTTGGTTATTTTTCATTTGGCTCAACCGTTGTGATGTTATTTGAAAAAGGTGCGATTGAGTTTACAGATAATGTTGTGCAAGGAAGCCCAATTCGAATGGGTGAAGCCTTCGCAAATATGCTATAATGGTCGAATAATACGTTAAGATTAGGGGTCGCTATTTTGTACAATTTTTTATTACCAAATGAATTTGTCACAAATATTTTTGCTATTACACCAGAAAAACTACAAGAATTAGGGATTAAAGGCATCATTACAGATTTAGACAATACGCTTGTAGAATGGGATCGCGCAGATGCAACAGAGGAGCTGACGATCTGGCTGCGCATTATGAAAGAATCAGGTATTCGTGTTATTATTGCATCGAATAACAATGAGGCGCGTGTGAAACATTTTGCTGAGCCATTAGGCATCCCGTATATTCATAAAGCCAAAAAGCCGCTTCGCAATGCTTTTTATAGTGCCATTATTCAATTAGGCTTACGTCCTAATGAAATTGTGATGGTGGGCGATCAGCTGCTTACAGATGTGATGGGTGCCAATCGCTTAGGATTATATACCGTATTAGTGAAGCCTGTTGCACAATCGGACGGGCTTGTGACAAAGTTTAATCGCTTTGTCGAACGTCGCGTGTTTAATGATTTAAAACGTAAAGGAATAATAACTTGGGAGGAACAAGAATGATTGAAATGCCAAATTGTATTGGCTGTGGTACAACGATTCAAACAGAAGATCAAACAGCAGTTGGGTATGCACCCCCATCATCATTAGAAAAGGATGTGGTCATTTGCCAGCGTTGCTTCCGTTTGAAAAATTATAATGAAATTCAACCAGTGTCATTAACAGATGATGACTTTTTACGTATTTTAAATGGTCTTGGTACACAGCAGGGCTTAATCGTAAAAATTGTTGATATTTTTGATTTTAATGGAAGCTGGCTACCTGGGTTACACCGATTTGTCGGTAAAAATCCTGTCTTATTAATTGCCAATAAAGCTGATTTATTGCCAAAGTCTGTAAAGCCGAAAAAGGTGATTAACTGGCTGAAGCGTGAAGCAAAGGCGCTAGGGCTTCAGCCTGTAGATGTCCTATTAGTCAGTGCCCATAAAGGCAAAGGCATGGTGGAAGCAATGGAAGCTATCGACGAGTACCGTCAAGGACGCAATGTTTATGTTGTTGGCTGTACAAATGTTGGGAAATCCACATTTATTAATCGTATTATTAAACAGGCTACAGGGGAGGGTGAAGTGATTACAACATCCCATTTCCCAGGCACGACTTTAGATATGATTGAGATTCCATTGGATGATGGTAGTGCATTATATGATACACCTGGTATTATTAATCACCATCAAATGGCTCATCATATTGATGCTAGTGAATTAAAATATATTATGCCGAAAAAAGAAATTAAGCCAAAGGTCTACCAGCAAAATGCAGGACAAACCTTATTTATTGGGGCATTGGCGAGATTTGATTTTATTCAGGGAGATCGCTCTGCATTTACTGTACATGTAGCCAATGATTTGCCAATTCATCGGACAAAGCTTGAGAAAGCAGATACATTGTATGCAGAGCATAAAGGAGAGCTGCTAGCACCACCAACAGCCGATTTTATTGACCAGCTACCACCACTTGTGCGCCATGAATTTTCCATTAAAGAAGCTAAAACGGATGTGGTGATTTCTGGGTTAGGCTGGATTACTGTTCAGCATGCCAATGTTGTTGTTGCAGCGTATGCGCCAAAAGGTGTGCAAGTGTCCATTCGTCCTTCACTTATTTAAAGAGAGCAAAGGAGTTAGAGCATGAAAAAATGGTTTGCAGTTATTGGTGATCCGATTGAACATTCTAAATCACCAGCTATGCACAATGCCTGGTTTGAGGAGATGGGTATTGATGCAACATATATTCCTATCCATGTATCGCCTCACCAGCTAGCATCAGCCGTTGCAGGTTTAAAAACATTAGGGGCAAGCGGCTGGAATGTTACAATCCCGCATAAAACAGCGATTATTCCCTATTTAGATGAGCTGGATGAGCTGGCACAAAAAATGGGTGCTGTTAATACGGTGGTGCGTACACAAGAAGGCAAGCTGAAAGGCTATAATACAGATGGAATAGGCTTTGTACGCTCATTAGAGGAGGCTGTTGGTACAGACCATAAAAATAGACCTGTGCTGCTTGTTGGTGCTGGCGGTGCTGCGCGTGGCATTGCCTTTGCAATGCAGCAGCAAGGCTATCGCGATTTAACAATTGCTAATCGCACAGTGGCAAATGCACAAGCGATTGTGGATGAGATGGAAATGGGCCGTGCAATGTCATTACAAGAAGCGGAGGAAACATTAGCTGATTTCAGCATTATTGTGCAAATGACATCGGCTGGTCTTGCTACGGGCAATTTTTCAATGCCATTTTCGTTAGATCGGCTTACAACAGAAGCAATTGTTGCAGATATTGTGTATAATCCATTAATGACGCCTTTTTTACAAGCGGCAGAAGAACAGGGAGCAACAATTGTCACAGGCTTAGGCATGTTTGTGCATCAGGGAGCAATTGCCTTTGAGCACTGGCTAGGAAGCTATCCAAATACAAATTCAATGATTGTGCAGTTAAAGGCGCAATTAGGAGGAAACTAATTTTTATGTTAACAGGTAAACAAAAACGTTTTTTACGTGCGGAAGCACACCATTTAACACCTATTTTCCAAGTGGGAAAAGGCGGCGTTAATGATGAAATGACAAAGCAAATTCGTGAGGCATTAGAAGTACGTGAGCTAATTAAAGTGCGTATTTTAGATAACTGTGAAGAAGATAAACATGCTGTTGCAGAAGCGCTTGCAAAGGGCGCACATGCAGAGCTTGTCCAATTAATTGGTCTTACAGTTGTTTTATATAAAGAATCACGCAATCATAAAAAGATTGTCTTACCAAAAGCAGCAAAGTAAGGTGAAGCAATGAAACGGGTCGGTTTATTAGGGGGCACATTTAATCCACCGCATATGGGGCATTTATTGATGGCAAATGAGGTTTACCATGCGCTAGAGCTTGACGAAATCCGCTTTATGCCCAATGCCATCCCACCACATAAGCACATCCACAATGATGCTGGCAATATCGAACGGCTGGAAATGCTAAAGCGTGCCATTCAGCCATTCCCTTATTTTTCAATAGAGGCGTATGAGGTGGAAAAGGGCGGCGTATCCTATTCTTATAAAACGCTGTCAGCATTGTGCAGGCGAGAGCCACATGTGCAGTTTTACTTTATTATTGGTGGCGATATGATTGATTCACTTCATACCTGGTATTGTATCGATGAGTTAGTAAAGCTTGTGCAATTTGTTGGTGTAAAGCGTCCAGGGACAGCTGCTAAAACGGCGTATCCTATATGTATGGTGGAAGTGCCTCAAATCGATTTATCGTCCACACTGATTCGTCAACGTCTTGCAACTGGTGGAACCGTCACATTGTTACTACCAGAAGCAGTGGAAGCTTATATACGAGAGGAAGGTCTTTATGGGACGCGAGCAGTATTTAGCAGCGATTAAGCCAAGAATGCCTGAAAAACGTTATATTCATACAATCGGTGTAATGGAAACCGCAATCGAGTTAGCACAAAAGTATGGCGAAGATGTGAAAAAAGCCGAAACAGCCGCAATCCTCCATGATATTGCGAAATATGCAGACATTGAATGGATGGAGAATATCGTTCGTGATCAACATTTAGATGCAAGACTCCTTGGCTGGGGTAGTGAATTACTACACGGTCCAGTGGGTGCATATATCGCACAAAGTGAGTTTGGTATCACAGACGAAGAGCTGTTGAATGCTATTCGTTTCCATACAACAGGACGCGCTCATATGAGCCGTTTAGAAAAAATTATTTTTGTCGCAGATATGATTGAACCAAACCGTCGATTTGATGGTGTTGATCGTTTGCGAAAAAAGGCGAAAAAAAATTTGGATAAGGCGGTTAGTGCATGTGTACGCCATACATTGGCTTTTTTAATTGACACAAAGCAGCCCATTTATCCGTTATCAATAGAATGTTATAACGATATAATGAACAGAGAGGATAGTGAAGGATGACTTCAACTTTATTACAAGCAACGTACAAAGCAATCGACGATAAACATGGTGAGGATATTGTCGTATTAAATATGCAGGGCATTTCTCTTTTAGCGGATTATTTTATCATTGCACATGGTAATTCAGATCGCCAAGTGCAAGCAATTGCTCGTGAATTACAAGATATCGCTGAACAGCAAGGCTATGAAATCCGCCGTATAGAGGGCTTTGATGCAGCTCGTTGGGTGCTTGTAGACTTAGGCGATGTAGTAGCGCATATATTCCATAAGGATGAGCGTGCTTATTATAATTTAGAGCGTCTATGGGGCGATGCACCGCAACTAGACATGCCAGAGGCTTAAGTGTGAGTAGTTACGAACGCTTTGCATATGTTTATGATAAGCTACAAACTGATATTCCTTACAATCGTTATGTAGATTGGGTTGTACAGCATGCACCAAGCGATCAATATCCGACATTATTAGATATTGGTTGTGGTACGGGTGTACTAAGCTTGTTATTTGCACAGGCTGGCTATCAGGTCAGCGGACTTGATTTATCAGAGGAAATGCTATCCATTGCAGCAGCGCGCTTTGCAAATGTAGGATATAGTGTGCCGCTGTATTGTATGTCAATGGATGAGTTAGAAGGCTTTGAGGCGCTGGATGTTGTGACAATTGCGATTGACTCCCTCAATTATATTGTGGAGGAGCAGGCTGTTTATACAACATTAGCGCGTATTTATAATGCTTTACGAGATGGGGGTCAGCTATTTTTCGATGTCCACTCATTATTTAAAATGACTGAAATCTTTTTAGATGGGCCGTTTACATATGATGATGGTGATATTAGCTATGTATGGCATACAGAGCCTGGTGATGTTGAGCATTCTGTGATTCATCAAATGACCTTTTATGTACGAGAGTCTGCCAGTGATTTATACGAACGCTTTGATGAGGAGCATATTCAGCGAACTTTCCCAGTCACACAATATATGACTTGGCTTCGTGCAATTGGCTTTAGCGATGTGGAAATAACAGCAGACTTTACGGCTGATGCACCCGAAGATGACAGCGAGCGCATTTTTATTCGTGCAGTGAAATAAGAAGAGAAGTGGTCACACTGTGATGGAGCAGTGTGGCTTTTTATTTTGTAGACGGATAGAGAGAGCAAAGTGACGGATAGCATGACAAAAATTCGCTCAATAAAGACGATCATGACATCTTTTCAACAAACACATGATCGTGTATGATGGAGTTAACTCCATATGATTACCTTTTGCAATGAAAGGATGGTACGATGTTCCAAACCTTATGGCAAAAGTATAGAAAAAGTATGCTATTCCCCAGCGTACTAGTAGTCAGTGGCATTTTTTACTTCTATTTTTCAAATGTTAACTCTTCACCTCCCCAAGAAGAGCTTATCGAACAAATCCAACCTATTGAAGAAATCAAGGATACTGAACCTGCTGAGGAAGCGGTTGAGCAGCAGGTATTTGTAGATATAAAGGGCGCTGTCATGCATCCAGGTGTTTACGAGCTACAGCCAGATCAGCGCATTATCGACGCTGTACAGCTTGCAGGTGGCTACACACAGGATGCTGACACCCAGCTTATTAATCACGCGCAAAAAGTACAGGATGAAATGGTTATTTATATACCAATAAAGGGTGAGAAGCTAGATGACATTGCTTCTGCTATTTTAACAATGCCTGTACATGGAACAGCACAGACGGAGAGTAATAGTAAGGAGCAAAAAATCAATATCAATCAAGCAGATGCAGCAGCATTAACAACATTGCCTGGCATCGGTCCGTCTAAAGCTCAAAGCATTCTCGCTTATCGAGAGGAAAATGGTAGCTTCCAAACGATTGAGGATATGAAGAACATTAGTGGCATTGGTGATAAAACCTTTGAAAAGCTCAAGGATTTGATTACCGTAAAGTAACGAGTGATATTGACGCGTCTTTTCCAAAAGGGCTACACTAGAGTAGAAAACAAGCACTTAACTTGGATATTTTCGGAGGTAGTCATATGGAGCGAATTACTTGGGATCAATTTTTTATGGCACAAAGCCATTTACTCGCATTACGTAGCACATGTACAAGGCTAGCAGTAGGCGCAACAGTAGTGCGTGATAAACGTATTATTGCAGGCGGCTATAATGGCTCTATTACAGGCGATGAGCATTGTATTGAAAAGGGCTGCTATGTGGTGGATAATCACTGTGTGCGTACAGTACATGCTGAAATGAATGCATTACTGCAATGTGCTAAATATGGTACGCCAACAAGAGGGGCAGATTTATATGTGACGCATTTTCCTTGTTTGCCATGTACAAAATCAATTATTCAAGCTGGGATTGAGCGTGTGTATTATGCAACAGATTATAAAAATAATCCATATGCTCAAGAGCTATTGGCAAAAGCAGGGGTAGAGGTTGTACATGTCCCATTTGACGAGCGCAAAATTGATTTTTTAAGCGATGAAAAACTAGCCTTGTATACAGATATGCTACAAGAGCTACGTGAGAGTGGTGTGTCAGCAGAAAAATTGTTGCCCTATGAGCAAAGGGTGAGTGCATTATTTGGTAAAGGCATTAAAGCATAAATGGATATTTGTAGCACTTGCTGTACTTGTAGCGTCCATAGCGGCACACAAGGCAGCAGGGCTACTTATCTTGTTACTTCTTTTAGCATTATGGCTTATATGGAAGGAAGAAAGCCGTTTTCTTGCTCTATTGGTCATTATAAGTGGTTTACTAGCCTATCTATTTTTTGTAACCTATCAGTTACAAAAATCTTCCCCTCTTCCGTCAACCTTCCCTTTAACATGGACAAGCGACTATAAAATAAAAGGTCAAAAGCTGCGCGGTTTTGCTACAACAGCTAATGGCGACAAGCTTTATATTGTTTATACATTTACGTCAGCGCAGGAGAAAGCCTTTTATGAGCAGCTATCATTAGCAGGTATGACCTTTCTTGCAAAGGGTGAGCTATCTGAGCCTAATCCTCCTGCACATGCTTATGCATTTTCAATGACGGACTATTTAGTGAGTAAAGGAGCAACGGGTATTGTTGACATTCACGAGTGGACGTATATAGAGAAACAGCGTTCCATTCGTACATCTCTTGCCACACTTAGACATAGCATTAACATGCATATTGAAAGAACTTTTCCTGCATCACTTGTAGCGGAGGCACAGGCATTGTTGATTGGCTTACAAGATCAGGTGGATGAGGACTTGCAACGTGCCTATCAGAAGCTTGGTATTACTCATTTATTTGCAATTTCAGGGCTTCATGTAGCCTTGTTATCTTGGTTGTTTTTTGAAAGCTTGTTGCGATTAGGTGTGCGCAAAGAACTAGCAACAATTGCATTAATGGTGCTCTTGCCTCTTTACGGAGTTCTTGCAGGAGGTGCACCCTCTGTATGGCGTGCGGTTTCTGTTGTTGAATTAATCATGATATTGCGCGCTATCAACTGGGCAATTGCTATGGATGATGCACTTGCCATCAGCGTTATAGGCTTTGTTTTGCTTGAGCCGGGTGTTATTTTTCAAATTGGCTTTCAGCTTTCCTATTTAGCAACAGTTAGTCTTATTTATTCAGGTGTTATTTTAAAGGAGATAAGGAACTGGCTTATACGCTCCTTCCTTATTACATTTGTTTGTCAGCTTCTTGTTTATCCCCTATTGCTCTATCATTTTTATGAGCTTTCCATTTCGTCATTGTTAGTGAATATTATCTTTGTCCCACTGTTTTCCTTTGTGATCTTGCCTTTGAATATTGTGGCATTAGGTGTAACGTATGTATCGTTGCCACTAGCCAATAGACTATTTGCTGTCTATGAGCCATTACGCACATGGCTAACCAAGATGATTTTTGCTATACAGGAGCTACCATTTCAGTTATGGTCGCCGGGTAGACCACCTATCTGGCTTATTGCTTTAGCCATGTTAAGTGTACTTATGGGCTTTTATTTTTTAGAAACAAAGCAGTATAGAAAATTCATTAGTACATTGGCAATTCCAATTATAGGAATTCAGCTATTTCCTATGCTATACAAAGATACGAAAATTACATTTTTAAATGTTGGGCAAGGAGATAGCATTGTGATTGAGCTACCTTTTCGCAAAGCGGTCTATGTCATTGATGCTGGTGGTGTACTGCGCTTTGAGCAAGAGCAGTGGAAAAAGGCAGATCAGCCTTATGAGATAGGGAAGCAGGTTGTTGTACCATTTTTAAAGGGCAAAGGTATTCGAACGATTGATATTTTTATTGTGACACATGCTGATGCAGACCATGTGGAAGGGGCAGAGGAAATATTACAAGAGATTGCTATGAATGAAATCCATGTAACACCGAGCTCTCTTACCGAGCCTATTATGGCAGATTTATTGAAGGAAGCTAAAAAGCAGCGTGTTGCTGTAAAGGAGAGGATGCAGGGTATGGGCTGGCAGCAAGGGGAAACAAATTTTTCTTATTTATGGCCAGAAGATACTATGTATGAGGGAAATAATGATTCCCTTGTGCTATTGATGCGACAAAAAGGTTTTACAGCATTGCTGACAGGTGATTTAGAGGCAGAGGGTGAGCAGCGGCTTATACAACACTATGGTCAGCGAATACGTCGGATAACATTGTTAAAGGCAGGCCATCATGGTAGTAAAACATCGAGTTCTGAGTCTTTTATTGAGCTATTACAGCCTCAATTAACGATATTTAGTGCAGGGCTTCATAATCGCTATGGTCATCCTCATCCAGACATAGTCGAGCGCTTTGTGAGTCGAAATTTAGCAACATTAACAACGGGTATTGATGGTACGATTGAAATTCGCATTCGTGATAATCAATGGCATGTGACAGCGAAAGAAAAAGACCTTGTCCAATGACAAAGGCCTTTTTCTTCACGGATAAGTTTGTTTATTGTGATACAAATTCTACGATAATTGCAATAATAAACATAACTGTAAAAACGCCAAATGATACGCCGAAGCCAACACCAGAATCAATTGCATCGTTACGTCGACATTGAATGTTTTTTCCTTCAAATGGATTCATTGATATCCCTCCAATTCTGTTATTTATTATAAGACAACCTGTGCATAAAAGCTATATTGAAAAGGAGATTTCAATGTCTAGCAATGAATCGACACAATTCGGTCAAAGTCACAAAAACGATAAAATCATGTATACTGATAATATTGCTAGATGGAGGGAAAATTATGATTTCAACGGTTTGGAATACAATCAAAAAAAGAGAGCTTGCACCAGTCTATTTACTTGTCGGTGAAGAAAGCTATTTTATAGATGAAACAATCAAACGTTTAAAGGAAGCACTGGGGCCAGAGGAAGAGCTGGAAATGACAATATTCGATTTGGATGAGGTGCCTGTTGATGTCGTAATAGATGAAGCAGATACCATTCCTTTTTTCTCCGAACGCAAGCTTATTATTGCTAAAAATGCTTCGTTTTTAAAGGCAGCAGAGAAGGGCAAGGAAAAAATAGATCATGATGTGAAGCGACTAGAAGCATGGCTAACCAATCCATCAGATTTTTCCGTTACCGTGTTTATTGCCCCCTATGAAAAATTGGATGAACGAAAAAAAGTCACAAAAATGATGAAGGCACATGCTCTATATGTTCAAGCAGAAACGCCTAAGGAGCAGGATTTAGCTGTTTGGATTCAGAGTATTGTCAAGGCAGCGGGTAATACGATTAGACAGGATGCGATTGAACAGCTTGTGGCAATGGTTGGGACAAATATGCTGCAATTACAAATGGAAATTGATAAGCTAACACTCTATTTAGGGGAGGGTGGCGAAATTACGACCCCACTAGTGGAGGAGTTAGTAGCAAAAACATTGGAAGAGGATGCCTTTAAAATGCTCAATGCTTATTTAGCAAATGATGCTGTCGGTGCTTTAACGATTTATCATGATTTATTGCGCCAAAAGCAAGAGCCAATTATGCTTGTAGGATTGCTAGCCTCCAATGTTCGAACGATGTCGAATGTATTTTACTTATTAAAAAAGGGCTACCATCCACAGCAAATTGCGAAAAATTTAAAAATCCATCCATACCGTGTTAAGCTAATGGTTGAGCAGCGTCATCGGCCCTCAGAAGAAAGCTTACTAAGGGCATTGTATCAATTGGCTGAGGTTGATTTACAGCTTAAATCGACAGGTGGTAATCGTGAGCGCTATTTAGAACTTTTTTTATTGCGTCAGCTTTAATTAATTACGCTGACGCTTCGCTTTCGATCCAAAATGAATTTACTGAACCAAGATAAAAAAGACCAGCTACTTTTTTCAAGTAGTTGGTCTTTTACATGATTATGCTTTTTTAGCAAGGCGAGACTTTTTACGAGCCGCCGCATTTTTGTGGATAAGTCCTTTTGAAGCTGCTTTATCTAAAGATTTGTAAGCTGCTTGTAAAAGTTCTTGTTTGTTTTCAGCGTCAGTAGCAATAGCATTTTCAGCTTTTTTCACTGTAGTACGCATTGCAGACTTAGCTTGAGAATTAGCAATGTTAGCTTTTTCGTTCACTTTTACGCGTTTAATGGCAGATTTAATGTTTGGCATCTATTTCACCTCCTAAATTAGGTACGAGATGATAACTTCTCATTGATTTCTTGTGTCAATACAACAAAAATCATTTTAACAAACGCCTGACCAAATTGCAATAGATAAATGCAAAGAATATTTACTTGACAGTTTGAACAAACTACAGCTTGAGGTGAGCTGTATGAAAAATGTAAACTGGCAACGAACAGATTTAATTGATGAATCAGAAGAGGTCGTTGTCCATCAGACGAAAGAGCAAAAAGATAAGCTTAAACAATCGAGTGGCATTCAAATAGAAGATCGGAATGCTGGTCGTGTTAAAGTTACAGATGTGCTGGTGGATGCGGAAGGTGAACAGCAAATTGGCAAAAAAGAAGGTCAATATATTACACTTTCTGTCCCGACACTGACATTAGAAGATCAAGATGGCTTTGCACAACTTGAGCAGGAATTGCTTGTGAATTTCAAAAAAATGCATGATGCACTTGCTTGGCAAGAAGACGATAAAATTTTAATCGTTGGTTTAGGAAATCGTACCATCACACCCGATGCAATAGGTCCCTATTTGATTGACCATCTGCATAGCTTAGATGTCATTGACGATAAATTTGTTATGTATGCGCCGGGAGTAACAGGGCAAACAGGCTATGAAACAGGGGAGTTTGTCGCGGCTATTGCCGAACGTTTACAACCAAAGCTAATTATTGTAGTGGATGCACTTGCTACAAGAGCAAGTGATCGATTATGTAAAACAATTCAATTAACCGATACAGGCATCCATCCAGGCTCAGGGGTAGGTAATCAACGACAAGAAATTTCCTATGAGATGCTTGGTATTCCTGTGACAGCCATTGGTATCCCAACAGTGGTAGATGCACCTGTTTTAATTGCGGATGCTGTAGAAACAATGCTGCGCTCAATAGCTGCTCGTGTAGCTGAGCGCAATAAACCCTCTTCAAAGCTATCCTTATCCTCTTGGCAGCCAGATATTCAGCAGGAGGTGGACATGTCCTTAGTACAGCCTATTTTTGGAGAATGGGCAACATGGTCAAGAGAAGAACGTCAGCAACTGTTTGAAGAAACCTTTGCAGGCACACGTATGCAGCTAATGGTAACGCCAAAAGAAGCAGATTATTGGGTTGATCGCTATGCAAAATTAGTCGCTTCTATGCTAATGAATTGGGCAAGCGATTTATAACAACAATCGTCTAAAGCTACTATAATTTATGCGAAAAACAAGAAAAATTTTTTCGTTCTAAACGCCACACCCCCTCCATACGATAAGGGGAGGAGGGTGTGACTTTGCTAAAAAAACTACAATGGTCATTTGGTATATTATTGTTCTTTTTCGTATTACCTGTCATTGCTGGGCAACTTCCGTTCAACAAGCAAGCATCGACTCCGACGAAACAACCAGAAGATAAACAAGTCGTGTTTGCCGCTACCAATTTAGCTGAACAAAATGCGCTTGAACAAACAAAAGAGCCTGAAGCAGATGCTGATCCCTTTAAAGTGTTAGTGTTGTTTACGCATTCACATGAAGCATATGAGCCAATCGTGAAAGCTGCAAGTGGTAAGATAGCGACCTCTCATGAAACAATTAATATTTTAAGCATGCAGGATAAGATTGTGAATCATTTTAATGTCAATGGCTTGAAAACGGACGTATTAAATGTAGATGTGATGAAAGAGTTAAAGCAAGCAGGCAAGGGCTATCATGAATCCTATAATGTGATGCGACCACATTTAAGTAAGCATTTAGAAACAAATAGCTATGATTTAATACTAGATTTACATCGTGATTCATTAAAACATGATCTTACAACAGTTGGGTATAATGGTGAAAACTACGCGAAAATTGCAATCGTTGTTGGTGCAGAGCATGCAAATTTCCGCTGGAATACTGCCTATGCTGAAAGCCTATCATCCACATTAAATGCCATTGTGCCAAAAATATCAAAAGGCGTTATTTCCAAAAGTGGTGATGGCGTTGATGGCCGCTACAATCAAGATTTAGCGAAGCAAATGATGATTGTAGAAATCGGTGGCATTGGTAACACAGAGGAAGAGGTCAATCGTACAATTGCTGTTTTAGGAAAGGCAATCGCCAAAGCATTTGTTAATGATACAAAAAAATAACTATATAGTAAAGGGAATATTAAGTCAGTGCCGCGCTGTTAACTGCGCCACTGGCTTTTTTCGGTTAATTACTTAGTGTAAGCCATTTTTTATAGGTGTATTAAAAAAACAACTATGTACGTTTCTACTAATCAAAAAGATTATTATACTGTCACTAATGAATAGAATCGCTACAAAAGGGTGAAATATAAGTAAACTTTTCCAACATTTTTTCTTTTTTATTATAATATTTTGAAAATAAGGAATTTGTGCTATACTTTCTAATAAGTGAATAGCAATTGCAGAATAAAGGTGCTCTTTTATAGAGCTTAATAGGGAATTCGGTGCAAAACCGAAGCTGTTTCCGCAACTGTAAGTGTAGATGACTACAGCGTAATACCACTGTCGAACGAGGAAAAATGCCTCCAGTAGATGGGAAGGTGCTGATTTTAGGATACACAAGCCAGGAGACCTGCCTTTATTTCATCGTATTAACTCTCTTCGGAAGCTAGGAGAACTTACGGCAAATAGACGGACAGGCAAACTGTATTTTACGCCTTTTTTCTGTTTTCCATTAGATGCTTCCCCCCTTTTTGGGAGAAGCATCTTTTTCTTTTTCGAGTTAATAGCAAGAACATTCACGAAATAATAAAATAGGAGGTTTTGCAAATGAAGATTTTCAAGAAATGGTGGCAATTAGCGTTTGCCCTGCTTTTAGCAGTTTCGCTTGTATCACCAACAGCAAGTGCCGCAGTATTACAGCCTGTAAACCAAGAACAACAAGCAACAACATTTGATGTTACATTATCTATTGATGGTTTATACGGTACAACTATTGTGCCAGAAACAATTGAGGATGTTGAAGCAGGGACAACGGCGCTAGAGCTTTTAGAACAAGTACTACAAGACAATAACAAACCCTATGTAGTAACTGTTCATCCTGTGTATGGGCCATACCTTGAATCAATTGATGGACTGGCTGCAGGGAGCTTAAATGGCTGGGATGGCTGGGTATATACAGTAAATGATATTAGCCCAACAGTTGGCTTAGGTGCTTACGTATTAGCTCCGAATGATGAAGTTCATGTGTATTACACTACATGGGCTCAGCTAAACACGCCGAGCACAGTTGCTGTAGATGATATAAATCCATCTGTTACGGTAAATTTAACTGGTGATTTATTGAATACGGGGACTGCTTCGAATTTAGCAAATTGGACAATTGACACGGGTACAACAGCATTAACAGCTCAGTCTGTTACTGTGAATACAAGCCAACAAGCTGTTATTACATTTGCAGGTCAAGCGGAAGAAGGCACTATTACGATTACAGCCTCTGCTAACGCATTATTTGGTAATTCAGCAAGCGAGCCACTTGAAGTGGACGTCCAATAGCTAGGTAAATTAATACTGATAAGGTGAATTCTTCCATCT
Source organism: Lysinibacillus sp. FSL K6-0232 (assembly GCF_038008325.1). Taxonomy (NCBI): domain Bacteria; kingdom Bacillati; phylum Bacillota; class Bacilli; order Caryophanales; family Bacillaceae; genus Lysinibacillus; species Lysinibacillus sp. FSL K6-0232. Next base: position 2,607,397 of record NZ_JBBOYW010000001.1, on the reverse strand, counting down.
TGTCAGTATTTAACTATTTGATAGAGGGAGTGAACTTTACATGGCTATATGGAAAAAGCAGCTACATATAGCAGTTATCTTTATTTTAATATTGTCGCTATTTTCTCCATCCATCGCTGTAAAAGCACAGCATTTTGAAGGAGAAATATTCGATCCAATTATAGAAGATACTACTGATATTAGCGATATTGAACTTGATGATTCACCAGAGCAAGATAATACGATAGAATCTAATAATGAAACAGAACTAGACAATTCGGCAGAACTAGATAATCCTATAGAATCTGAGAATGAAGCCGAACTAGAGCATCCTATACCACTAAATGATGCAATGGAATTTGCGCCCTTCTCAGTTAGTGAGATTCAGCTAAATACAGAGGAGCCTTTATTATTATTAGAAGGAGAAACATATCCATTTACTGTAACTAACACAACAACAGATGATAGTGCTACAGTTGTATGGTCTTCAAGCAAGCCCAACATTGCGACAGTTGATGGTGACGGGCTCGTAACAGGCATTGCTATTGGAGATACAGAAATTACTGTTACGATAGGTGCGATATCTAAAACAATTAAAGCCCACGTTGTTCCAGAGGCAGTAAAGGAAATAATCGATTTAATTATCGCACTGCCTGATGAATTAGAGCCAACTGAAACGATCTATCAGCAATTGCTTACGATTAAACAGAAAGAAAAAGCGCTAAGCCAATCAAATCGAAATATATTAAACAAAACACCTTATAAAACTAGTGTGTTACTAGAGAAAGCTACTGAATATTTTATCAAATATATGGAAGAGCCAGCCAACTACACTCCTCCTGTTAATCAGATAACAGCTTTAGATGAAGAACTTAGTGCTAAGCTAGATGAAATTCGTAAGGTGTACCTATCTCTTTTCGATCTTGGTCAATCTGATCGTTGGAAACCAACAGATCTAAGAATAGAAACATTTGATCATACTTTGGCATATAAAGAAGTTAAATATGCCATTCTTGCTATCGATGTACTACCTAAAATAGAAGATTTAACAATCAATCCAGTAATAAAAGAGCAACTAGAGTATGCAAGAAAAAAATATAGTAACATAATTAGTCGCTATGCTGACCCGAATCTGCCCCCATCGCTGAATATAACATTGCCATTTACTAATTATGTAACAAATAAACAGGAACTTTTTGATAAAGAAGTTAAATATGTTGAATTATTAATTGATGCTATTGATATTAATAGCCCCTTAGTAAAAGATCAATTAAAAGCAGCAAAAGATGCATATGATGGCTTGAAGAAGATAAAAGATCCTAATAATCTGCATACAAAAGTATCAAACTATAATGACCTCCTTGAAAAGGAGAAAATAATTAATGCAGAGGGCGATATTAATCAAGTTATTGCCAAAATTGATGCACTTCCTTCTGTAGAAGAACTTATTTGGGCTGATTATCTAAAAATATTTGAAGCTCAACAAGCCTATGACCAATTACTAGCGATTCATAAAGACCTAGTAACAAACTATGCTAAGCTAGAGGCTTTACAAAAGCGTCTTATACAATTACAGCCGCCAACAGTTGATACATATAACGCTGTTGCAGAATATTTAACAAAAAATTTAAACAATCCTAGTTATGGGTACGAATGGACAATAATAACATTGGCTCGCGGTGATCATTCTGCGAAGTATGCAACTTACTATGATCAATATTATCGTAATATTGTAAACCATGTAAAAGCCACGAATGGTGAAATAGATAAGCAAGCAACAGACTGGGCTCGCGTTATTATAGCTCTTACAGCAATTGGAAAAGACCCGACAGATGTTGCTGGCTATAATTTAGTCGATAGATTAGCAGATCTAAGCTTTATTACAGGGCAAGGAATAAACGCAACCATTTATTCATTAATTGCACTGGATACATGGGGGTTTGAACTACCTGCAACTGCAACAACAACGCGGGATAAATTAATTCAGCATATTTTATCTAAGGAAATTCAAAATAGCGGGGGATTTGCATGGAGTGGAAGTGTAGCTGATCCAGATATGATAGGCATGGTGCTTCAGGCATTAGCACCCTATCAAAACAGATCGGATGTGGCAGCTGTCACGAATCGAGCAATAGCTAAATTGGCAGCTATCCAAACAGCGAATGGTGGCTATATATCGACGGCAGGCAGTTCTGAAGCTGCTGAAAGTGCTGCTCAAGTTGTTACCGCCCTTGCTAGCTTGGGCATTGATGCCAACAAAGACCCTCGCTTTAATAAAGTTATTGCTAATATGATGACATTTAGCGCTGGTGATGGTGGCTTTAAGCATATCCATAGCCAATCGAAAGCAGATGGCATGGGAACCGTGCAAGTTGGTTATACATTAGCAGCCTACAACCGTCTACTAAGTGGACAAACGGCGCTTTATGATATGTCAGATACGAAAGATCGACCATCAACTCCAGGGGATAAGGACGGAGATGGTGATGATGACGAGGAGCCTTCCCCTCCTGATAACAATGGCAATCAGCCATCTGTTCCTTCTGAAGAAATTGGTTATGCAACGGTTTCCATACGAATTTCGTCATCTGAAGTTCCATTAAAACCGACAGCAACTAAGTTATTTGCTGGTGAAACTGCTTTTGATGTTTTACAACGAGCAGCAGAAGAAAACGGGGTTGCCCTAAGCTATCGTCAAACAGAATATGGCATATATGTAGATGGTATTGCGGGGCTTTATGAATTCGATCGTGGTCCTTTAAGTGGGTGGATGTACCGGGTCAATGGCAAATATCCTTCATACTCAGCAGCCAATTACACACTCTCTCCAAATGATGCTGTTGAATGGCTATACACAACTGATTTAGGAAAAGATATTGGTGGCTATGTGGAAGGAATAGAGGATAAACTCGCTGTTGAAGAAGAGAAAAAACAATGTGCTGAGGAAGCAACAGAAAATTGTCTGGAGTTAGAAGAAAAGCCATGTACAGATGAAGAGTGTATAGAAGAATCTAAGAATGAAAGTAACAAAGAGAAGGAAGATAGCTCAGTGGTCGAAATTACGATTGAAGAAAACGCTAATAAAGTCGTGCTTACACCTCAAAATATTCAAGAATACATGGATAAAAATATTCAAAAACTTGTGATTCAGAAGGAAAACCAATTTAAATTAGAGGTGGCTACTTCTGTATTTGCTGGAATTAAACTTGCTGAATCCGAGAACATCATTGCTGCTGTAACGAAAGAGACAGGACAACAACAATTTACAGTGACATTTGGTATTGAAACAAAGCAAGGAAATTTAAAGCCCATTTCTTTAGGAAAGGAGTATTTAAAAGTAACGCTACCAGCCAACGATCTAAAGCCAAACAGCGTTGTTTTACAGCTTGTAGGTGACGAATATAAACCTGTTCCACATAAAATTGTGGATGGCGAAATTGTTTTATTTACAAAAGCAGGTGGTACATTTGTGATCATAGAGAATGCAGTAACCTTTAAAGATATCGCGCATTTAGCAAATAAAGAGGAAATTGAGTTTTTAGCGAATCGTCTTGTTATTAAAGGTGTTACACCAGACACGTTTGGCCCAACTCAACCAATTACACGTGCACAGTTAGCAGCATTAGTAAGCCGTGCCCTTGGTTTACAAGCAACTGGTACAAATCCTTTCCGTGATACGGCTGGTAAATGGTATGAGGCAGATATTCAAGCGTTATATGAGGCGGGGATTACAAACGGAGTAACAGCTACAGCCTTTAATCCACAGGCCCATATTACACGTGAACAGGCTGCTGCATTTATGGCACGTGTTTTAGAATATTTAAATGCTGATATGAAGAATAACAATGAAGAAATTCATTTCAAGGACATTCACAATATTAGTGCTGAATATCTACCATATATCGAGCTATTAAATAGCCTTGATATTATGACGGGTAAGACGAATGGCTCTTTTGATCCAAAGACGCCATTAACACGTGAACAAACAGCAAAAATTTTAAAACGTACGTTAAATACTGCAGGTATGATGTAATTTTCATGGCTAACCCAATTGCAGAAAGCTTTTGGGTTAGTACTTTTTAGAATGGAGGTTATCCAAATGAAGCAAAGATTATCCATGCTTATCATGATGCTATTTGCATTCGTGTTAATTGTAACGCCAGTTTCCGCTCAAAATATTTCTACTGTAGATGCTTACAAAACGACTGGGCAATTTATGGTGACAAAAGCACCAAATCCTGCTTTTGGTGATGAATGGTTTATTATTGCACTTGCCCGTGGCGAATACAATGTTCCTGATGGCTATTACGATCAATACTATGCAAATGTTGTAAAACATATACAGGCAGTAAAAGGTGAATTACACAATCGTAAATATACGGAATATTCACGTTTAATTATTGCCCTTACTGCTATCGGAAAAGATCCTACGAATGTGGGTGGCTATAATTTAGTCGAAAAATTAAGTGATTTTGATAAAGTTGTATGGCAAGGTCCCAATGGTGCTTATTTTGCTTTAATTGCTTTAGATACATGGGACTTTGAGCTTTCTAAAACAGCTACAACTACTCGCGAGAAATTGATTCAACATATACTAGCAAAGCAATTGCCTGATGGGGGCTGGGATTTATCGGGGACGAAGGCAGACCCAGATATGACTGCAATGGCTATTCAAGCCCTTTCCACGTATAAGGATCAACCAGATGTGAAGACATCCATTGATAAGGCACTTCATACATTGACAAGTTTACAAGGAGCTGATGGCAGTTACAAAAGCTGGGGCACAACCAACTTAGAAAGCACAGCACAGGTTATTACAGCACTTGCCAGTTTAAATATTGATGCCAGCAAAGATGAGCGCTTCCATAAGCTATTTGCAAGCTTTTTCACCTTCTACCATGCAAAAGACGGTGGCTTCAAGCATGTATTAACTGAGGGAGCAGCTAATGGCATGGCAACAGAGCAGGCTTCTTATACACTAGCAGCCTATAATCGATTACTTGCAGGCAAAACAAAGCTTTATGATACATCCGATAAAAAGCCTAATAGCTCATCTACCCCGACTCAGCCTACAGCTCCTCCTGTGAAAGTGAGCTTTAAAGATACACAATCTCACTGGGCAAAGTCTGATATCGAAGCGGCTGTGGCGAAAGGGCTGTTAAAGGGCTATGAAGACAATACATTTAAGCCGGATAATAATTTAACACGGGTACAGGCTATATCGATTTTAGTGCGTGCTCTTCATTTAACAGGCTCTGGCAATGCACCTTTCACAGATATTAATGCCTATCCAAATGACATAAAACAAGAAATTGGAGCTGCCTATGAGGCAAAGTTATTAGGGGTAAAGTCCAATAAGCTTTCACCATCTTCTCCAATCTCACGTGAAGAGCTGGCAGTTATGCTGGCAAGAGCCTATGCATTTAAAACAGATAAACCATATGTACCGAAAAATAATGCACCTTTCAACGATATTGCAAAATTATCACAGGAATCGCAGCAAGCCATTACATTTTTATATGATTTTAACATTGCCCAGGGAGCGAATGGATCATTTAGCCCTACAGATGTTCTTACGCGTGCACAAGCAGCTAAAATGTATGTTAATTTCTTAAAGGTAGTTGAAGATTAGTATGAAAAGATTTCTACATTTTTTCTTTATCTCGTTGCTTGTTGTTTTTTTAACAGCATGTAATATTCAAACCGTAGAGAAATTTGAGCAAATGCAGGATGAGGAACGGAGCATGGAAACCCGACCGTCTCCTGGGCAGCCTGAAGTCGAAGAACAGACTCCCTTAGTAGAAAATAAGATGGTTGTGGAAGAACAAGAAGAGCAAGAGCCTGGGGTAGATGAAAAGGTTCAATTAGAGGAGCGGGAGCAAGCCCCTCAGCAACGGGGAGAAAAGCAAGAAGTACCACCACCAGCACCAAATATAAAAACAGAGCAGCCTATGGTTCAAAAAGGCGATCATCAGCCAACAACAAATACAGCTACTCCCTCAGCAGAAGAACCTAAGCCACAAGTAACCGAAAAGCAGCAACAGCCAGCACCTAAAAAACGCGCTGTAACCATTGCAATCCGTGTTGATACATTGCTAAAGCATTGGGATAAGCTAGACCCTGCGCTACAAAGTGAGAAATATGTCCCGAAAAATGGCGTTATCCTGAAACCAACAACCTATGAACTATTATCAGAGAATGATACGGTTTGGGATGTGCTGCAACGCGCAACAAAGGAGCATAAAATTCAAATGGAGTATCAAGGGGCCAATGAAAATATGTATAACAGTGTCTATGTAGAAGGGATTAACCATTTATATGAATTTAGTGCAGGTGAATTAAGTGGCTGGATGTACAAAGTGAATGGGGTCTATCCAAATTACGGTTGTAGTCAATACGTTTTAAAGGATGGCGATGTCATTGAATGGAACTACACAGTCGATTTAGGTCGCGACTTAGGACATTATTGGGATGGTGAATAATGAAGGCATTTGAAACATTTCATCCTATCGTACTTTTTGCTTTTTTTGTAGCTGCTGTTGGCTTATCGATGTTTTTTATGCATCCAGTCTATTTGGCGATTACTATTTTTTCGGCTATTAGCTTAAATATTGCTTTACGTAGACAGCTATTTTTTAAGGACTGGAAGCTATATGTACCACTGTTTTTCTTAATGGCGATTATTAACCCACTGATTAGCCATAATGGTCAGCTCGTATTACTTTATATCAATGGCAATGCCCTTACTATGGAGGCAATTATGTATGGACTTGCCATTGCCACGATGATTGTCGCTGTGATGCTCTGGTTTAGCTGCTACAATGTGGTGATGACATCGGATAAATTTATTTATTTATTTGGCAAAGTATCACCAGCCTTGTCACTAACCTTATCTATTTCATTGCGCTTAGTTCCACGCTTTCGGCATCAGCTAACGCAAATCATACAGGCACAAAAGGTTATTGGCATGGATTATACTGCTGGCTCATTATGGCATCGCATCAAATGCATCGTCCGAATTTTATCTATTTTAATTACGTGGGCATTAGAGAATGCAATTGATACGGCAGATTCGATGAAAGCTCGCGGCTATGGTGTGAAAAAGAGAACAGCCTTTTCGCTTTTTATTTTTGAGCGTCGCGATGGCATTGCTCTAACGATAATTATGCTACTTTTTGTTACGAACCTCGTTGCGAGTTTTCTTGGTACAACAACCTTTTATTTCTATCCAACATTTGGAACTATTAAATGGGACATTGGTAGTCTATTGTTTTATAGTAGCTATTTCCTGCTGCTGTCTATCCCATTAGCAATTGAAATCAGGGAGGCGTTCAAATGGCGCTCGTTAAAATCGACAATGTAAGTTTTACTTATCCTAATGAGACAAGCCCTGTATTAAAAAATATTCATGTAACAATTCAGCAAGGTGAGTTTATCGTGCTGATAGGGCAATCGGGCTGTGGAAAAAGCACGTTGCTACGGCATTTCAAGCGTGAGCTACAGCCACATGGAGAAATGGCGGGGCAAATTTTTTATAAAGGCTGCGATTTACAACAATTAAATGCTGAAGTTGCAGCAGCAGATATTGGCTATGTTTTTCAAAATCCTGATAATCAAATTGTTACAGATAAAGTATGGCATGAGCTCGCTTTTGGGTTAGAAAGCTTGGGGCTTGATTCAGTAACAATTCGCCGAAGAGTAGCTGAAATGGCAAATTTTTTCGGCATTCAAAAATGGTTTCATCAAAAAACAACGGCGCTTTCCGGTGGACAAAAGCAGCTATTAAATTTAGCCTCTATTATGGTGATGCAGCCAAAGTTATTGCTATTAGATGAACCGACATCGCAATTAGACCCAATCGCTGCGTTGGAATTTATTCAAACATTGCATCGCTTAAATAAGGAACTGGGTATTACCATTATTTTAATTGAGCATCGCCTTGAGGAGGTGTTGCCTCTCGCAGATCGCGTATTGATTATGGACAGTGGGGAAATTTTATTCGATGGTTTACCAAGGGACATTTTAATGACATTGCCAAAAGAGCATGCGATGATTACTGCATTGCCGGCAGCGACAAAAATTTTCCATCGGCTTAATGGTGTCGGATCTATTCCGCTGACGATTCGTGAAGGGCAGCGCTGGCTTCATAATCAACAAGTGACGCCAGCAGATATGTCACCTACAATATCGTACAATGACACAGCTATTGCAGTAGAAGCAAAGGATGTTGCCTTTCGTTATGAAAAAAATGGTCAGGATATTGTCTATCATTTTAACTTACAAGTGAAGGAGCAGGAATTTTTAACGATCATCGGCGGTAATGGTACAGGCAAGTCTACGGTGCTTGCTATTTTAGCAGGATTACAAAAGCCTTATCGTGGCAAAGTGACTTTATTCAATAAAGCCTTAAAAAGCTATAGCAATAAACAATTGTATCAACAATTTTTAACGTTATTACCGCAAGATCCCAAAACATTATTTGTGCAAAAAACAGTGCGCCAAGAGCTGGAGGATATGGCTCGTTTACATAAAGTAACAGAAGCAAATATGCAAAAAACGATTCAGTTATTTCATTTAACGCATTTATTAAATCGCCATCCCTATGATTTAAGCGGTGGGGAGCAGCAAAGATTAGCACTCGCTAAGCTTTTATTAATAGAGCCGAAAATTTTGTTACTAGATGAGCCAACAAAGGGGCTTGATGCACATGCAAAGGAAGAGTTAGCTGGAATATTAAAGGATTTACAGGCTAAAGGAATGACAATTATTATGGTGACACATGATATTGAATTTTCAGCACAGTACAGTAGCAGATGTGCCTTATTTTTTGATGGTAGTATTGTATCTGAGGATGAGCCGCGCGCATTTTATAGCGGCAATAATTTTTATACAACTGCCGCACATCGCATATCGCGAGAGCTACTAAGCAATGCCATTACATGTGAGGATGTTGTTACGTTATGTCAAAAAACATTCGTCTAATGATCTCATTCCTTGTTATTTTTGTGCTAATACCACTTACTTTATATGCGGGTATTACCCTATTTGCTGATCGAAAATATTATTTTATTTCGATTGCCATTATTATTTTAGCATGTGTTCCTTTCTTTCTATCCTTTGAACGTCGCAAGCCACAGCCACGTGAAATTTTAGTCATTGCTGTGATGGCTGCTATTTCTGTGGCAGGTCGTGCCTTATTTGTTATTACCCCTGGCTTTAAGCCTGTTGCAGCAATTACAGCCATTACAGGTTTTTCACTTGGAGCAGAGGCAGGCTTTTTAACAGGCGCTCTTTCCGCATTGGTGTCGAATATGTTTTTTGGGCAAGGGCCATGGACACCCTTTCAAATGTTTATGTGGGGGATGATTGGCTTTATAGCAGGCTTATTAGGGAAAACGGGGCTGATGCATAAAAAAATTTCTCTTATCTTATTCGGTATTTTCGCAGGCGTATTCTTTTCCTTTGGTATGGATATTTGGGGAACAATATCTATGTACGGTGTGTTTAGCTGGCAGGCTTATACACTGGCATTAACTTCAGCAGTGCCGTTTATGATGGTTTATGCGGTTTCAAATGTTATCTTTTTATTATTATTAGAAAAGCCAATAAGAGAAAAGCTAGAGCGTATTAAAAATAAATATGGCATATTACAGTAAATAATCCGTCATATGTTCCTTTATAAAGCAAGCTAAAAGTGCTCATTTCAAACAGTGGGCACTTTTTATTAGCCACAAACGAATGAACCCTAATCTGTTATTGCTCATATATTCTTATATATTAGCTCCGAATACTGCTCTATTTAACTCCAAATCCGACCGTGTTTCGCAAAACCTAAAAATGTTCTAGTATACGTCAAGCATTGATAGTAGAGGCTTTGTCATGGAGTTGCTGTTGTACTTTACATAACGTTCATAGTATAATTCAGTATAGTTTAATTAGGAGTGGAAAAGATGAACCGAGAAGCACGTTTAAAACGACAAGAGAATATCCGAAATTTCTCTATTATTGCACATATCGACCACGGGAAATCAACGCTTGCTGACCGTATTTTAGAGCAAACAAAGTCATTAACGTCCCGTGAAATGAAAGCACAGCTCCTTGACTCGATGGATTTAGAGCGTGAGCGAGGCATTACGATTAAATTAAATGCAGTTCAATTAAAGTATGAAGCAAAAGATGGCGAAGTGTATACATTCCATTTAATCGACACACCAGGACATGTCGATTTCACATATGAAGTATCACGTAGTTTAGCTGCTTGTGAGGGCGCTATTTTAGTGGTAGACGCTGCACAAGGGATTGAAGCACAAACATTAGCAAATGTTTATTTAGCGCTTGATAATGACCTAGAAATTTTACCTGTTATTAATAAAATTGATTTACCAGCGGCTGATCCTGAGCGAGTACGTCAGGAAGTAGAGGATGTTATTGGCTTAGATGCCTCTGAAGCAGTGCTAGCTTCTGCAAAAGCAGGTATTGGGATTGAGGATATTTTAGAGCAAATTGTGGAGAAGGTTCCAGCGCCAACAGGTGATCCTGATGCACCGCTACAAGCTTTAATTTTTGATTCTGTCTATGATGCCTATAAAGGCGTGATTATTTCAATCCGTATTATCAACGGTACAGTAAAGCCTGGCGATAAAATTCGTATGATGGCAACTGGCGCGGAATTTGAGGTTATTGAAGTTGGGGTACATACACCAAAGGCTGTGCCGCAAGCTGAATTAACAGTAGGAGATGTTGGTTATTTAACTGCGTCGATTAAAAATGTAAGTGATACACGTGTAGGGGACACTGTAACCTTTGCGAATCGCCCAGCAGCCGAGCCATTAGCAGGGTATCGTCGCTTAAACCCAATGGTATACTGTGGCTTATATCCAATTGATACAGCAAAATATAATGATTTGCGTGAGGCATTAGAAAAGCTAGAGTTAAATGACTCTGCTTTACAATATGAACCAGAAACATCACAAGCCCTTGGATTTGGCTTCCGCTGTGGCTTTTTAGGTCTATTGCATATGGAGATTATCCAAGAGCGTATTGAGCGTGAATTTAATATTGATTTAATTACAACAGCGCCTTCCGTAATCTATGATGTCCATATGACGGATGGCACTGCCATCAAAGTAGATAATCCATCCTTTATGCCAGATCCACAAAAAATTGATCGTGTGGAGGAGCCATATGTAAAAGCGACTATTATGGTGCCAAATGATTATGTGGGAGCGGTTATGGAACTTTGTCAAATGAAGCGTGGTAATTTTATGACAATGGATTATATTGATACATCGCGTGTAAGTATTATTTATGAAATGCCATTATCAGAAATTGTCTATGATTTCTTTGACTATTTAAAATCCAATACAAAGGGCTATGCATCATTCGACTATGAACTTATTGGTTACCAGCCATCGAAATTAGTGAAAATGGATATTTTATTAAATGGTGAGCAAGTCGATGCACTAAGCTTTATTGTACACCGTGACTTTGCTTACGAGCGTGGTAAGGTAATTGTAGAAAAGCTAAAAGAATTAATCCCACGTCAACAATTTGAAGTACCAATCCAAGCAGCGATTGGTCAAAAAATTGTCGCCCGCTCTACAATTAAGGCTATCCGTAAAAACGTTTTAGCGAAATGTTATGGAGGCGATATTTCACGTAAGCGTAAACTTCTTGATAAACAAAAAGAAGGTAAAAAACGTATGAAGCAAGTAGGCTCCGTTGAAGTTCCTCAGGAGGCATTCATGGCGGTATTGAAGATGGACGATAGCAAATAGTAGGCGTATCAAGGGTTGGTGGTGTTGGATAAAAGCACCAATACCCGTTTTGCTTGCGAATTGCTTGCGAAACAATTTTGCTTGCGAAAAAAACTTGCCGACCAGCGGCAACTGATCGGCAAGTTTTTATTTAATATCATCCAGTGCTCGTTCAAAAATATCGACGGATTCCTTTTGCATCTTTTCCGTAAGATGTGAATAGGTGTCGATAGTAATAGCTGACCGGCTATGACCAAGACAAGTCTGGATGTCTTTTGTTTTTGCGTTGTTTTCCATTAGCATTGTAGCGTGCGTATGTTGCAATGAATGGAAGTTAAATGGAATTTTGAGTGTTTCTGTTAATTTTCTTGTATTATATTTTGTGCTACTAGGTGTTAGCGGTTCGCCATTTTCCTTGACGCATACATGATCTGTTTTGGGATAATATTCACCATAGAACAATTTGTTTTTCTTAATCCAAAGATGATGCTCTTTTAATAGTTTGACAATAGTAGGTTCTAACGGTATCGTTCTTTCGCTCGATGCCGTTTTTGTTGTATCGAGCACCCATTTTCTGTTGATATTGACCATTGCGCGTTCAACAGTTAATGTATTTTAATCAAAATTAATATCTCTCCAACGCGAACCGCATACTTCGCTAACACGCAAGCCTATGTGTAGCCCGATATGGAATGGCATATATAGCGGCATGTCTGGCTTTAAGTATTCCATAATACTTATTAAATCCTCTCGTTTAATAATCTTTAAATCTTCTTTTGACGTCTTTCTACGTGGATGTTTTGGCATTGACACATATTGCATAGGGTTGTCCTTTAAAAGTCCCACGGATGTACAGCGTGTTTCAAAGTATTATTAAGGACACTATAAAAGATGGATAATGATTTCCTAGAAAATCCCTCACGATGTTTGCCATTAATCCATTTTTGCAATATTGTTGGTGTAAGATCATGCAGAGCATAATGATCGATTGGGGGAGCAATGTGTTTTTTATAACTCTACGATAGTTCTCCTGTGTATTGTATTTCAAGTTGATTAGGCAATATTCTTCAAACCAATACCACATATAATCTTCGAGTGATGACTTTGAAGATTCAAAAAAACGTCCAGTATCATCATATTCAGCAAATGCGGTTGTGAGTGCAATTTCTGCTTCTGCTTGAGTATTCCCACCAACACGCTCTATTCTTTTTCGGTTCTCTCCTTTTCGGGCTGGGAGCGCAAAGGAGCAGTATCATTTGCGCCCTCTTAGTCTTATTGAACCTCTACTACTTCTCTTTTTTTAAGCGTTTTCCTATATGATTCTCCTTTCTGGAAAAAGAAGAGCAAGACGGCAATCTTGCTCATTTTTAATTAATTTGCAAATTAATTAATATCTCAATCCAATGGGGCAAGAGATATTTGGTGTTGTTCTTTATTCACGAAGCGTTGTAAGCGTTGCTGTTCTTCTGTCAATGCGGATTCAATAAACTTGCTAAAGCCTATTGCATCTTGTTCAGCAAGATAGCGTAAGTAAGTCGCTTTCTCTTTGCTGTTAATAATAAGTGGAGCAAAGCCATGTTGTAATAAAGAATAATTAAGGACCACACGCCCTGTGCGTCCATTGCCATCTGCAAAAGGATGAATACGTTCAAATGCAATATGTGCTTCCACAATGCTAACGATTTTTTCGTCTTCAGTAGCAGCTACATCTAAACGGAAGTTCAAATTATCGACCCATTGCTGCATAGGAAGCGGTGTTTCTTGCACATTGGCTGTCATGAAATCAGTCCCTAGTATGGCATTGTCTATCGATTTAAATATTGCAGGCGATCCATTAATAAAGTGTGAATTTCCTTGATTGTTTGCAAATGGAGCGGTGCATCTTGTTCAAGTTCTTGTATTAAGTATTGAAAGGCTTGTTCATGATTTTTGATTTCATATACTTCACGTAAATCGATACTACGATTGCTTGACACTTGGTTGTGCAAAATAATGTTTCGGCTAATGTAATCGTATTTCCTTCAAGTGCCGATGAATGGTGAGCCAATCGAACAAGAGTATCGTCTAAATATTCTTTAGGTAATTTTTTTATATAGCCGAGCTGGTTACTTTTTATTTCACACATAACAAATTTGACAATTTTGTGACAAGTATTATTTCATGAAAAAACAATTATATGTGAATTGGCGTATAGTATGAGAATGGACCTTTAATCCGCCAAAAAATGGCGGGGGAAACGCAAAATATTGGCGTGAATTAACCGTTGTATGGTTATTTTGGAAGTGATAGGATATAAATAACTCGAGGGGAACTATTAGCTATAGCTAATACAGATTATAATTAATGGGAGGCTAGTAATATATGCATACTACACTTGATATTGATTTTAAATTAAAAGAAGGATTTCGTTCTTTATTCCCTGATTATGCAACAAAACTAGAGAAAGCAACTTCACAAGAAGAAATTAATAGATTTCAGGCTGAATTTATAGAGGAAAGAAAACAAATTTTGGCGGAAGCGCTAGGCAAGGATATATCCGAGCTAGAGGCAAGCGATCAGACTGCACCCATTCCACTGAAACAAGATATGTATAAAATTCTTATAAATGCTACTGGTGATGATATTAAAAAACAACTCCATGTACTGATTGATGGTTTAAATCGATTGCAAGGAATGGAAGATGATGATGCTGGTCTTGTTACTGCACAAATTCTTGTTTCGGGTGCATTAGGGATTGGCCTATTATCAACCTCTACTGTTATTGCAAAATTGGCAGTTGGAGCAGCTGAAGCAGTCGCAGCTTTTGCTGGTGTTACAGTTGCTTCAGTTGGTGCAGTTGTAGCCATTGCTGCTCTAGTAATTGTGGCTATTATCATCCCAATTATTTATTTTATGGCAAAGCCAGCAAATGCGATTGTGTTGTTAATTAATGAACTGGACAAACCACTTACTTTTGTATCAGATCATAATGTTCATGGTAAACCAATGTTAATGACAACGCCAATTCCTGAAGCTGTTGTGATTCCTGAAGTGGGTACATATCCAGTATCAGGATTGATTGCCACAGAAAAGAGAGAGAACGCTTTAGTAGGCACACAATACGGATTTACCATGCAGTATGGAGGTACAGACACGAAGCTTTCTTTCGGTGTAGAATGTCCTTTAACGGGTATCTATACGGATAATAATTGTTATTGTGCTATAGATGAAAGTGCGAGTACCGTTGCCGAAATGACTACAAAACAGAATAAACAGTTTTGGGAAGCTGAGAAAAATGGTATCAAATTAAGCATTCGTTGCAACTCTGGAAGTGGATCGATAGCTTATTATGTAGCACGAGCATATAGAGGATAAACAGAAGAACCCATCTTAACTAAAAATTTTATCTATAATGAAAGACGCATCACTTTTAGGATATGTACACATGAAGCATTAAATTTCGTGCACTATCTTTTGACTAGAAGGATGGAATTTTCTGCTGAGTGATTCTTTAGATTTCGGGTATCCATGAACAAGATTTTAGACTAATAAGATAATATTATTTAAAAATATATCTTATTCAAGCTGATTAGTTAATAATCTTTTACTAGATAAGTGTTTATCGGCTCCTCATTATGAATATTCAATAAAACAAAAGGAATCACGGCTAGATTGTGGTTCCTTTTGACTGTTATCTCCAGTTTTAATAAAATAATAAGAACAATTTAGCTAATAGAAAAAGGGGAACTCCTACGATGATAACACCTGTCAAGAAATAACAAAATAACATAAAAACATCGAAAACCGCACCTGCTAAATCATCCATGAATTTAAACATTTTACTTCCCTCCAAACATAAAAAATAGATCTCAATCAACACTTCAAATGATTTTTAGAAACGTTTTTTACTAATGGCTAAAGTAATATAGAGCATTCCTACATTAATAAAAAAGTAGAACATATTATAGTGACTATTTAGATAAATAGCAGGGCTGAAATAGGAGAAATCGTCCGCTCCAATATAGCGGACTGATGGAATTAATTTGCCAAAATTCGGCTAGTGATAGGTGATAAAAAATATAGAAATACAAGTAAGAAAGATACTTGCCTATAATAATCTTTTATTGGCAGTGTTCCTTTTATTATCCTCTGTGTCATTTATAAAATAATGGTAAGGCTTAAAGGTTAAATACGTCAACTTTATTAAAATATTCATTGTAATAACCTTTTGACAATATTCTATTCCTAAAGTGGAGGATTGACATTGTAATGATGTACTTGTACATTTAGCCTGTAAAAACAAAGGTGGGTGAAACGTTCAAACAGTGGAGGATATGCGAAAACTACACTGATTGAAGATTCACTTTCTCAAAATGGTATTGAACGTTTCCAAATCATATGAGGAATATTTGTTCCCCAAAAATGCTTCAGACAAAAATCTGGCTTGCCCAGTTTTTTCTGCCAAACTATTTGAGCTTGTCGATAGCCGCTATCCAAGCAAAAGCTCGGTATTTGCTGTGTTTCGAGTGTAGTAAGCATATGTCGAAATAGCATCGTGCCAATACCGCGCTGCTGATAGCTTGGATGAACATAAACGGTTCCGATTTCTGGACAGTTTGTTAAATCCTCTTGTATTGTTTGCTGGATAAGTGCATTTGCCTCGCCATATTCAATTGTGCCAATTATTTCTCCTGTTTTTGGCTCCACAGCTACCCAAAAAAATCGCTGTTGACCTTGGCTTGCGAAATCCATTGCTAAATAATGCTTTTTCATTTCCCATTCATTATGTTGGTCTCCAGCTAATGCTGCCAGGCCCTCTTTGGCAAACGTATCCTGAATCACAAGAAAAAAGAACTGATGTAATACTTCTTTATCCGTTGGCAGAGGGCGTCGGATGATGATATTTTCCATATTTCTATTCTCCTTTATCGGTTTATAATAGAAAGAATAAGTAATTTATACTGAAGGGGGTTGATTCATTGAAACAGCTAAAAAAAGAACTAGACCTTGTGATCGAAAATATGCGAATGTTTATGGTGGAAATGCAAAATTCTCAATCTCCGATGGTTTTTCAGCACACTATGGAAAATGATAGTCGTCATTTTATTCATCGTCAATGGCAATTACCTGATGAGTATATATACTTTTTACAGCATTACGCTGTGGAAGGGGTGACATGGAGTACGGGTGACTATATCAATCTTTGGATTTATAGTGCAGATGACTTGCTGCGAGGGCAGGATGGCTATCAGTTTAACTCGGTGACAAATGAGGTTATCGAAGATTGGCCGCAACATTATTTGGTTATTGCTTCGGATGAGGGTGATCCTTATTGTTTAGATTTAGCAAGAGGGGATACGGCGATTTTTACTGCCCAGCATGGAATGGGTAGCTGGGATTTTTCATTAGCCTATGACAATTTAGTAATGTTTCTTGAAAGTGTGCTTATTCCACCTAACTTTGAGGAAGAAATAGCTGAGGATTTTCCCCTCCATTATTTTGCGCTGTATATAACAGGCACAGGGAACGATAAAGTGAGAACATTATTATTACTAAAGAAACGATTATCTTGTGACTATGTACAAGCAAAAAAATCATTAGAGAATGTTCCTTTCTTAATTTATAAGGGAATAGAAGCGACTGCCCAGCAAATAGAACAAGAGCTTAAAGCGATTGGTGCGGACTATGAAAAAAGGCAAATTAGCTTGGCAGAGTTTCTACAAAGTTGACGAATGTAATTGCAGGGGATACACGATGTATACAAGCAGTACCTTTAATTCTACAAAAGAGGAATATATAGCATTGCACCAAACAACGGGCTGGAATGCGAAAGGACTTTATGAAGGGAGCTAAAATTATTGAAAGCAAAATGTTTGAAAATCTATGAATTTGGCAACCCAACAGAGGTGCTGCGTCTTGAAAATAAAACGATTACACCTCCACAGCAACAAGAAATTGTTGTGCGTATGTTAGTAAGACCGATTAATCCTTCTGATTTAATACCGATACGAGGAAAATATGCACATCGCATTCCTTTACCAACCATTCCTGGCTATGAGGGAGTTGGCATTGTTGAACAAGTGGGACCACTTGTGTCACCACAGCTTATTGGTCAGCGTGTATTGCCATTGCGTGGAGAGGGAACATGGCAGGAAATGGTGAAAACACAGGTTGAATTCGCTGTAGCTATTCCTGATAACATGGATGATTTTACAGCGGCACAAATGTATATTAACCCCATAACAGCTTTTGTCACATGTACAGAGGTTTTGAAATTGCAGCCAAATCATACTTTACTTGTAAATGCATGTGGCTCTGCTATCGGTCATATTTTTGCACAATTGGCAAAGCTGCTCGGTTTTCAGCTTATTGCAGTGGTGCGCAATGGTCAACATACTAAAACATTGCAGCAGCTTGGTGCTAGCTATGTGATTGATACGTCACAAATGCCGTTAAAGGAAACAGTGATGACACTTACAAATGGTAGAGGGGCAGATGCAGCGATTGATTCCATTGGAGGGGAGGCGGGCACAGAGCTAGCTTTCTGTGTAAAGTCTAGTGGACATTTTTTAGCGATTGGTCTTTTATCAGGCGTGCAGGTGGATTGGACAAGTATTGTGAATAAAGCACATGTACAGGCTAATTTATTTCATTTACGACATTGGCAGCGCCAGACGCCTGTTGATAAGTGGCAGCAAACGATGCAACAGCTTATTAGCCTCGTACAGAGCGGTTTATTAACAATGATGAAGGTTAACGCTCACTATCCATTGCTAGCTATTCATAAGGCTATCCAAGCGGTTGAAACCTCTGATGCTAATAAAGGGAAAGTATTTCTTACAAGCGATTAAGGAGGATAGTGAATGGCAGAGATAAAGCAATTAAAAAAGGCGATTAAACAATTAAGTGAAGATGAAGCAAAGTCCATGCTTTTTCCAACTCTTATAAATAAGCAATCCAGAGATAGCATACAGCAGTTTTTATTACAGCAAACAGAAGAACCCTCTGTTTCAGCTAAGCAAACAGTCCATATTGTTTTTGGTGATTCACCAGGAGGCAGTTTAAAAGCAGCATTTCGCAACACAAGCTATAATAAGACAGATGAAGTGATTGTAATACCGGGTAATTTTTCTATCGGTCCCTTAAAGGCTATACATACAGCTGCAGGGATTGAGGCTCGTTTTCAATGGCTTCAAGAGCGCTATAGTATGAACACTGATGACTTAGAACTCGTGCAGCGTCAAACAATGGAAGCGATAGAGCACATTAAAAATAGCCCACCACATCTCGATATTATTATTTGGACTTGTCAAAATGCCCATGAACAAATAGGGCTTCGGCTTATATTGGCGATATTAGAAGATAACATCAATGATATTTACGTATTTGATACCTTTCAATTATTCCATGAAATGTATACATATCCACAGCTAGTAGAGGAGCATTATCCAAGGTCATCAGGAGAGGTTAGAGCAGAGGATTTATTATATTTTTATGAGCATTATCAAGAACGTCCTGTCAAAACAGCATTACGACAGACTTTGTGTCAGGAAGGTTTACATATGCTAGTAGATGATTTTCATTGTATTCATACATGGGAGTATCATGAGCTTTGGCATAGCAATGATGAAGCAAAAGATGATGCCTTGATTATTGCCTGTGCTAAGCGCCTGCATCATGAGCAGGAGAGGCATGATTATCAACACACAGCTAGGATTGTTGGAGAAGTGCTAGGGCATATGGAGCAGTATAGGGAAGCGGAATGGATTGAATATCGTATTCAACAACTGATTCAGCAGGGTGTTTTTTCTTATCAGGGCGAGCTAAAAGGGATGCTATTGTATCAAGTAAAATT
This sequence comes from Lysinibacillus sp. FSL K6-0232, assembly GCF_038008325.1. Taxonomy (NCBI): domain Bacteria; kingdom Bacillati; phylum Bacillota; class Bacilli; order Caryophanales; family Bacillaceae; genus Lysinibacillus; species Lysinibacillus sp. FSL K6-0232. The sequence goes on along the minus strand of NZ_JBBOYW010000001.1, from coordinate 2,587,828 downwards.
ATCCGATGCTTATATGGTATAATCGATGACAAAAAGGAGTGAAAGCATTGTTAAAAACAAAGGTATTTGAACAATTAAAAACAGCTATGAAGGAGAAGGATGCTTTAGCGAAGGGCGTATTATCGCTATTAAAATCGGCGTTAGATGCGGCTGAAAAGGACAAAGGCGAGGCACTCACTGCTGAGGAAGAAATGGCGGTTATTAACCGTGAAGTAAAGCAAACCAATCAGGCTTTAGAGGGTGCTCAAACGGCTGGACGGGCAGATTTAATTGAAAAAGAAGAAGCGAAATTAACGCTCTTAAAGTCCTTCTTACCAAAGCAATTATCGGAAGAGGAAATTGCTGAGAAATTAGCTGCTGCTGGTGTTAGTAAGGGCATGAATATGGGCGAGGCTATGAAAATTGCTAAACCGTTGCTAGCAGGTCAAGCTGATGGGGCTGTTATGTCAAAAGTGGTGAAAAGTCTTATATAAAGCCATTTTTTCTTAATGTAGTGGATAGCATAACAAAAGTGACGGATAGCCAGCTCAAGGTGACGGATAAAACAGCAAAACTGACGGATAGAAAAATGAAATCTGCTATGCTTTCTTGTAGCATAGCGGATTTGCATTTATAACTTAAATTTGTGGATAATATGGCGAAGCTGCTGTGCCATCTCCGCTAAATTGTTAGAGGAGGCGGTGATTTCTTCAATGCTTGCAGATTGTTCCTCGGAGGCAGCTGCTACATTTTGAATATTGCCAGAAGCTTGTGCTGCGACAATGCCAACCTGCTCTACGGAAGTAGCGATGCCACCAATACCTTTATTCATAGTGGTCATAATCGTATTGACATGATCCATTTCCTCTGTAAGTGCTGTAATTTGAGCATAAATATTACTAAATGCTTCGCCTGATGCATGGAAGGTTGCTGAGCTTTCAGCAAGGTTGTCACTGCTAATAGCCATTGATTTAACAGCTTGTGCGGATTCATCTTTAATCGTTTCAATGCGCGTGCGAATACTATTTGTGGCTGCTAACGATTGATCGGCTAGCTTCCGAACTTCTTCGGCAACAACGGCAAAGCCTTTCCCATGTTCGCCTGCACGGGCTGCCTCAATGGAAGCATTTAAAGCAAGTAAATTTGTTTGATCTGTAATTTGGGTAATTAGTGTGACAATATCACCAATTTCATTTGTATAAATGCTTAAGCGTTCTACAACCGAGCTTGATTCCTGAATCGCTTGAGAGGTGATGGACATTTTTTCTGTTGCTTCTTGAATGGTTGCATTGCCCTTCTCTGAAATAGCAGATGTTTGGAATGCTTTATCTGTCACATCATTAACGCTTGTCACAACCTCTGTCATTTTGCTAGAAATCTCTGTAATATGACTTTCCACATCTTCGATAGCAGCTGTTTGCTTTTCTGATCCTGCTGCCACCTCTTGCATGGAGGAGGTAATTTGCTGAATGGATGCACTTGTTTGCTCAGAGCTTGCTGTTAATTCTTCAGACATGGCAGCTACTTGTTCAGCATTTTGGGCTATTTGTTCAATAAGAGCACGTAAGTCCTGAGTCATCTCTTCAATGCCTGTTGCTAGCTGTGCAATTTCATTGTTGCCATGAATTTGAAGCGGCTCTACCACTAAATCTCCCTGTGCTACCTTCTCCACATAATGGGTCATTTTTTTAATCGGCTTTGTAATGCCGATACTAATAAAGTAAGCGACAATAACCCCAAAAATAATAAAGATAATCGTCATCACAATACAAATCCACAGTGTTTCTGTTTGGAGCTTAGAGATAAAAGATGCATCCATATCCAAGCCAAAAATAATATCTGTATTGTTAAATGGAATAAAGATCGATTTATGAGTGCCATATTCATCTGTATAAATATCACTTACTTGCGGAGAGCCATTATCCAGAGCTACATGCATTTTTTCATCAAATACATAGTCCTGATGATGGTTGTCAGTATTACTTAAAGCAACAATATGCTCCTTACCATTTGCCCTTGAAAGAACATAGGCATTTTCAATATCATATTTTTTAACGGCTGCATTTAATTGCTCTAATAACTTTTTATATTTATCAGGATTGCTATTATCCGCTGCAACAACATCATTTTTTTCAATGTTTTCAAAAATAGCATTTGATGTTGTTTCAAGGGAAGCTTCAAATTGTGTTAGTACAAAATTATCAATAATACGGTAGGAAACAACAAACAACACGATGCTAAATAACACTGAAATAATCGCTATTGGTATGGTAAAGCTAGCTATATATTTATAGAGTAATGAACTTTTAAATTTATTAATGATACGCATGGTGAGCTGCCTCCAAAACGTTAAGCTTTTCCTGTAAGAAATCAATCATATTCGGAATATGCACTGTTTCAGTATAAGGAGAAATTGAGAAGAATTTTGCTGCAGCAACAGGAACAGATTGTGCTGTATCACTTGCCTTCACTGTGCAGACGCGTGTTGTGTCACCGAAAAATACTTCCTCTCGGCCTTCGCCAATAATTTCAAAGAAAGAGGCATTCATAGCATTAATATGTTCGATTTGATCTTGTGTATAATGACCAGCTTGCTCGGCTTGCCAGTTCAAGCCTTCAGGGTATAAACGAAAGGCTGTAACAGGTCCGATATTTGGTGCATTGACAACTTGTAGCATTGGTATTTTCTCTGCTAATTGTGCGCGGAATGCTAGATTCACTCGTACATAATTAGCGAGTAATTGTTGATAGCCTTCTTTACCAAATGCTTGTAATGCAGCAAAAATAGCGATAGAACTGCCCATACGAGAGCATTCCAATGTATAGCCTGTATGATAAGAACCATAGCCTCGGTTACCAACATAAGGTGTATCAAAGTCTTCGATATCTAATAGCTCTAAATGCTTACCTTCTTTTAATAAAAATAAGCTCGTTAAATAAGGTGTTTGTCCAAGTTTTTGGAAGTCAAAGCATAGGCTGTCCGCAATGGCTAGATGCTGCATGCGGCTCTGTATTTGTAATAGCCCTTGTAAAACATGCTCCTCAAGCTGTAGTGGGTTATTATTGAAATCATAGTCATTAAAGAACGCATAAAAACCGCCTAAAGCTGAATCTGCATGAATATGTACTGGTTGCAGGTTGTATTTTTTCTCAAGACTTGTTGTTACCTCTTTAATAGCTTGTACATCATCAATACCAAATTGGTCCGTTGCGCCCGTTGTTGCGACAACATAAATCGGGATACCGCCATTTTCAACTACTTCAGTCATACGCATACGTAAATCTTCCACATCCATTGAGTGATCTTTGCCTGCTTTCACACGCACTAAATGCTTGCTGCCGATACCTACCGCTTCTACCGATTTTAATAAGCTGTAATGTGCATTTTCTGAAGCAAAGCAATATAAATTATTTGGTATGCCATTTTCCTTTGCCTGTGGGAATTGCTTTGCGATAGCAAGACGTAGCCCGCTAAATACAGCACCCTGTCCGCCCCAAGTTGTATAGCCAAAGCTTTTTGTATAGTCATAGCCAACTAATTTGGACATCATTGCTATGACCTTGACTTCACATTCCGCAGCAGCAGGTCCATAAACATCCCATAAATTATTCCCATTTAGTAGTGCAGTGGTAAATTGACCTAATACACCAGGAATGCTTGCCATTGGTAACACATTTGTTACAAAGTTACGTGTATGGTAAGGGTGGCCTTGCATTAATTGTGTTAATTGTTCTACAACTTGCTCAAGCCCAATGCCTGCTGCTGGCACATCATGCTCCTGCATAAGCTCCTGATAAAAATTAGCAGAACGCTCCTTTATTGGGCCAAGAGTTGTTGTATTTGGGTTTTTTAAAGCATCTAAGGAAGACATAATTTTCTCTAATAGCAATAAAAAATGCTCTCGTTGTTGGATATTTCCATCTTCGCTCTGGAATAATTGTTGGATATTTTTCATCATCATCATCCTTTTATAGTTCGTTTTTCCTTTGTTTTTAATCCGATAAGAATAGGACATTATACTAGAGTTATAATAGCATAGATGGGGCTTATATTTTAGTAGAAAAATATTTATTAATATTTCCGAAAATTTTAAATTCAGAGTAGAGTAAGGTTATGCCCTTGTTAGGAAGGTGAATAGAAGAGGGAAATTATATTTTAAACTATTGATAATGTAATGCTTTATAACTACTAACGTTATAAAAAAATCTGCAACGATGAAGTTGCAGATTTTTTCCTCACAGGTAAAAGTAATTAATTTTTAAATTTTTGTAGTTCTTCAATCGTTACAAATGTATAGCCATCATCGATAAGGGTTTGTAAAACCTTTTCAATTGTTTGCAATTCCTTGCCTGTTGTATCATACATCGGGTGCATAAGTATAATTGAGCCAGGTTGAATATTTTCTTTGATATACGTGATCTTATCCTCAGTCGATGTATAGTAAGTATCAGGCTCCAAATTCCATGTAATGGTTTTACGATGGTGCTTGTTTAAATAATAGGGAAAGCCTATTAGTTTTTTACCATGTGGTGGTCTAACAGCAGGTGTTTCTGTATAGCCAATACTGGCAATTAACGCATCTGTTTTTTCGATTTCGCTTTTGATAAAGCTTTGACTTTTGAATACCATACGTTTGTGTGAATACGTATGATTGCCAATTTGATGTCCTGCCTCAGCAATTTTTTTCGCCTCTTCAGGATTTTCTTCAATGTCCTTACCTATTAAGAAAAAGGTTGCTTTCACATTGTAGGTATCTAAAAGCGTTAAAATAGCATCTGTATTTTGAGTAGGTCCATCATCGAACGTTAAGGCAACGACTTTTTCATGGGTTTCAATATGAGAGGTAATATTACCAAATAGTTGATAGTTTCGGGCATTCATCAATTTATATGCTGAAAATGCTAAAGCAAAGATAAATAAAATGCCAATTCCGGTATAAATTATTTTTCGTTTCATTGACAGTTTCCTTTCTTCTTGTAGTCATGGTTATTTCTATTCAATGATAAATCTTTTCATGATAGATCGAAGCGTGGTCATTTCAGCAAATTCTTTTTGGATCGAAAGCGGCAGATGCTTTATGTACCGAAAGCATTAGCGACAGGTACAATTACGCTGGGGCGTAATTGATAGAACGTCTTTTTGTTTGAATTTCGGAAAAACAACCATACTACTTTTTGAGGTGAAGACATGTATAAATTATTATCACATAACGATTTAGATGGTGTAGGGTGTGGCATTTTAGCAAAGCTTGCCTTTCAGGATAAAGTAAAAATACGCTACAATTCCATTGCTTCATTAGATCGAGAGATTGAATTCTTTTTGGAAAATGATCACCAAAATACTTTTTTGTTTATTACAGACCTTTCGCCAAATGAAACGAATGAGCAACTGTTAAATGATTATTATCAAGCGACTGGTAATGTACAATTGCTGGACCATCATAAAACAGCCCTTCATTTCAATCATTATGAATGGGGAAGGGTATTAATTGAAGATGAGCAAGGTTTATTAACATCAGCCACATCTTTATTTTATCACTATCTTGTGGCACAGGGCTTATTGGAAAGAACGGCTGCTATAACAGAATTTGTAGAGTTAATAAGACAGTACGATACATGGGAATGGGAAAAGAATGAAAATTTTCAAGCACAGCGGCTCAATGCCCTCTTTTTCTTAGTATCCATTGATGAATTTGAGGAGAAAATGCTGGAGCGCTTAAAAACAAGTGAGCATTTTGATTTTGATGAATTCGAAAAGAAAATTTTAAGTATGGAAGAAGACAAAATAGAGCGTTATATTCGACGAAAAAAACGAGAGCTTATACAAACGAATATAGGAGATTTCTATGTAGGTGTTGTCTATGCAGAGTCCTATCTTTCTGAGCTGGGCAATGAATTGGGCAATGACAATGTACATCTTGACTATATAGCCATGATTAATATGGGCAATAAAAAAATGTCCTTGCGTACAATTCATGAGCATATAGATGTTTCATCTATTGCGGCAGCATTTGAGGGAGGAGGGCATCAAAAAGCGGCTGGTTGTTCTTTAACAGAGGAGGCTTATAAGCAGTTTGTGTTAGCGACATTCCATATTGAGCCAATACCTGAGGATGCCAAACGAAATCGCTATAACTTAAAGGGCTCTACATTTGGTACTTTTTATAAAAATCAGCACGATGAATTATTTATGCTGTATTCAAAGAACGAGATTGACTGGGTAATTGAAAAAGATAAAATACCTTTAACGCATACCTTTACAAGCTTTTATGAAGCGGAATGTTTTTTAAAAAGAAACTTTCAAGCATGGCTAGTAAGAGATGATGTATTTGTGGATTATTTAATGCAGGAAGCGAGTAAAGCTCGTCACCAACAATAAAGGAATTTTAGGATTCCTTTTATACATAGCGAAATTCTCCCAGCCTGTCATTCAATATAGGTTATATAATGCCTCATTATTAACTACAATAAATCATAACTATTTTTAAAAAGAGGTGTACATGTTGGCTGATGATATGCTTCGAGTTATCGATCTGGATAAGGAAAATCGAGGACGCAAAAAATGGGTTATGGCTGCATTCCTGTTATTGATAGTTGCTAGTGGTGCTGTGCTGTATTTGTGGTGGGATAAGGAAGTAGCATTTGAAGCCTACAAAACTGAAGTAGAGAAAACCTCTAAAAATAGCTTAGGATGTTTAACATTACATGAAGTAATCATTGATGACAATCAAATTTTACTAAATGCAACCTTCGAACCTGGAAAGACGTTTGCGCCAGGTCATCAGTTATTTTTCTTTCCGCAAATACTTATTAATGGTAAAGATTATATGGTGCGCAGTGGAGGTCAGTCCATTGCACAATCTACTAAAGCGTATACCATCTATAATAGTATAAAGATGGACAATTTACCAAAAGGTGATAGCTTACAATTGGACATTCGTTATAAAGATTGGAACGTAGAAACACCCATCGAAGAGCCATGGGAATTTCAAGTAGAGGCTTCACAAGAGCAATTACAAGAGGATCGTCATGTTTTTACTGTAGAAAAAAAAGTCAAGCATGTCGATCAGCAGGAAGTAAAGATTGACAGGATTGTGTCAACACCGATTTCGACAACAATTTATTTTTATACAGAGCAACGTCTGGTTAATGATGCGATTCCGTTTAAAATTCAATCAAAGGGAGGGAAAACATGGCATTTTAAACAGCCTTATTCATTAAATCATGAAGGTACTAAATGGGGCAGTCGCGTGGATGCACTTTATTTAACAGAGAAAAATTATAAGCTTTTTCCTGTCGATATGGAGGGTAATAAGCTTGGTCCAGCTCTGACAATAAAGAAAGATGACTAGTAAAATCTTTCATATTATAAGGTAAAGTATGCTAGAATGATGGATTTTAGCATACTTTTTTGCTTGGATGAAAAAGGAGATATAGATGTGTAAAGCTGACTAGATGGGATTCATAGCGTTCCTTGCATGGATTGGTTATAATGTAGAAATGGAAAAGACTTAACAAGAAAGAAGGGATTGCTGTGGCACGAGGTGTTTATATTCACATTCCTTTCTGTCATCAAATCTGTAATTATTGTGATTTCAATAAATTTTATTTTAAAAATCAGCCTGTCGATGAATATATAGAAGCATTGGGAAAAGAAATGGCACTTGTGACAGAAAAATACCCTGCACATTTTCGTCATATTGAAACAATTTTTCTGGGTGGAGGCACACCAACCGCTTTAGCTCCGCAGCAATTGGACAAGCTGCTTACACTGATTCAAATGTATATTCCAATGGATAGTGTGACAGAATTTACATCAGAGGCAAATCCTGATGAATTATCAGCTGAGAAGCTACAAGTATTGCTGGATGGTGGCGTTAATCGCTTAAGCATGGGTGTACAATCCTTTGACCAAGGGCTATTAAAGAAGATTGGACGTACTCATAGCAATGAGCATGTCTATGAAACAATCGCTTTGGCTAAAAAGATTGGCTTCCACAATATTAGCATTGATTTAATGTATGGTCTGCCGGGGCAAACGATGGCGCAATGGCAGGAATCATTGAACAAAGCATTGGCGCTTGATTTGCCGCATTTTTCAGCTTACTCCCTTATTGTAGAGCCAAAAACGATTTTTTATAATCAGTATACAAAGGGGAAGCTACATTTACCGACAGAAGATTTAGAGGCGGATATGTATGATGTGTTAATGCAACAGATGGCATTGCATGGACGTCAACAATATGAAATCAGTAATTTTGCAAAGCCTGGCTTTGATTCCATTCATAATAAAATTTACTGGGATAATGACGAATATATAGGCTTGGGCGCTGGTGCTCATGGCTATTTAGCGGGTGTACGCTATTCCAATCACGGCCCATTAAAAAAATATATGGATGCTGTTTTAGCAGGAGAGCTACCAATTGTGCATCAGCATACTGTCACACAAGCTGAGAAGCGAGAAGAGCAGATGTTTTTAGGATTGCGTAAAACAGAGGGCGTTTTGCACAAAATATATGAAGAAAAATTTCAAGCACCAATGATGGCACATTATTCTGCTGTTATTGAAAACTTAGTAGCAAACGGTCTTTTAGAACACGACCATAAAGGAATTCGTCTTACAAGAAAAGGACGTTTTGTAGGCAATGAAGTATTTCAACAATTTTTATAAGAAGATTGAGCGATTTCATTGACATAAAAAGTGGGATTTGATAACTTAATAATAGTATTAGCACTCCTCTTAGTTGAGTGCTAACAGAGGTGATAATCATGCTAACAAATCGGCAGTTACAAATATTGCAAGTAATTGTAGACGATTTTATTATGTCTGCGCAGCCGGTAGGTTCTCGCCAAATCTCCAAAAAACAAGGGATTACATTTAGTCCAGCTACTATTCGAAATGAAATGGCGGATTTAGAGGAACTGGGATTTTTAGAAAAAACACATACTTCCTCTGGTCGAGTGCCTTCGGAAAAGGGTTATAGATTTTATGTAGATCATTTGTTGCACCCACAAGGTATTAACTCAAGGGACATTCAACAAATTCAATCAATTTTTAATGATCGTCTTGTAGAAGTAGAGCATATTATCCGAAAGTCAGCGAATATTTTATCAGAGCTGACATCATATACGTCCATCCTTTTAGGACCTGATGTTCAAAGACATCGTGTTAAACGATTTTCCATTGTGCCGCTTTCTAGCGATACCGCAGTAGCAATTATTGTGACGAACAAAGGACATGTTGAAAATCGCATGTTTACCTTACCACCGGGTGTTACCGCTTCTGATTTAGAGAAAATGGTAAATATTTTAAATGAACGCTTAATTGGTGTATCGTTAGAAGATATTCATAAAACGCTTGAGGCCGAAGTGCTAGCCGTTTTACAGCAGCACGTTCGCTCAGCGGATGATTTTATTCATGCGCTTGTAACGGCAACGATGCATAATTCAGAAAGTAAGATTTTCTATGGTGGCAAAACAAATATGTTTAACCAACCAGAATTCCATGATCTGAATAAAGTTCGTATGATTTTAGACTTGATGGAAACGACAAGCCAAGTACAGTCACTTTTCCATCCAAATGAATCAGGCATTCATATTCGGATAGGGTCAGAAAACAAACAATTAGAAATGGAAAACTGTAGTGTGATTACAACTACCTACTCCATTGGCGATGATCAACAGGGAGCTATTGCTATCATTGGTCCAACACGTATGGATTATAAGCGTGTTGTAGCGTTATTAGATGTAATGCGCTTGGATTTAACGCAGGCCCTTACAAAGAATTTTAATGAGCAATAATGAGGAGGATTCAAGTGACAGAAACAACTGAAAACAAAGACCTAGTACAAGAGGATGTACAGAAGCAAGAAAATGTACAGGCTGACACTGCAGAAGAAACAGTAGAGGTACAAGAAGAAGTAGAATTATCAATAGAAGAGCAGTATGAGGCGAAGATTGCCGAGCTTGAAGCGAAATTGGCAGATGAGGAAAACCGTCATCTACGCCTACGTGCTGACTTTGATAATATGCGCCGCCGCCAACAAATAGATCGTGAGGCTGCTGAAAAATATCGAGCACAAAGCTTACTCGCTGATTTATTGCCAGTTCTTGATAATTTTGAGCGTGCTTTACAAGTAGAAACAACTTCAGAAGAAGCTGCATCTATTATTAAAGGAATTGAAATGGTCTATCGCTCTTTAATAGAAGCAACAGAAAAAGAAGGCTTGCAAGTGATTAAAGCAGAAGGTGAGCCATTTGATCCAAATGTTCATCAAGCTGTTATGCAAGAGCAAGATAGTGAAAAAGAAGCAGGCGTTGTTTTACGCGAGCTGCAAAAAGGGTATATGCTGAAAGATCGTGTATTACGCCCAACAATGGTATCTGTGAACGAATAGTCATTGTACTATTTTATCAATTATAGCTAGTGAGAAAACGCATCCTTTGCGTTGAAATAATAGGAGGAAATTTTAAATGAGCAAAATTATCGGTATTGACTTAGGAACAACAAACTCTTGCGTTTCTGTACTTGAAGGTGGGGAACCGAAAGTAATTCCAAACCCAGAAGGTAACCGTACAACACCATCTGTTGTGGCGTTTAAAAATGGCGAACGTCAAGTTGGTGAAGTAGCGAAACGTCAATCAGTAACAAATCCTAACACAATTATGTCGATCAAATCAAAAATGGGTACAGCTGAAAAAGTAAAAATTGAAGATAAAGAATATACACCACAAGAAGTATCTGCAATGATTCTTCAATACTTAAAAGGCTATGCAGAAGACTACTTAGGTGAAAAAGTAACAAAAGCAGTTATTACAGTACCTGCTTACTTTAATGATGCACAACGTCAAGCAACAAAAGACGCTGGTAAGATTGCTGGTCTTGAAGTAGAGCGTATTATTAACGAGCCAACTGCTGCTGCACTTGCTTATGGCTTAGACAAACAAGATACAGACCAAAAAGTATTAGTATTTGACCTTGGTGGTGGTACATTTGACGTATCTATCCTTGAGCTAGGTGATGGTGTCTTTGAAGTGTTAGCAACTGCTGGAGACAACAAACTTGGTGGGGATGATTTCGATGATGCAGTAATCGAATATCTTGTTGCTGAATTCAAAAAAGAAAATGGCATTGACTTATCAAAAGATAAAATGGCAATGCAGCGTTTAAAAGATGCGGCAGAAAAAGCGAAAAAAGATTTATCTGGCGTAACATCTACACAAATTTCTTTACCGTTTATTACAGCTGGTGAAGCGGGTCCGTTACACTTAGAAATTTCTTTAACACGTGCGAAATTTGACGAAATTACTTTACCATTAGTGAATCGTACAGTAGGTCCAGTACGTCAAGCATTATCAGATGCTGGTCTTTCTACATCAGAAATTGACCAAGTTATTTTAGTTGGTGGTTCTACACGTATTCCAGCAGTACAAGAAGCGGTACGTAAAGAAACTGGTAAAGAGCCTCACCGTGGTGTAAACCCTGACGAGGTTGTGGCAATGGGTGCTGCTGTACAAGGTGGCGTTTTAACAGGAGATGTAAAAGATGTTGTTTTACTTGATGTAACACCACTTTCACTTGGTATTGAAACAATGGGTGGCGTATTTACAAAGTTAATTGACCGTAACACAACAATCCCTACATCTAAATCACAAGTATTCTCTACAGCAGCTGATAACCAACCAGCGGTAGATATTCATGTGTTACAAGGTGAACGCTCAATGGCAGCTGACAACAAAACATTAGGTCGCTTCCAATTAGCAGATATTCCACCAGCGCCACGTGGTGTACCACAAATCGAGGTAACATTCGATATTGATAAAAACGGTATCGTATCTGTAAAAGCAAAAGACCTTGGTACAAATAAAGAACAAACAATTGTAATCCAATCTGATTCTGGCTTATCTGAGGAAGAAATCGAACGTATGGTAAAAGACGCTGAAGCTAATGCTGAAGCAGATGCTAAACGTAAAGAAGAAGCAGATCTTCGTAACGAAGCAGACCAATTAGTATTCCAAGTGGACAAAACAATTGCTGACCTTGGTGAGCAAATTACAGAAGATGAGAAAAAATCTGTTGAAGATGCTCGTGATGAATTGAAAAAAGCGCTTGAAGCTGGTGAATTAGAGGGCATTAAAGCAGCTAAAGAAAAATTAGAAGGCGTGTTACAACCACTTGTGATGAAAGTGTATGAGCAGGCAGCAGCAGCGGCTCAAGCAGCACAAGGCGGCGAAGCAGGTGCAGACGCTGGCAAAAAAGATGATGGTGTTGTAGATGCTGACTTTGAAGAAGTAAAAGACGATAAATAATACACAGCACAGTTAAGTGAAAAAGCCAAAGACCGCTTGCGGCTTTGGCTTTTCTTATTGCGAGGTTATGATACGAGTAAATTATATGATTGGCAAAATCATTGCATACGCTAACAAAATTTTGCGCTTATCAATGATTCAGCGAAAAAATAAGGCAGTTTTAGCGACTGCATGGTACAATAGATTTTATGCAAATAGAGCGGAGTGTGAATAATGGAGAAACGCGATTATTACGAGGTGCTAGGTTTAACAAAATCAGCTACAAAAGATGAGATTAAAAAAGCATATCGTAAATTATCAAAACAATATCACCCTGACCTGAACAAAGAGCCAGGTGCAGATGAAAAATTCAAAGAAATCGCTGAAGCATACGAAGTATTAAGTGATGATGAGAAAAAAGCACGCTACGACCAATTTGGTCATGAAGACCCAAATGCAGGCTTTGGCGGTGGCTTCGGAGGCGGTGGCTTTGGCGGCTTCGAGGATATTTTCAGCTCATTCTTTGGCGGTGGTGGTCGCCGTCAAGACCCCAATGCACCACGTAAAGGTGATGATTTACAATATCGCATGAACATCAAATTTGAGGAAGCTATTTTTGGAAAAGAAACAGAAATTGAAATTCCAAAGGATGAAACATGTGATACATGTCATGGCTCAGGTGCAAAGCCAGGTACACAGCCTGAAACATGTTCAACATGTAAAGGTGCTGGTCAAATTAACCAAGCAGTTGATACACCATTTGGGCGTATGATGAACCGCCGCACATGTTCAACATGTCATGGTACAGGTAAAATTATTAAAGAAAAATGTTCAACATGTCGTGGAGAAGGAAAAGTACAAAAGCGCAAAAAAATTAAAGTAACGATTCCAGCAGGTGTTGATGATGGTCAACAAATACGTGTATCTGGTCAAGGTGAACCAGGTATAAACGGTGGTCCAGCAGGCGATTTATATATTATGTTCCGCGTGCAAGGGCATAAAGACTTTGAGCGTGATGGAGATGATATTTACTACGAGCTGAAATTGACATTCCCACAAGCAGCTCTTGGTGATGAAATTGAAGTACCAACTGTTCATGGAAAAGTAAAATTACGCATTCCAGCAGGTACACAATCAGGTGCTCAATTCCGTTTAAAAGATAAGGGTGTTAAAAATGTACACGGCTATGGCATGGGGAATCAGTATGTAACAGTAAGAGTTATTACACCAGAGAAGCTAACAGAAAGACAAAAGCAATTACTGCGTGAATTTGCAGAAATTAGTGGCGATATTCCTGAAGAGCAAGGTAGTTCACTATTCGATAAAATTAAGAAAAAATTCCAAGGCGAATAATTAGAGGAGCTGAAGAGCTACGTGAAGTGGTCAGAATTATCCATTCATACAAAAAATGAAGCGGTAGAAGCAATTTCGAATATTTTGCATGAAGCAGGTGCAAGCGGTGTTGTCATTGAAGATTCTGCAGAATTTGCGAAGCCAAGGGAAGATCAATATGGTGAAATTTATGCATTAAATGAAGAAGATTTTCCAAAAGACGGTGTCATTGTGAAGGCATATTTATCGGAGTCTAGTTTTTTAAATGAAACAGTCGAAGAAATTAAAGCAGCCATTACAAATCTGACGAACTTTAATATTGATATTGGCGAAAATGTTGTATCTATTGTTGAGGTTAATGAGGAAGATTGGGCGACTGCCTGGAAGCAATATTATCATCCTGTCAAGATTTCTGAACGCTTTACAATTGTACCAACATGGGAGGACTATACGCCTGTTTCAACAGATGAATTAATTATTGAATTAGACCCGGGTATGGCATTTGGTACAGGTACACATCCAACAACTGTTATGTGCTTACAGGGACTAGAGAAAGTGATTCAAGAAGGCGATACAGTCATTGATATTGGTACAGGATCAGGTGTATTGGCAATTGGAGCCGCATTGCTTGGTGCTAAAAGCGTACATGCGCTTGATTTAGACGAGGTAGCTGTGCGTGCAGCACAAGAAAATATTGCCTTAAACAACGTAGAAGATACAGTACAGGTATTTCATGGAAATTTATTGGATACTGTAAAGGAACCTGCAGATGTAGTTGTGGCAAATATTTTGGCAGAAGTTATTATGTCCTTTACTGACGATGCATTTACAATTGTGAAACCGGGTGGATTATATGTCACTTCAGGCATTATTGGTGCAAAGCGTGATGATGTCAAAGCAGCGCTAGAAGCATCAGGCTTTGTCATTGAAGAAGTATTATTAATGGAAGACTGGGTAGCTATTATTGCCCGCCGTCCACAATAACTTGACTAAGAAAGTGCCAAGTTGTGAGCCGTGTGCTTGCAAGTTGGCGTTTTTTCTCTTGCTAGAAAGGAGCATACTAGACAATGCAGCGATATTTTATTGAAACGCCTATAGACAATGCACGTATTTACGGAGAGGATGCACGACATATTGAGCGAGTAATGCGCATGAAGCAGGGCGATAAAATTGTTGTTGTGGCACAAAATACAGCTTATATTTGTACAATTGAAGCATTTGAGGAGAATGAAGTAGTTATTCAAGCAACAGATCAAACGATCCCTTCACCAGAGCTACCCATTCAAGTTACAGTAGCGTGTGGCTTACCAAAGGGGGATAAGCTTGAGCTTATTACACAAAAGGCAACAGAGCTTGGTATGTTTGCTTTATTACCATTTGAGGCTGAACGTTCAATTGTGAAATGGGACAAGAAAAAGGGGGCAAAAAAGCAAGAGCGCTTACAAAAAATTGCAAAAGAGGCAGCAGAGCAAGCCCATCGTACATATATTCCAGAAGTGTACGAGCCGATTTCTTTTTCACAACTCGTCCAGCAAGCCAGCCAGTTCGATGCTGTTTTTTTGGCAGATGAAGAGGATGCAAGGGCTGAGCAACGCACAAGCTTTGCCGACAAACTGCAACTTATTAAGGAGCAGAAGGCACAGTCTATGCTTGTTATTTTTGGACCAGAGGGGGGCATTTCGCGCAAAGAAGCTGAGGCACTATTGCAGGCAGGTGCACAAACGATGTCGCTAGGGCCGAGAATTTTACGAGCAGAAACAGCCCCACTCTATGCACTATCTGCTATATCATATGAATTTGAATAAAGCACCTATCACCTTGCCATTAATTTATAGATAGGTTAATGGCAAGGTGATGTTATTACTAATGCAATTGCTATCATTTTATCTTGGTTCAGTGGATATCCAACGCCTGCTGAACCAAGATAAAAGCTTCAGCGTAATTGATGTTGCCTAAAATAAAAAGGCTGCTTCAAGTTTTTCTTGATACAGCCAAGCACTTAATTTACTAGAAAACCTTCTTTTGATCGCGATCATCTTTTAAAATTTCTACAGCCTCTCTAAAGCGCTGAGAATGGACAATTTCTCGTTCTCGTAAAAATTTCAAGCTATCGTTTAAGTCAGTATCATCGGATAAGTCGATAATCCATTGATAAGTAGCACGTGCTTTTTCTTCAGCAGCAATATCCTCATATAAATCGGCGATTGGATCGCCCTTTGCCTGAATATAAGTGGCTGTAAATGGTACACCAGAGGCATTTTGATAAAATAATGCGCTATCATGATTTACATAATGATCCCCTAATCCCGCCTCCTTTAGCATTTCTGGCGTAGCATCCTTTGTAAGCTTATAAATCATCGTAGCAATCATTTCTAAATGCGAAAATTCCTCTGTTGCAATATCTGTTAATAGCCCAACTACTTTATCTGGAATTGTATAACGTTGATTCATATAGCGTAGAGCAGCCGCAAGCTCTCCATCCGCCCCTCCGTACTGCTCGATTAAAAACTTAGCAAGCATAGGATTACAGGTGCTTACTTTAACAGGATATTGGAGCTTTTTTTCGTAATACCACATCGCTTATTCCTCCTAAGTTATAGCGTTAAACTTGCCATGGCCATGGTGTATCAATCCAATTAAAAGGATAATTGGAATAGCTTCTCCCGAAGTTCATTAGCGGGCCATATTTTTGCTCAAAATTAACTTTCAGCTTCATGCTTTTCTCGGTGTATTCATTAAATTGCTGAATAGCATCATAATCATGGGGATGGGTATCTAAATAGAGATTTAATTCAACAATCACGAAGTCAATAGCCTGTATTTCCTCTAATAGTGTATAAAATTCGGGCGGCATCTTGTTAGTCATGCTTCGTCCCTCCCTTTATTGGAAATGGATAAGGGCTAGATAGTTGTGGCCATAATGTTCCAGCCCTTAGAGCTTCCTTAGGTGTTTCAAATTGCGGCAATCCATATGGCTGAAATCCCATATATAATTGTGGGGGAGTTGCAAAATATTTCACTCTAATCGGCTTGCAGGGGTCGAAAGGGCTATTATAGGGCCTCCAAGACTTATATTGGGTAAACATGGCTTCCTCCTTTCTGTTCGTCGATTTATCCGTAGAGTATATGTGTTTAAAAATTTTTTTATGCTCAATAGCATAAGCCCCAAGCGCATGCCATGTTTGGCAAAAGCTTGAGGCTTATAAAGTAAAGTCATGATTAATAATTAGAATCAGCAATTAAACCATTCATAATGGCTACACCAGAGCTTGCGCCAATACGAGTTGCTCCAGCTTCCACCATTTTTTTCATATCCTCTAAGCTGCGAACACCACCTGAAGCTTTTACGCCAAGCTCAGGGCCTACTGTTTTACGCATGAGAGCGATATCCTCTGCTGTTGCACCACCAGTAGAAAAACCAGTAGATGTTTTGACATAATCAGCACCTGCTGCTACTGCTAGTTCACATGCTTTTACTTTTTCTTCATCTGTTAATAAGCATGTTTCGATGATAACTTTGACAAGTGCTTGCCCTTTAGCTGCTTCCACTACTGCTGCAATATCCGCTTGTACAAGGTCATAGTTTTTATCCTTTAAAGCGCCGATATTAATGACCATATCGACCTCTTTTGCCCCATTCGCAATGGCATCTTTTGCTTCAAATGCTTTGACAGCTGGCGTATTAGCTCCAAGTGGGAAGCCAATTACTGTACACACTAAAACATCTGAACCTTGTAAAAGCTCACTGCTCTGCTTTACCCATGTTGGATTCACACAGACAGAAGCAAAATTAAATTGTTTGGCTTCTGCACATAGTTTCTCAATTTGTTCCTTTGTTGTTTCCGCTTTTAATAATGTATGGTCAATCATACGTGCAAAATTTTGTTCCATTTTGAACACTCCTTTATAACTGAAGATGTACGTACCTCTTCGCATCATATCATTTTTTTTTGTCTGCGTCTAATTTCTTGCGAAGACAACACGCTATGGCGGGTAACAAAGAGTGTTGCATCCAAAATAAAATGCCAAAGCGTTGAATAAACAGCACTTTGGCATTTAAAAATTACTTAATGAACCGTTTCTAATAGACGAACAAATTGCCCTTTTGAATATGGATAGCCAGCTTGTGTAATTTTTACTTTTACAAGCTGCCCAATTAGGTCTTCTGAGCCTTCAAAAACTACTTTTAAGTAATTATCTGTATAGCCTGTTAAAAGACCTTTTTCCTCACCATCATGCACAAATTCTTCAGGGATTACTTCTAACACCTGATCCTCAAAACGACTAGCATACTCTTTTGCAAGCTGATCATTTAAAGCAATTAAACGATGAACACGTTCATTTTTAATCTCTTCATCAATTTGATCTTCCATACGTGCAGCAGGTGTGCCTGTACGCGGAGAGAATGGGAAGACATGGAGCTCAGAAAATTTATGGTCACGAATAAAATTATAAGTTTCCATAAACTCTTCCTCTGTTTCGCCAGGGAATCCAACAATCACATCAGAGGTAACAGCTAAATCAGGCAGTGCCTCATGTAGCTTTGTTAAACGTTCGCCGAAAAATTCCATTGTATATTTACGGCGCATACGTTTTAGCACCGTATCAGAGCCAGATTGAATTGGAATGTGTAAATGATTGACAACAATATTCGATTCGCGCAATACATCGATGACCTCATCTGTTAATTGGCTCGCTTCAATCGAAGAAATACGAAGGCGTTTTAGTCCCTTTACATGAGTTTCTAAATCGCGCAATAATTGAGCTAGATTATAATCTTTTAAGTCTTGTCCATAACCACCTGTATGAATACCTGTTAAGACGATTTCAAGATAGCCTGCATCGACTAATTGCTGCGCCTGATGTAATACTTCCTTTGGATCACGAGAGCGCATTAAGCCACGTGCCCATGGAATAATACAAAATGTACAGAAGTTATTACAGCCTTCTTGAATTTTTAATGAGGCACGTGTACGGTCAGTAAATGCTGGTACATCTAATTCCTCATAGACACGATTTTTCATAATATTACGTACGGCATTAATCGGTTGACGTTCAGCGCGATATTGGTCAATATAGCCCAGTAGTTTTGTACGATCCTGCGTTCCAACAACAATATCAACACCGGGGATTGCCATAATTTCTGCTGGGGATGTTTGTGCATAGCATCCTGTGACACAAATGACAGCATCGGGATTTTGACGAATTGCTCGGCGAATGACCTGACGTGACTTTTTATCTCCAGTATTCGTCACCGTACATGTATTAATCACATAAACATCTGCTTGTTGATCAAACTCCGTACGTTCATAGCCTTCCTCTTTAAATAGCTGCCAAATGGCTTCTGTTTCATAATGATTTACTTTACAACCTAGAGTATGAAAACTCACGATTTTTGATCGCTCGTTACTCATAATATATATCATCCTTTCAATTACACTTTGTACCTTTACGCTTTATAGAGCCTTTGATTTTTATTCGATACATGTTTTATGATAACACTGATTTATGATAACATATTTAATTTAAAATCAATACTTTAATGAATGGATATATTCTATCGTAGGGGGTGTGATATTTGCAGCAAATCTTTCATACTATGCTCAAGCAGGATATAAAGCTATTCCTCTCCAAGCATGAGAAAGATTTAAATTTTTATAAGACAACCGAAAACTGAATTTATATCTTTAATATCCAAAAATCTTCTGGCAATTCAGCGAATCACGTAATGTTTTATCTTGATTCAGCAAATTCTTTTTATATCGAAAGTGAAGCAACAAATCTTTTTTGCGCGAAAGCAAGGCATTAGCAGCAGATACAGAAGATTTTTTCCTCTGTTCAGTGGCTGTCTGAACGCAATTACATTGGGGCGTAATGTGATATTAATGCCACAGAGTTGGCATACATCCAAGCTGAAGGATGTTTTAACCGCGCCGAAAGAAGTTGCTTGTCACTTTAGAGCTAGAATTGGAACGATTGCAAAGTTTACTCTAGACCGATTTGCCATTCATCCTGCCATAAATAGGGAGGGTTTATTTTTGAATTTTAAGTAATAAGAAGGTTTTCGAACAATACATAAGACGATAGTTAAAATGTTTAACAGCTACAATTCTATAGGCATAAAATAAAATAGATGTTTTTAGGAAGAAAACGACTACAAAAAATTCACTTGATATTTTCGCACACTTTCTATTGACCATTATTAGACAATACGATATAATTTTTTAGTACACAACAGAAGGTAATTTGCCTAATTGTGTATTGACGTGTGTTCGGAGGGAGGGAAAGAGAGATGTCAAAAACTGTCGTTCGCAAAAACGAATCGCTTGAAGATGCTCTTCGCCGCTTCAAACGTACTGTATCAAAAAGTGGTACAATTCAAGAAGTTAGAAAGCGCGAGTTCTACGAAAAACCTAGCGTAAAACGTAAAAAGAAATCAGAAGCTGCACGTAAACGTAAGTGGTAATTTAATTTCCCATTAAAAATCCCTACGTTCATAACACGCAATTGTATGATTCATTGAGCAGACAACGTTATACCTGAAATTAATCATGTTTGTGATTAATTTCAGGTATTTTACATTGCTCTATTTTACGTACATATGGAAAAAGCCGAATGCACTTTTGTTGATGCATTCGGCTTTTTTATGTCACACTATAGGTAGATAGCATATTAAAATTTTTTTAAATTTGTGAAACTTTTTACATGACCAGCCGTATATAGAGTAGAGAAGCATGTTAGAAGGGAGGGAAGAAGGTGCGAAAAAGGAGAATCCTCAGTTTTTCACTGGTCATATGGATGGCTCTTTTGTTAGCGTTTCCATTAACTTCAGCGTTTGCCAGCAGCAAGGTTTATCACATTCCTATTCATAATGAAGTGGAGCGAGGACTTCATGCATTTTTAGAGCGAGCTTTTCAAGAGGCTGAAGAAAACTATGCGAAGGCGATTATTTTGGATATACATACGCCTGGCGGTTTTGTCAATGCAGCAGGTGAGATCGCCAAGCTTATGGATGCTACGGAATTACACACAATAGCGTATATTAATAAGGATGCACATTCAGCAGGTGCTTTTCTAGCCTTACATGCGGATGAAATCTATATGGTCCCTAATGGAACAATTGGCGCTGCAGCAGTGATTGATTCAGCAGGGAACGCAGCCGATTTAAAAGCGCATAGTGCGTGGCTTGCACAAATGCAGGCAGCAGCAGAAACGTCAGACCGTGATCCAAAGTATGCATTAGCAATGGCAGATTCTACTTATAATCTTCCTGAATATCGTGCTGGTGGAGAGAATTTATTAACCTTATCAGCAGCAGAAGCGTTGAAGGTGGGATACTCTGAAGGAACGGTTCGTAATTTTCAGGAGCTTTTAGAGGTAACAAAGCTAGATGGTAGTGATATTGTGCCAATTGAACCAACGTTTACAGAAAAGCTGGCACGTTTTATTACAAACCCAATTATTGTACCTATTTTATTGTCTGTGGCAAGTTTAGGGCTTGTGATGGAGCTGTATTCACCAGGGTTTGGTGTCCCGGGGATTATGGGGCTATCAGCCTTAGGGCTATTTTTCTTTGGACATATGGTTGCAGGCTTTGCTGGCTATGAAACCTTATTATTATTTATTATTGGTTTGGCGCTTATCATTGCGGAGTTTTTTGTCCCCGGTGGTATTGTCGGTATTTTAGGTGGTGTACTTATATTACTAAGTCTTATACTGGCAGGTGCAAATATGATGCAAATGGTAATAGCAATTCTCATTGCGCTTGTAATCGCAATGATAGGAATGGTGATTCTGATGAAATTTTTTGGTAAAAAGTTACATGTGTTAAATAAGCTTGTGTTAATGGATGCAACGACAACTGAAGAAGGTTATGTGTCTAACGTTAATCGCACCGAGCTGTTAGGGAAGGTGGGGAAAACACTGACACCACTACGTCCTGCAGGCACAATGGTCTTTGGTAGTGAACGCATTGACGTTGTATCAGAAGGCGGCTATATTGATGCAAATAAACATGTGGAAGTGATTAAAGTTGAAGGCTCACGCATTGTTGTGAGGCCAACAGAAAAAGAGATGGAGGAATAAAAAAATGGGTTTTGATTTAGCTTTAATAGGTCCAATTGCTGGGCTGGTAATTTTATTTATTGTTCTTGCGGTATTCTTTACCTTTGTACCAGTAGCGCTTTGGATTTCTGCACTAGCTGCAGGTGTTCGTGTTAGTATTTTTACATTAATTGGGATGCGCTTACGTCGCGTAATTCCTTCTCGTATTGTGAATCCGTTAATTAAAGCGCATAAGGCGGGCTTACCTGTGACGATTAATCAATTGGAGAGTCACTATTTAGCAGGTGGTAATGTAGACCGAGTTGTTAATGCTTTAATTGCAGCGCATCGTGCCAATATTGAACTATCGTTTGAGCGCTGTGCAGCGATTGATTTAGCAGGTCGTGATGTATTAGAGGCTGTACAAATGTCCGTTAATCCGAAAGTTATTGAAACACCGTTTATTTCAGGTGTGGCAATGAATGGGATTGAAGTAAAGGCAAAAGCACGTATTACAGTGCGTGCCAATATTGAACGTTTAGTCGGTGGTGCAGGTGAAGAAACAGTTATTGCCCGTGTAGGTGAGGGGATTGTTTCGACAATCGGTTCGGCTGAACATCATACAGAAGTATTGGAAAATCCTGATATGATTTCACAAACAGTATTAGCCAAAGGATTAGACTCAGGAACTGCCTTTGAAATTTTATCCATTGATATTGCTGATGTGGATATCGGTAAAAACATTGGGGCAGAGTTACAAATTGAACAAGCGCAGGCAGATAAAAATATTGCCCAAGCGAAGGCTGAGGAACGCCGTGCAATGGCGGTAGCGAATGAGCAGGAAATGATTGCCCGTGTTCAAGAGATGAAGGCAAAAGTTGTAGAGGCAGAAGCAGAAGTACCACAAGCAATGGCGGAAGCTTTACGCTCTGGTAATCTAGGCATTATGGATTATATGAACTATCGCAATATTCAAGCTGATACAGCAATGCGTGATTCGATTTCAAAAGTGGGTACGGATAAGCCTGAAACAAATGAACCAAATGCCTAAAAACGGAAAGGAGTGGAACTAGCATATGGAACAATTAATTATTTTCGCAATAATTGCCATAGTTAGCTCTATTTTCGGGAAGGCTAAAAGTAAAAAGCCAGAAAAAGAGGCAACTCCTAAGCAAAACACGTATGTAGAGCCTCCTGCCTCTGAGGAACTGTCACGCCGTGCAGAGAAAACGCAGAGCTTTGAAGACTTTGCCCGTGAGTTTATAGGTGATTGGATTCCGGCAAATGAACAGGTAGAAGAATCTAAACAAATTGTTGAAGAACAGGGAAAAAAGGCTGTACCAAGCTATGTAGCACCACCAGCTATGCCAACTGATTCCGTACAACGAAAAAATGTAGGACGTTTGGCTGCTGGAAAAAAAGAAGTAGTGGTGGGCGCACCATCAACTTTGCAAATACCACGCTCTAAAAATGCGTTAATGCAAGCAATTGTCATGGCTGAAGTATTAGGCCCTCCGAAAGCAAAAAGAAAATAAATAAGTATGTCCTCCTTTTTTGATGCATATATTGCCGAAGAAGGAGGCATTTTTTATGAAAAAATTATTTCAATTAACGCCACTACTTGAATTGTCACAATTTGAATCATTAAAAATTATTGGACCGTATCGTTTTCTCCATGCTGATGCTACAACATGCTCATTTATTTATGCACAATATCATATTACTGTACATGCTGAAGCAGTGACAATTCATGCGTTAAAGGAAGAAATGCTCCATCTTTCGGTTGAAAATCTTCAGGAGCTGCATATGAAAATAACAAAGAAGATGGATGTGAGCTAACATGTGGAATAATCGGCCAATTATTATACGTATAAAGCGTCATGAAAATGTTCATCCTTTTATTCAAACATTGCATGCTCAACATGTGCCTTTAAAGCGTGTTGTTTTTCGTGAACAAGAGGTTTCTTTTGAAACAACAATGCGTTATTTACCAAAAATTCGCCGAGCGCGTAGACGCTTTCGCTTGAAAATGATGGTTTTTTATGCAGATGAGCTACAAGTTGTTCGAGCACAGCTTTGGACATTGCTTGGTATGGCTTTAATGATTATTATTCCAGTGCTATGTGCGCAAGTGATTTGGCAGGTCGATATTGAAGCCGCAACACCTGAAATGGAGCAACGTCTTGGAAAGACCTTTCAAGATACCTTTCATATTGCAACGCCATTATCGAAAAAGAATATACCGTCTAATACAGTGATACGACAAAAGCTATTGGAACAGCATCGTGAGCTGTCATGGGTGCATATTGATAAGCATGGCGGGCGTATGATTCTTAGACCGCAAGAATCGCCTAAGCAGACAGAGCAAGCAAATGATAAGCTAGCCTCACATTTAGTAGCGACAAAAAGCGGTGTCATTACGCATTTTAATATTCAAAATGGTGAACGTAAAATTTCCGTTAATGATACAGCTTATAATGGAGATGTGCTTGTTAGCGGTGTTATTGAAAGCGGTACAGAGCAAGTTTTTGTAGGAGCAAAGGGAGAGGTTTTTGCGGATTATTGGTTGGAATGTTCGTTCAAAATACCTACGAAAATAACACTGGAAACATTACAGCATAAGCAGTGGCGCGTATTGATAAAGGGAATTCATGAAGAGCAGATTGATTATGTGCAAAAGAAGGATTTGCCAAATTGGTTAGACCCATATGTTTCGATTGTAGAGGAGCAACAGACAAAAACAATGCAAGTAGAGCTTGATGAATCAAAAATAGAGTCATTGCTAATACCGCTGCTTCATGAGAAAGTATTACGTACATTACCAACAAAAACGATTATCAAAAAAGAAAACCTTTTACAGGCAAAGTGGGGGAATGGTACAGTTGAAGGGAAAGTTCTCTTTTTAATCAATGAGAACATTGCAAGTCCAATACAAGGCCTACAAGGAGAATGATTATGTCAGAACAGTTAACTGTATTACAGGTGGATAATCCAAATGAAGCGGTTATGCTACTCGGTATTTCCGATGCCAATATGAAATTAATTGAAGAGGCACTAAATGTTCACATTATTACACGTGGTGAACAAATTCAACTTGCAGGTGAAGAGAATGCTAAGGAACAAGCGACACTTCTTCTGCATGCATTATTAAAAGTGATTCGCAAAGGCATCAATATTGATCAGCGTGATGTCACAACAGCAATTGAAATGACACAAAAAGGAACGATTGAATATTTTGCAGAACTATATGACGAAGAAATAGCACGCACGACAAAGGGCAAGTCCATTCGTGCAAAAACAATTGGTCAGCGAGAATACATACAAGCAATCCGTCACAAGGACGTTGTTTTCGGTATTGGACCAGCAGGTACTGGGAAAACGTATTTGGCAGTAGTGATGGCAACACAAGCGCTGAAAAATGGACATGTAAAGCGCATTATTTTAACGCGCCCAGCCGTTGAAGCAGGAGAGTCCCTAGGGTTTCTTCCAGGTGATTTAAAGGAAAAGGTAGACCCATATCTAAGACCTCTCTACGACGCTTTAAACGACATTTACGGGGCAGAACAAACACAGCGCCTAATTGAGCGAGGAACAATTGAAATCGCCCCACTAGCCTATATGCGTGGCCGTACATTAGACGATGCCTTTGTCATTTTAGATGAAGCACAAAATACAACACATCAGCAAATGAAAATGTTTTTAACACGTCTAGGCTTTGGCTCTAAAATGGTCATTACAGGCGATAAAACACAAATTGATTTGCCTAAAAATACAGAGTCAGGATTAATCGTTGCTGAACGTACATTAAAATACGTAAAATCCATCCATTTCCAAGTGCTAGAACAAGGCGATGTCGTGCGCCATCCAATCGTAGCTAAAATTATCCAAGCCTATGAAGAGCAGCAACTTTAGAATTGCGTAGCAATTCTAAAGTCTGCCCCGAAAGCGAAGCGGCAGGGGCAACAGGGCTAAAGTCTGCCCCGAAAGCGAAGCGGCAGGGGCAACAGGGCTAAAGTCTGCCCCGAAAGCGAAGCGGCAGGGGCAACAGGGTTAAAGTCTGCCCCGAAAGCGCTAGCGGCAGGGGCAACAGGGCTAAAGTCTGCCCCGAAAGCGAAGCGGCAGGGGCAACAGGGTTAAAGTCTGCCCCGAAAGCGAAGCGGCAGGGGCAACAGGGTTAAAGTCTGCCCCGAAAGCGCTAGCGGCAGGGGCAATAATTTGTCCCTAAAATAGCATGTAATCAATTTGGCTATAAAACCGCTCAATTATCAGGCACAAGCGCTCAATTCGCCATCCGTTCGGATATTGATGAATCGAAATTTATCAAAATATGTGACAGCTATGCGAAATTGTATAGCTGTTTTTTGCTTTCTTATACATTTTTCGAGAAAAATGTATGTTGAATTGGTATGATAGTAGGTAGATAGAGGAGGTGCCAGATGGAGAAACAACTTCGAAAATTTACAGAGCTTATTGGTTTTCGCTATTTTCTTATCATTATTCTCATTTTAACAGGAGCCCTACAGTTTGCATTTATGTACGGGAATGTTAAAGGAGTTACATACGATTTCAAACCACTACAGCTTGCGCCTGAAACTGTACGATCTACTAAAACAATTGAAGACACCTATAAGACGCAGCAAGAGCGGGAAAAAGCCGCAAATGCAGTAGAGCCTGTCTATCAATTTTCGGAGGATGTCGCCAAGCAAAGGGCAGCGATTATTACATCATTATTTGGCTATGTGCTTGAAGTGAAAAAAGATGTTGAAGACAGTAAAGAACCTATTCCAATAGCGGATCAAGTGACACAGCTCCGTAAAAAGTTTGAATCGATTGATGAAGGTCAAATGCCTTTAAACTTTACAGATTCACAGCTAGAAGGTCTGTTAACACAAAGTGAGGCAGATTTGAATCGAACAAGTACGCAACTATCTAAATCTGTAGAAGAATACTTACAAAAATCCATACGACCAGAAAATGTCTTTGTTGCGCAAAATGATTTTGAAGCAAAAATTCGAGGACAGCGTGGCTATCCAGATAGAATTTTTAATACCGTTGTATTAATAGCGCGCACAAGTATTATTGAGAATGAAACAATTAGCGAAGAACAAACAAAAGCTAGACGAGAGCAGGTAAAAGAAAGTGTTGAGCCTACACGTATTTTGCAAGGGCAAATTATTGTGCAGGAAGGACAAATTATTGATAATGAGGCTTATCGACAATTAGAGCTATTAGGGATGATTAGTAATAAACCTTCCTTAAAGCCGATTGCAGGACTGCTTATTTTAACATTGTTGCAAATGATGTTTATGTTTATTTTATTTGAGCGTTGGCAGGCTGACGAACGTAAAAAACGTAATGCCTTGTTAGTAACAGCCATTGTTTATACATTTTCCATCCTGCTGATGAAGTTTATTAGCTTAGTGGCAGGAGGCTTTGATGTAACGATTGCGTTTTTATTCCCAACAGCATTGGCAACAATGCTTGTGCGATTGTTAGCAGATGAGCGTACTGCTGTGCTAATCACGGTGATGACTGCTGCTTCTGCGGGTGTTATTTTTCAAGAAGGCTATTCATCCGTGATGCAAATGGAAATTACGCTCTATATTATTTTTGGTGGGTTTGCAAGCCTATTCTTTTTACGTAATGTGGAAAAGCGCTCGCATATTTTACAGGCGGTAGGTGTAATTTCTTTTGTCAACATGACCTTTATTGCCTTTTATTTATTAATGACACAATCATCCTATGATCTAAAAGAGTTAGTCTTTTACTTTATTGCAGCTATATTATCTGCGCTGCTTTCAGGCGCGTTAACGATGGGGCTTTTACCATTCTTTGAATCAGCATTTAGCTTGTTGTCATCTTTACGCTTAATTGAGCTATCAAACCCAAACCATCCATTATTAAAGAAATTATTAATGGAAGCGCCGGGAACCTATCATCATAGTGTAATGGTGGCGAACTTAGCGGAGGCTGCCTGTGAAGAAATAGGAGCGGATGGTTTACTCGCGCGTGTTGGCTGTTATTATCATGATATTGGTAAAACAAAGCGTCCAGCATTTTTCATTGAAAATCAGATGTCGGGCATTAATCCGCACGATTCATTACCACCTGAAACAAGTGCTGAAATTATTATTGCACATACAACAGACGGAGCCGAGATGCTTAAACGTTATAAAATGCCGCAGGAAATTATTGATATTGCGTTACAGCATCATGGGACAAGCTTGTTAAAATTCTTCTGGTATAAAGCAAAAGAAGCAGGAGAAAGTATGGATGAGGCAAAGTTCCGCTATCCGGGACCAAAGCCGCAAACAAAGGAAGCGGCAGTTATCAGTGTTGCGGATAGTGTCGAGGCAGCGGTACGTTCCATGAAAGAGCCAAATGCTGAGAAAATTCGCAAGCTAGTGCGAGCTATTATTGATGACCGTGTACAAGATAATCAGTTTGATGAATGCGATATTTCGATAAAAGAGTTAAAATGTATAGAGCGGGTACTTTGTGAAACGATGAATGGCATTTTCCATTCACGTATTGAATATCCAAAGGCAGATAAGTAGGAGGGTCTATGGTTTTAACAATTGATTTTACAGATGACACACATGAAGTCGCAGCACAACATATCGAGCTTGTGGAAAAGCTGTTACAGCATGCTGCAAGTGTAGAAAATATTGAACCTGAAGCAGAAGTTTCTGTTACATTTGTGACAAATGAGGCGATTCAGGAGATTAACCGTGAATATCGTGGCAAGGATCAACCAACTGATGTTATTTCCTTTGCGCTAGAGGAGCTAGGTGAAGGTGAAATGGAAATCATTTTTGAAGGGATGCCGCGTGTGCTAGGCGATATTATTATTTCAACGGATCGTGCAAAGGAGCAGGCAGAGGAATATAATCATTCCTTTGAAAGAGAGCTAGGCTTTTTAGCCGTACATGGCTTTTTACATTTACTTGGGTATGATCATATGGAGCCAGCAGAAGAGAAAGTGATGTTTACCAAGCAGGATGAAATTTTACAAACATTTGGCTTAGGAAGAAACTAAATGAATATGCGTAAATACTTGCGGTCTTTTGGCTATGCATTTGAGGGCATTATTGCAGCAAGTAAAGAGCAAAATATGAAATCGCATGTACTAAGTGCAATCATTGTTATACTGGCTGGTTATTTTACAGGTTTATCTCGTATAGAATGGTATATTGTGCTACTATTAATAGCACTAATGCTGGCACTGGAAATGATCAATACAGCCATCGAGCGGGTCGTTGATTTAGCGTCACCAGATATCCATCCGCTCGCAAAGCAGGCAAAAGATATTGCGGCAGGTGCAGTGTTAGTATTTGCGCTATTCAGTGCTATCATCGGGTTACTCATCTTTCTACCAAAATGGTTTTAAGCAAAAAGAGTGCCTTGAATAATGACATAAGGGAGAATTTATATAGATGACAATCGATATGCAAGCATTGTTAGAGGAATCAAAAAAAGCACGAGAAAAAGCCTATGTACCGTATTCTAAATTTAAGGTAGGTGCAGCGCTTTTAACGAAGGATGGAGAGGTTATTCACGGCTGTAATATTGAAAATGCAGGCTATAGTATGACAAATTGTGCCGAGCGTACAGCGTTTTTTAAAGCTGTATCAGAGGGGATTTATGACTTTGAGGCGATTGCAATTGTGGCGGATACAGATGGTCCATGTGCCCCTTGTGGAGCGTGTCGTCAGGTAATGATGGAGTTTTGTGCGCCAACAATGCCTGTTTATTTAACGAATTTAAAAGGTGATGTGACGGTAACCTCAGTGGGCGAATTATTACCGTTTGCATTTACAACGGAGGATTTAGAGAATGCTGGAAACTAAAGAGGGCTATAAATCAGGCTTTATCTCCATTATCGGCCGTCCCAACGTAGGGAAATCAACATTTTTAAATCGTGTGATTGGTCAAAAAATTGCCATTATGAGTGATAAGCCGCAAACAACACGAAATAAAGTACAGGGCGTACTAACAACAAATGATAGCCAAATGGTTTTTATTGATACACCAGGTATTCATAAGCCTAAACATAAACTAGGTGACTTTATGTTAAAAGTTGCAAAAAATACATTGCGTGAAGTCGATATTATTATGTTTATGGTCAATGCAGAGCAAAAGCTTGGTAAAGGTGATGAATTTATTCTCGATATGCTAGCAGGAAATTCAACGCCTGTGTTCCTTGTGATTAATAAAATTGATCAAATTCATCCAGATGAATTAATCGGTATTATTGAGAGCTATAAAGAGCGCTATGAATTTGCGGAGATTGTGCCGATTTCTGCCCTGCAAGGTAATAATGTTGAAAACCTATTAGCAACACTATCAAAATATTTACCAGAGGGTCCACAATATTATCCAGCAGATCAAGTGACTGATCATCCTGAGCGATTTATTATTTCTGAACTTATTCGTGAAAAGGTATTGCATTTAACACGTGAGGAGATTCCCCATTCCATAGCAGTAGTCATTGATAAAATTCGCCGTGACGAGGAAAATGAAGGTAAAATTCATGTGGCGGCAACGATTATTGTAGAACGTGACTCTCAAAAGGGGATTGTTATTGGGAAACGTGGTGCACTATTAAAAGAAGTGGGGATACGTGCACGTAAAGATATTGAAATGCTGCTAGGCTCTAAAGTATATTTAGAGCTATGGGTGAAGGTGCAAAAAGATTGGCGCAATAAATCAACACATTTACGTGACTTTGGATTCCGTGATGATGAATATTAAGGTGCTGTTATAGGTGTATGTGGAGCTGTCCAAAAATTTTGGAGAGCTCTATTTTTTGAAGAAAGGAGGCGGTATGATGCTTCATAAATGGGAGGGGATTGTCATAAAAGCACGCGCCTACGGAGAATCCAATAAAATCGTTACATTATTAACGCGAGAGGCTGGTAAGGTGGCGACGATGGCTAGAGGAGCCAAGAAGCCTTCTAGTAGATTGGCATCTGTGACACAGCCCTTTACATATGGCATGTTTATGGTACAGCACCATACAGGCATGGGAACATTGCAACAAGGGGAGCACCTTCATTCAATGCGCCATATTCGTGAGGATATTGTAGCGACAGCCTATGCTAGCTATATTATGGAGCTAGTGGAGCGCGTTGTAGAGGAAGGAAAGCCTGAGCCTTTTGCATTTGAGGTGCTACTTCAAGCATTACAAGCAATAGAGGAAGGGTATGATCCTGAAGCGATTACATTATTTGTAGAATGGAAAATGCTCCCTTATACAGGTGTGCAGCCTATTTTACATGCTTGTGCCTCATGTGGGGCTGTTGATGGTGAATTTGCTTTTTCCTTTGCACAAGGGGGATTTTTATGCCACCGCTGCTACCAGCATGATCCTTATATTATTCGTCTAACACCAACACAGCTTAAGCTAATTCGCATGTTTTATACTGTACCAATTGAGCAAATTGGCAAAATAGAATTGAAAAAAGAAACAAAATATTTTATTAAGAAGATTATTACCACCATCTATGAGGAGCAAACAGGGATACGCTTTAAAACAAGGAAATTTATTGACCAGCTAGAGCGTACGCCCGAATTACAAATTCGCTCCACTACTACAAAAGATGAAATGCCAGAAGACGATTAAAATGCTTCTGGCATTTTATATTTTCATAGCCTCTAGGCAATTTCCCCCCTATTATAACAATCAAATGAATTAAGTGAAAAGACCTATTTATTTGGTCATTGAAAGGCTGCTTTATATAAATCATAAGTAGTGTAAATAAATAAAATTTCAAATTTTTAAAAAGAGGGATTATTATATAAAATTAATATATATAATAATATATTTGCTTATAAAAAGAATTTAATAGTACCTTAGAAATAGTTATATTTGAAATTAATTATTTTTTAGATATAAAATAGTCTAAAGTAATCTTATTTTTACATAGTTTGCATCATTTTAATAGTATAAACTAATCATATGAACACCATATACTAGTTGAAAAGGCATTTTAACCTATGATATTGTAATAAATATAGATCATCCTGTTGATATTTCTTTTTGATTATGAGCTCTAAATGAGTGAAAATGATGACGGATATTTCCATGTAATAAGCTAGAGCTTGTGGCGGCAGTGCGAAGCGTTGAACATGAAAGAGGAGAAAGCCAAGCCTATAGAAAGCTCTTTTATCTGCGATAGAATGGAACTAATTGTTTTGAAATTTAATGATTGTGAATGATTAAAATAAACTTTATATAGCTTTAACATGCCTCTATCAGCAAAACGTCCTTTTATCTTAGTTTTACAACTGTTTTTATAGTAAAAAATAATGCTATACAACCATTCGTTGAACTATGATAAAGCCTCTAACCAATGTCACAGATTTTTCTGTGGTTTAGACGAGAGTTAGCGGAGGTGTTATGGATACGTTTATCAGAATAATGCATTCCTATGGAAAAAGGAGGGAGTCACATTATGCATCCTTTATGTATAATGTGGCATAAAATATGCTGCGAAAAGTAACCTTAAGCATTAATGAAGTTGAAGCAAATGATATATTAGCCGAAGATATTTTTTCGGAATATCGTTTATTAGCTAAAAAAGATTTAGTTTTAACGGAACGCATTATTGCATTACTGAAGCTTCGAAAAGTAGATGAATTGTCTGTTTATATACCTGCTGATTCGGTTCGTGTTGTCCATGATTTAAGTGTGCAGCGAGCAAGAGAATATGAAGATTTATTTGAGCCATTCCTTGATGAAAAAGAACCAGTAGATGACTATAAAGAAAAGGTAAGCCAGCTTTTTATGACAACGCTCGAGAATGTTGTGCATGAATTACGCTATGGGCAAATATTGAAAAGCATACAGGATACAGCCTATGTACGAGGTGTTTTTGAAAAGATTTTGGAAGAGAAGCATCGCTATGATTTACTAATGCGCTTAAAGGAATGGGACGAATATTCATTTGTCCATTCATTTGATGTGTTTGTCTTAGGTACTATTTTTGCTCGTTACCTTGGCTTAACAGATATTGAAACATTGGCAAGAGGCTATTTATTTCATGATATTGGAAAAGTATTTATTCCACAAGAAATATTAAATTTAAAACGAAAGCTATCTGAGGATGAATTTGATATTGTTAAAACACATACAACAAGGGGCTATGAGCTGTTGGTGGAAAATGGTGAGGAAGATATTGCTTATTTAGCACGCGATCATCATGAACGATTTGCAGGCAAAGGCTATCCGAATCAGCTATGTGCAGATGAAATGAGTGAAGGTGTACAATTGCTGCAAATTATTGATGGCTATTCAGCGATGACATCGAAGCGTGTGTATCATACTGGCTATGGCGCTACAGATGCTTTAGCTGTCTTATATAGGGATCGACATTTATATAATGAAGGCTTTATGCATAAATTTGTGGAATGTTTAGGTATTTATCCTGTGAACTCGGTTGTTTTATTATCCGATAACCGTAGTGCACGAGTGGAGCTTGTCTATGATTTATTTCCAACATTGCCAAAGGTAAGATTGCTAGATGAGCAAACATCCATGAATCTGCCGTTGAATTATAGTGTGAAAATTGTCAAAATGATTGATTACCGTGCAGATAGTTTTGAGGAGATTTTTAATTTATTTGTGGAGCAATTAATCCGCTGTGATGAAAATAATTTAAGAATGCACTATAGTAAATTAATTGATCATCTACATCCAAAAGAGATTGTATTAAAAATTTTCTTACCAGCCTTTCGTATCTTGCGCCTATTAACAAGAGAAATACAAACAGATCAAACAAAATATCAAAATTCTATTTATATATTAAAGAAGTTACTGGAGGAGCAATTAGCTGTTTTATATATGGATTACCAGCATGAACATACAACCATTTTAGTGGTGGAAACGCCTCTTCGTGAAAACTTCTTTATTAAACTTGTGCAAAGCATTTTATATATTGATAAAATTGTTCCGTTCTTTATAAACCCTGGTGATGACCAACAGATTACACAGTTAATGGAGCATTGTAATGTAAATGTTGCCTATTTTATTGAGGATGAACCGACTGTGGAAAAGCGAGTTCGCCCTATGCGAGAAGGAGCATTTCTTTATTACTCGCTAGCAGATATTGAGGAAATCCTTGTAAGCTTAATCGGTATGAGCATGAAAAAGTTTTCATTTGAGGAAAAAATGCAGGAGCGTTTATTTTCAACCTATAAAGCATAAAGAGAGAGTTGCCTAACAGATGGCGAACTCTCTCTTTTTGTGCATTAGAATTGAAGGTGTTTTTCGATATATGCTTTTACTTCGGCAATTGGCATACGAACCTGTGTCATAGAATCACGATGACGCACTGTTACTTGACCATCCTCTTTGGAGTCGAAATCATATGTGATACAGAATGGAGTACCAATTTCATCTTGACGGCGGTAGCGTTTACCGATTGATTGTGATTCATCAAAGTCAACAGGGAATGCTTTGCGAAGCTCAGCCCAAACATCAGCCGCTTCATCAGATAATTTTTTAGAAAGCGGTAGTACAGCCGCTTTAAATGGTGCTAGTGCAGGATGGAAACGTAAAACAGTACGTTTATCGTCACCTTCAAGCTCCTCCTCATCATACGCATCACATAGGAATGCTAATGTTACACGGTCAGCCCCTAATGATGGCTCGATACAATAAGGAACATAGCGCTCATTTGATACAGGGTCGATATATGTGAAATCTTCACCTGAATGCTCCATATGTTGCTTTAAGTCGTAATCTGTACGATCCGCTACACCCCACAGCTCTCCCCAGCCAAATGGGAATTTGAATTCGATATCTGTTGTAGCGTTAGAGTAGTGAGATAGCTCATCATCCTCATGGTCACGAAGACGCATAGATTCTTCTTTCATCCCTAAATTTAGTAACCAATTTTTACAGAATTCTTTCCAATATGCATGCCACTCAAGGTCTTCGCCAGGTTTACAGAAGAACTCAAGCTCCATTTGTTCAAATTCACGTGTACGGAATGTGAAGTTACCTGGTGTGATTTCATTACGGAATGATTTACCGATTTGTGCTATACCAAATGGTGTACGTTTGCGCATTGAGCGTTGGACATTTTTAAAGTTGACAAAAATACCTTGAGCTGTTTCTGGGCGTAAGTAAATTTCATTTGTAGAAGACTCTGTTACACCCTGGAATGTTTTAAACATTAGGTTAAATTGGCGAATATCTGTGAAATCAGCCTTTCCACAATCAGGGCAAACAACATTGTATTTCACCATTGTTTCTTTCATTTGGTCAAACGTCATACCGTCTACAATAATTTCATCGCCCTGTGCCAGTGCAGCATCCTCAATAATTTTATCTGCACGATGGCGAGCCTTACAAGCTTTACAGTCAATCATTGGGTCATTAAAGTTACCAACATGACCTGATGCCACCCAAGCTTTAGGATTCATCAGAATAGCAGCATCAAGACCTACATTGTACTCAGATTCTTGGACAAATTTTTGCCACCAAGCTTTTTTAATATTATTTTTTAATTCCACACCAAGTGGACCGTAATCCCAAGTGTTTGCAAGACCTCCGTAAATTTCAGAACCTGGGAAGACAAAGCCACGATGCTTTGCTAATGATACGATTGTTTCCATTGATTTGTTTGTCATGAAAATAGCCTCCTTTAAATTACACTACATGAAAATAGCACCCGTCGCCGGGCACAATGTATGCCCAGGGACGAGTGCTAATACCCGCGGTTCCACCCTGATTGTTTTAAACGTTATGTTTAAAACCTCTTTTCAAAAAGTTAGCTCAGGGAGTGCCTTTTCTCTGTTACTGTGTAGACTTTCACCATCTCTACTCGCTTGTATATGGAACAGATACTTTTTTCCCCTCATCGCCTGTATAACACAATCTTGCTCGAACATGTATCGAACAGAAGCGTATGTGTTGATATTGTAGCATGTAGTTCTTTAATTCGCAATAATTATTAAAATAGTATATAATAATCGAGCATAAGTATAACACTATTAGATTTGAGGCGGTGAGTCCAATCGAACTCAATAAACGTCAGGAAGACATTTTACAGATTGTGAAAGAAAATGGCCCTATTACGGGTGAGCATATTGCAGAGCGTCTCAATCTGACAAGGGCAACGTTAAGACCAGATTTAGCAATTTTAACAATGGCAGGATTTTTAGATGCAAGGCCGAGAGTCGGTTATTTTTATTCAGGTAAAAAGGCATCTGTTACATTGCTAGATAGTATTCATTCATTGAAAGTGAAAGATTTTCACTCTGGTCCTGTCGTTGTACCAGAAACGATGACAGTTTATGATGCAATTTGCTTTATGTTTTCAGAAGATGTTGGTACACTCTTTGTCGTAGATAAGAATGAGTTTTTGACAGGCGTCCTATCACGTAAGGATTTATTACGTACAAGTATCGGTTCACAGGATTTAAACAAAATTCCTGTACACATTATTATGACGCGTATGCCAAATATTTCGTATTGTGAAAGATCAGATTCTTTAGTTGTGGCAGCGAATAAGCTAATTGAAAGGGAAGTCGATTCGCTACCAGTTGTTGAGCCAAAAGAAGGTGGCTTAAACATTGTAGGTCGTTTAACAAAAACAACGATTACAAGAGCTTTCTTATCACTTGCACAAAACATCGAGATTTGAAGGAGAGCTGTATGAAAAGATTACGCGTATTTGTTGTATCAGATTCTGTCGGTGAAACTGGTGATCAAGTAGCGAAAGCTGTTATTAGCCAGTTCCGACCAGGCTTAGAAAATACGATGATTCGTCGATTCCCTCATATTCAATCTGAGGACCTTATCCGTAAAATTGTTCGTCTTGCAGCACAGCAACGAGCATTTATTGTTTATACGCTTGTGCGGCAAGAGATGCGCTCATTATTACATGAGCTATGTGCACAAGAAAATGTACAGGCTGTTGATATTTTAGGGCCAGCTTTACAGTCCATGGCAACCTTTATGGAAGAAATACCATTGGAAGCACCAGGTATTGTTCATATGCTAGATGATGACTATTTTAAAAAAATCGAAGCGATTGAATTTGCCGTAAAATATGATGATGGTAGAGACCCACGTGGATTATTGCAAGCTGATATTGTACTTGTCGGTGTGTCAAGAACATCGAAAACACCACTATCACAGTATTTGGCCCATAAAAAATATAAGGTGGCGAATGTACCTTTAGTTCCAGAGGTAGAGCCACCCGAAGAGCTTTTACAGATAGATCCGAAAAAATGCTTTGGGTTAATTATCTCGCCTGAAAAGTTAAATTCTATCAGAAAAGAAAGATTGCTATCGCTTGGCTTAAATGATGATGCCATCTATGCGCAACATCATCGTATATTAGAAGAAATTCAACATTTTGAGAAAATTGTCGATAAAATAGGCTGCCGAGTCATTGATGTCACAAATAAGGCTGTTGAAGAAACAGCAAATACGATTATTGAATATATTTTAACTTGTAAATAAAGATGGGACTTCCATAAGCCACCTCGGTTCATAGAGGCGGTTTTTTTGAGTGGATTTTGAAAATGGTATAGATAAATACTAATTTTTGTTTTATAATAATAAAATTGTGGTAAAAATATTGAAAAGAGAAAAATCCTATTTTTTGTCGAGAAATAAAGGAATTTTAAAATGGATAGCGAATTGTGTTTTTAGAACGTAAATATTTAAGATGGTGATGGATTTGGCAGGGAAGATTCCAGAAGAAGTAATTGAGCAAATTCGCACACAGTCAGATATTGTTGATGTGATTAGTGAATATATGCAGCTTACAAAACGTGGGCGAAATTGGTTTGGGCTCTGTCCATTTCACGGAGAGCAAACACCGTCTTTTTCTGTATCAACGGACAAGCAAATTTTTCATTGCTTTGGCTGTGGTGCAGGTGGTAATGCCATTACTTTTGTAATGGATATAGAGGGCATTTCTTTTCCTGATGCAGTTGTGAAACTTGGGGAGCGTGCTGGCATACATTTAGATATTGAGCCAAGTTTCCCAGGCGTTACGAAAAAGGTTTCAAAAGCAGAAGAGCGGATGAAAGAGGCACATGCTTTTGCGGCAGATTTTTTTCATCATTTACTGTTGAACACCGAAGATGGTGAGGAACCTTTAAATTATTTGCTAGAAAGAGGATTTACAAGGGAACTTATCGAATCTAATAACATCGGTTGGTCTCTCCCAAGCTTTGATGCATTAACAATATTGCTTGAAAGAAAAGGTTATAACTTACAAGAGATTGCAGAAAGTGGTTTAATCATTAAGCGAGAAGGGGAAGAGCGTTATTTTGATCGTTTTAGAGGGCGCATTATGTTTCCGATTCGTGATGAGAACGGCAAAATCATTGCTTTCTCAGGACGGATACTTTCAGCTACTGGTGAAGAGGCAAAATATTTAAATAGTCCAGAATCACCAATATTTCAAAAAAGTGAAGTGCTTTATAACCTAGATCAAGCACGAACTTCTATCAGGAAAAATCGTCAAGTAATATTGATGGAAGGTTTTATGGATGTGTTGGCAGCTAGCTCAGCAGGCGTTAGCAATGCCGTTGCAACAATGGGGACTTCGCTAACAAATCAGCATATCACAAAGCTGAAGCGCTTAGTAGAGCAAGTTACAATTTGCTATGATGGTGATAATGCTGGTTTTGATGCAGCGAAAAGAGCGGCGCAACTACTGCATACGGAGCGCATGAAAGTGAATATTGCGGTGCTACCAGAAAAATTAGACCCAGATGAATATATTCGTACTTTTGGAGGACAAGCCTTTAAAGAGAAAATTTTGGAAAATCCTCACGCGTATATTGCTTTTATGATGATGCATGCTAGACGCAATAAGAATTTTCAATTTGAAAATGATACGCTTCAATATATTCAAGAAGTACTAGAGCAGCTAATAGGTAGGTCCTCACCAGTCGAGCGAGATTTGTATATACGGCAGCTATCAAATGAAACGAATATCTCAGAGGAAGCCATTTATGCTCAATTCCGAAAGCTAGAGGCAAATCAGGTACGTTCTACAAAAGCAGAATTACCGATATATCAGCCTTCGATGCCAGTCACGCAACAACATAAGCCTATGGATGCAGCCGAACGTGCCGAACGTTTATTACTTGCACATATGCTTCATAATATAGATGTAGTAGACAGGGTATTACGAAGTGAGCAAAAAGAACCATTTGTACGAGATGCTTATATGGCAGTGTTTGTTCGCTTAGTAGGGTTTTATGAGGAATATGGTCATCCTGATTATCAACGCTTTATGGAAATTTTGGATGATGCTGAATTGCGAAAAATTGTGATGGAAGCGGCTTTAGTGGAGCGAGATCCTGATCAAGCAGAGGCAGAGGTACTAGACTCTATACGCCAGCTTCAAAAATATAGAATTGAGCAAGAAATTGAACAAAAGATGCATGAGTCAAAGGAAGCGGAGAAGATGCATGAGTATGCACGTGCACTTGAAATCGCCCAACAGATTATTCATTTAAGAAAATCGTTATCGGCGATTTAACCCGATTCGGTTGTTTAGAAGGAGGAAGGTTTATGGCGGACAAGTCAGAACGTTCAAAAGAGATAGAAGTAGAAGTTACATTAGATGATGCAAAAAAAATCCTACAAGAAAAGGCAAAAACAGAAGGTGAAATTTCAATGAAAGAAATTTCAGAGAAACTTGCTCCTTATGAATTGGAAAACGAAGAAATTTTCCATTTTGCTGAAGACCTTGAAAAGCATAAAGATATTCAAATTATCGGTAAAGAAGAATTTGAAGAAGAAAGCTTAATGAAAGAAGAAGCAAATGAGGAAACTTTTGACTTAAATGATTTAAGTGTACCACCAGGTGTTAAAATTAACGATCCTGTACGTATGTATTTAAAGGAAATTGGTCGTGTGGACTTATTATCTGCAGAGCAAGAAATAGCATTAGCAGAGCGTATTGAGCAAGGTGATGAGGAAGCGCGTAAACGTCTGGCAGAAGCGAATTTACGTCTTGTTGTATCGATTGCGAAGCGCTACGTTGGTCGTGGTATGCTATTCCTTGATTTAATTCAAGAGGGGAACATGGGGCTTATTAAGGCCGTTGAAAAATTCGATTACCGTAAAGGTTTTAAATTTTCTACTTATGCAACATGGTGGATTCGTCAGGCAATTACACGTGCAATTGCTGACCAAGCACGTACAATTCGTATTCCTGTTCATATGGTCGAAACGATTAATAAATTAATCCGTGTACAACGTCAATTATTACAGGATTTAGGTCGTGAGCCTTCTCCAGAAGAAATTGGCGAAGAAATGGATTTAACACCTGAGAAAGTACGCGAAATTTTAAAAATTGCCCAAGAACCTGTATCTCTTGAAACACCAATTGGGGAAGAAGACGACTCCCATTTAGGAGATTTTATCGAGGACTCTGAAGCTCAATCTCCATCTGACCATGCAGCTTATGAATTGTTAAAAGAGCAATTAGAAGATGTGCTAGATACATTAACAGACCGTGAAGAAAACGTGCTTCGTTTACGTTTTGGTTTGGATGATGGTCGCACACGTACATTAGAAGAAGTAGGGAAAGTATTTGGTGTGACACGTGAGCGTATTCGTCAAATTGAAGCGAAAGCGCTAAGAAAATTACGCCACCCTTCTCGCAGTAAACGTCTAAAAGATTTCTTAGAATAAATTGAATATAGATGGAGCTGTCCGTATAATGAGCAACAAGCTCATGAGGATAGCTCCTTTTTAATAGCTTAAAGCTGCAAAACAAAAGCTATTCGCCTATAGCATGATGGGTAATAATAGATAATTAGAAGGAACAAAATAATAGATTTGCTACTTTATACAGATGTGTTTTTTTATAGTGTGAGATAAAATTGTAACAACAACCATTATTAAGCAATGTTTGGAGCTAACACTATGACAAATCCTCGAAAAAAGATAATTCTGAATGAGATTTTGTTTTGGAAACAAAATAAACTTTTACCAGAACACTATTGTGATTTTTTAGCAGCTCTTTATACAGAAGGAGCAGACCCAGAAGAATTAGAGCCTGTACAACACCCAAAACAAGCTGTTTTGCCAACAGAAAAACGCAAAATGATTTTGTTAATCGTAGGGCTATGTATCGTGATTATTGCGATGCTAGCCATCTATTTTACAATCACTTCCTTGACATTGATTTTAACCATTGTAGTGGGGATTAGTGCGTGTATCTTATTTATCATTGCATGGAATATGGCGCGAAAAAAACATCTATTAGCCCCTATTTTTCATTTACTTGCTGCCATTTTACTATTTAGCATGTCTATTCGCATTTGCACTACTTATTTTAGTGGTGATAATCTCGTGTTATTTTGCTTAATTGCTGCCAATTGTGTGATTTGGCTTTGGTCAGGCATCAAAATGAAGCTACTCTATTTCACTGTTTCAGGTGTACTAGGATTACTAGCGCTGATTGGGTATTATATCATAAATTTAGTGTGAGCTTTAGTAGTTATCATTAGTAGCAAAAGGAAACTTTGATTTTTAGTAGCGCATATAAATAGCAACTGATTAGTATTCATTTTTGGAATGGCAAGACATATTTTAGCCAATAGATACAGAAATGTCGAATTTGTTACAAACAAAGGAAAACTTAGCGAATAGGGCTTTTCGTTTCTCTAGGAATGAAGTACAATATTAGATGTTGACTGATTCTATATTATAGATAGAAGTAGACTTAAAATGAGGAGGGGAAACTTATGAAAAACAATCCAGTCGTTCCTTACATCTTAATTCTCGCATTTGGTATTGGTCTTATTTTCTTCATGTCTTTACAAGGTGCAGATAACAAGAAAGAAATTGCTGCTGAACATGAAGGTGGCGAATCTACAGAAACAACAGAGGCGAATGATGATGGCTCTGCATTAGTACAATCTTGTATCGGTTGTCATGGCGGTGACTTAACAGGCGGTATGGGTCCAAATCTACATGGTTTAGATGAAGAGCATATCGTAGACGTTTTAGTAAACGGTATTGAAGGTACACCAATGCAACCAAACATGAAAACAGAAGATGAAGCAAAAGCAATTGCTGAATACATCTCTACATTAGAATAGGATGAATG
Source organism: Lysinibacillus sp. FSL K6-0232 (assembly GCF_038008325.1). Lineage (NCBI taxonomy): Bacteria > Bacillati > Bacillota > Bacilli > Caryophanales > Bacillaceae > Lysinibacillus > Lysinibacillus sp. FSL K6-0232. The sequence continues at coordinate 2,546,084 of NZ_JBBOYW010000001.1, read as the reverse complement.
ACAAGTAGCTGTACTGAAATGGTGCAGCTACTTTTTAATGCAAAAAATCATGCATATGGGGTTGTTTCTTTAGATGATAAACTTTGGGCGACGCCATTTGTTTTTTTTCTTTACATCATCCATACTAAGAGTGGACTCTATTTTAAGGTAGGCGGTATAAAATGAACGCACAAAAACTATCAAAGCGATTAGAAACAGTCGCAAAATTTATTCCTTCAGGAGCTATTGTTGCTGATATTGGGAGTGATCATGCTTATTTACCATGCTATTCCGTTCATAGGGGGATTGCCTCGTATGCCATTGCAGGAGAGGTTGTTAAAGGACCTTATGAATCAGCAGTCGGGCAGGTACAAAAGGAAGGGCTAACAGAAAAAATTACAGTACGTCTTGCTGATGGGCTGGCAGCGATTGAAGCGGCTGACCATGTAGACACAATAACAATTGCTGGCATGGGCGGACCTTTAATTGTTTCTATTTTAGAGAAGCATCCAGAAAAGCTGCAAGGTGTAACACGTCTTATTTTACAGCCGAATATTCATGCCAAAGTAATTCGCGAATGGGCTTTAGCACATCAATGGGCAATTGTTGATGAAGAAATTTTAGAAGAAGATGATAAAATCTATGAAATTCTCGTATTACAACGAGGACAAATGGAGCTTTCAGAGGCAGAAATTTTAGTTGGTCCTCGATTAAGCCAACGTCGCTCACCGGCATTTATTAAAAAGTGGCTGCGTGAAAAGGAAAATTGGCAACGAGTATTGCGATCCATTGCAGATGCAGAACAAACACCTGAAATTGAAGCAAAACGTGCAGAGTTAACGGCTCTGATTCATTTAGTGGAAGGGGTTTTGTAAGATGAAAGCAGTAAATGGTCAAGAAATCATTCAAGTGTTTGAATCATGGTCACCGAAAAAGCTAGCTTGTATGGATAATGATCCAATTGGACTTGCCATTGGTACATTAAATAAACCTGTTCATAAAGTGTTAGTTACATTGGATGTCAATGAAGCTGTAGCGAGTGAGGCGATTGACAAAGGCTGTGAGCTAATTATTGCACACCATCCTCCAATTTTTAGACGTCTTGCTAATATTCGCACAGACAATCCAGCAGGACGCTTATATGAAAAGCTAATTAAGCATGATATTGCTGTGTATGCAGCTCATACGAACTTAGATGTAGCTGCAGGTGGTGTTAATGATTTATTGGCAGATGCTTTACAGCTTGAGCAGCGTACCATTTTAGAAGAAACTTATTCAGAAAGCCTTTTAAAGCTTGCTGTCTTTATCCCAACAGCGAATGCTGAACATTTGCGTGAGGCACTAGCAACGGCAGGTGCAGGACGACTTGGTGATTATGAGGCATGTAGCTATACATCTATTGGTGAAGGGCGCTTTCGTGCAGCAGCAGGTGCAAATCCATTCGTAGGGACTGTTGGCGAATTACATATGGAGGAAGAGGTAAAGGTAGAGGTTGTCTTTCCAGAATCCATTAAAAATCGCGTCATAAAAGCGATGCTAAACAGCCATCCATATGAGGAGCCTGCCTATGATATTATCCGTCTTGAACAGCGTACAAATCAAATGGGCTTAGGGCGTGTAGGCTATCTACCAGAGGAAATGACCTTACAGCAATTTGCAAGCTATGTAAAGCAGCAGCTAGATGTACCAGCAGTGCGTGTAGTAGGCGATTTACAGTCAAAGGTTCAGAAAGTTGCACTCGTTGGTGGTGATGGCAATAAATATATTTATGCAGCAAAACGTGCAGGAGCAGATGTCTTTTTAACAGGAGATATGTATTTCCATACAGCGCAGGATGCACAGGCGATTGGCTTACAAATTGTTGACCCTGGTCATCATGTGGAAAAGGTGATGATTGCAGGCGTTGCCAAGAAAATGGCGACACTATGCGCAGAGAAAAAATATCATGTTGAATTTGTCCAATCAGCCATCCATACAGAACCATTTTTATTTGTATAAGTGAGGAGAGCACATATGGCAACTAAACAATCTGCTGGTAAGCTATGGATTATTATTGGTCTATTTATCGCCGTATTTGGCATTGGTATGACAATGATGACCAATATGATGAATGATAAAAAAATCGATGCAATGACACAGCAATGTGAAAGTGAAGGTGGACAAGCCATTGTAACAAAGGAAAAAAGCTTTCTATCTACGAAATATGGCTTTGAATGTCAAAAGTAATCAACAAGCCGAATACTAGGTAAATTAGTATTCGGCTAAAAAATACGCTTATTAATATACTTGCAGAAAGGGAGATGGCTATGTTTATTCGTTTTACAAAGGCACAACAAGAAATGATGATTGAGGATATTCAACGTTTTTTCTATAATCAGCGAGATGAAGAGCTAAGCGAATTTGAGGCAGAGCGTTTATTGGACTTTATGAAAGAACATATTGCGCCATACATTTACAATGCGGCATTATCCGATGCAAAGTATGTGGTAGAAAGACAATATGCTTCTATTGAAGAAGAGCTAATGGCATTAGAACGACCAATCAATAGAAAATAATAGGATGACCGTTTTCTCGCATGGAAGCGGTCATCTTTTTAGGTAGTGAATATTGCATTTCTGCTAGTCATACCTTCCTATCAGGAGGGGTGATATGCATAGAAGGCTACGAATAATTATAGGGTTACTGTTAGCGACTATAGCTGTCGTCATATTGTTTGCAGAGGGTAGAGAGCCCAAAATTGTGCAAGAGGAGCAGCGGCTCATCACGCAGGAAGCATTCACGCAGGCTACATTAAAAGAAAAGCTGCTTGAAACATATGTAGGGATTGATGTAAAAAGAACGGCAGACAAAGAATTGGTTATACAGGTTGTTGGAGGAGAGGAGTACTTTCTTGCCATAAAAGATGATCTAATGTCCATTGCTAAAAATACGATTCAAAACTCTGTGTTGAAGGATTATACAATTGTTTTTGAAAGATGGGAGCTAACATCATTGCTGGATTATCAAAAAATGGATGATAGCACGAATTTTTTAATAGAGGCTTTACTGGAAGGTCTCCAAGCTTTCGATGTCTATGAATATTTAACGCTTGAAAATCAAACGACCATTACGATTCACACAACGATAAAAGATGCCAATCATGAAGCACTGACACTAGTTGCTAAAATGGAAGATACCATTAATAAAATTGTCCAAACAAATGCACCACAGCAGGCTGCATACGTTATTCATATTTTAAATGCACAACGAGAAAAAATTAATTAGCCATAAAAAAACTGCTGAAGGCGATAGCCATGCTCTTTCAGCAGTTTTTATTACTTATGGAGCCGTTGTCACTTGTCCTGCAAGCGCACGTTTCTCCTGCTCAAAATCGAATTCTTTTTCTACTTTTGATACAACAACTGTTGCTACACCATTACCAATCAGGTTGGTCACAGCACGTGCCTCTGACATAAAGCGGTCTACACCGATTAATAGGGCAATTCCCTCTACTGGTATCATTGGGAATGCAGCAAGTGTGGCAGCAAGTGTAATAAAGCCAGAGCCTGTTACACCCGCAGCCCCTTTAGATGTAAGCATTAAAATTGCAAGCAATGTAAGCTGTTGCCAAATATCTAAATCGATACCATAGGCTTGGGCAATAAACAGCGCTGCCATCGATAGATAAATAGATGTTCCATCAAGGTTAAAGGAATAGCCTGTTGGTAATACTAGTCCAACTACTTGCTTTGAACAGCCGTAATTTTCTAGCTTACGCATCATTGAAGGCAATGCTGACTCTGATGAGGATGTTCCAACAACAATAAATATTTCATCTTTAATATATTTAATAAATTTAAAAATATTAAATTTAAAGTAGTATGCAATAATACCGATAACAACAACGATAAAAATAAACATTGTCATATAGACTGATAACATTAAAAATCCTAAATTTTGCAGCGATTTTAGACCAAAATTACCAATTGTATAACTCATTGCCCCAAATGCCCCAATTGGCGAGATTTTCATTACCATATTAACAATTTTAAAGAAAATATCCGCTACCTGTTCGAAAAATTTAATAACAGGCTTTGCTGGTTCGCCAATAGCAGCAGCAGCTAGCCCAAATAAAACAGCAGAGAATAAAACAGGCAATAACTCACCATTTGCTAGAGCTCCTACTACATTTTCAGGAATAATTTGTAAAATAAATGCTCCAAAGCCATGATCCTCAGCCGCTGCATTTGTATATTGAGAAATATCTGCTTTGCTAGCTGCATCTGTATTAAAGCCTTTACCTGGCTGAACAAGGTTGACAACGATTAAGCCAATTGCCAGCGCAAATGTAGAAACAACTTCAAAATAAATTAATGCCTTTCCACCAATTTTCCCAACCTTTTTCACATCACCCATGCTGCCAATCCCGATAACAACTGTTAAGAAGATGATTGGTGCAATTAACATTTTGATAAGCTTAATAAAAATATCTGCTAATATTTTTAATTTTGCGCCAAACTCTGGGAAGACAGCCCCAACAATAATACCGAGTATAATAGCGATAATCACTTGTACTGTTAAGTTTTTAAAATTTATCCGCATCTCTTTTCCTCCTATCACTAGTGTGAACGCTTTCAATGAAGTAATCATAGCTGAAATTTTCCGACAATGGTTTTTATGACCGTAATGTTTTTATTGTTCATTTTGTTCGTTTTTTAGTAAGAGGATAGATAAAGTCAGTAATAGCAAGGGGTTTAAGCTGTTTTATAGCAACTTAAAAAACGGTGATTCTATTATAATACAAAAGAAAAAGCCTTCACTATTTGTAAAGGCTTTTTCTAAATGAACAAAACTATTAGGGTGTCACAACTTTTTCAATCTCTGTTAAAATATCATTTGTTTGGATATGCGTTTTATAAAAATCATATACAGGTGTAAGCTGTTCCTTAAAGCGTAGTCTTTCTTGCTTACTCATTGTATAAACATTGAAATGATCCTGTTGCATCAGTTTTTGCATATCTTGATCATTCATTGATCTTGCTTGCTCAAATTGCCATTCTGTTGTTTCTTTCATAGCTGCGATTATTTGTTTTTGGATTTTCTCAGGTAATGAATTCCAAAAGCTTTCATTGATTAAAACGGCATAGCCTAAAATGCCATGCTGGGTAATGGTCATATGCTTTTGTACTTTATAAAAGCCTTTAGAATAAATATTGGAGGCGGTATTTTCCTGTGCATCAATTGTATGTGTTTCTAAATCTGTAAAAAGCTCGCTAAAGGATACCGATGTTGGTTTTGCGTTCACTGCTTCAAATTGTTTTTCTAATGTTCTACTCGGCATTGTGCGAATACGTAAGCCCTGTAAATCTTCAAAGGTATGAATGGGCTGGTCGGCAGAGGTTAAATGTTTAAAGCCGTTGTACCAAAAGCCAAGCCCTTTCACACGAAGACGGAGCGGTTCTAGTTCTGCTAATAATTGTTCACCGATTGTCCCTGTTAGCACCTCATGTATTTGCTCCTCTGTATGAAAGAGATAGGGTAAATCAAGCACCTGCCAGCTAGGTACATATGTTGTCATTTTCGAAAATGTAGGGACAATCATTTCGACATCACCTTTTTGTAAAGCACGAAATTCATTTTCATCATTAAATAAAGAGGCGTTTGCATAAACGTGTACTTTGACCTTACCAGCTGTCTTTTCCTCTACTAACTCAGCAAATTTATTAGCAGCCTGTCCCTTTGGTGTATTTTCGGCTACAACATGACTTAAATGTATCGTAATTTGTGTGCTTAATCCTGTTTGTTCATCATCATAAGGAAGGGGTTTGGCTAGTAGTAAGCCTTGCTGCACGCTAATCACAATAATTAACAATAAAACAGTGATAATAGTTCCTAGAATAAATTTTTTCATTGATTGCACCTAATTAATTTGTATTTTCTGATGTTTTTGTTATTTTAACATACGAAGTAAGCTAAAATATAGTCGAAGGGAGGCGAATTTGTTTGAAATTACAAAGGTTGTCAATGGAACGAAAAATTATGTTTCTGACATTTTTTATTCTTATGCTTTCCTTTAGTATTGGTGGTACTTTTTTATTAGGGTTTGTGATGAATGGACAAAAGACAGACCTTCGTGACCAGGCATTACTTGTAGCTAAAACGGTTTCACAGCTTCCTGAAATTAAAAATTATATTGCACAGCCAAATTTTCAAGAGGCAACAGCGCATATTCATCCAGTTGTAGAAGAAATTCGTGATATAAATGAGGCACAATATATCGTTGTGCTTGATATGCAAAGACGCAAATATGCTCATCCAAATCCACAGGAAATTGGACAAATCTCACAATCTAGTGATCTCAATGCCGCTTTTACAGAGCATTATTATACATCCATTGCACATGGTGAGCATGGCAATATGATGCGTGCCTTTGTGCCTATTATGAGCAATGAGGGGCAACAGATTGGCGTTGTCATTGTAGGCTATAGTGTGCTAACAGTAGTGGAATTACTGCAATCAATGCAGATCGAGCTAATGATAACGATTGTACTATCATTATTTTTTAGTGCATGGGGTGCACACACATTAGGGCTACATATAAAAAAGCAAATGTTTGGGTTAGAGCCTCATGAAATAGCCAAAATGTATGTAGAACGAACAGAAACCTTTAATGCGATGCATGAAGGGATTATTGCCATTGATAATGAGCTGACCATTACTATTTTTAATGAAAAGGCATGCGATATACTAGGTGTTCATGAACGCCCTTCCACATTGATTGGGCAGAAAATATTCCATGTGTTGCCAGATACACGGCTTCCTGAAATTTTAGAGCTTGATCAACCAATCTTTAATCGTGAGCTATATATTAATAACCATAGTATTATGAGCAATCGCATCCCTATACAGGTGAATGGCAAAACAGTTGGAGCCGTTGCGATGTTTAAAGATCGTACAGAGGTGAAAAAGCTTGCGGAGGAACTAACAGGTGTCAAGGCATTTGTCCAAGCGTTACGTGTACAAACACATGAGCATAAAAATAAACTGCATACAATTGCTGGGTTGTTACAGCTTGGTCATTATGAACAGGCATTGACCTACTTAACACAGGTGAAGGAAGAGCACGATGAAATTACGAATTTTTTAAATGAACGTATTAAAAATGAAAATATTTCAGGGCTATTGCTTAGTAAAATTTCCTATGCCAAAGAACAAGGTATTCGCTTGGACATTGACCGTGAAAGTCGCTTCACAACATTTCCGCCGAATTTAGATCATCATGATTTTGTTATTCTATTTGGGAATTTAATTGAAAATGCCTTTGATGCAGTAAAGGATGCACAAGTTGAGGAGAAAGTAATTCATGTATCAGTTGATGAAGATGATGATGTGCTAGCCATCCTTGTATCAGATAATGGGGTTGGTATGACAGATGAAATCAAGAAGCATATTTTTGACAATGGCTATTCCACAAAAGAGAAAAGTTATCGTGGGATAGGGCTTTATTTAATAAAAGAAATTATTCATAAAGGGCAAGGGGATATCGAAGTTGTGAGTGAGCCAAATAAAGGAACTAGCTTTTTAATCACTTTTTATTATTGTTAAGTAGGATGGAGGGATGACAATGGCACAAATAACCGTATTATTAATTGAAGATGATCCAATGGTGCGAGAGGTCAATCGTCAATTTATTGAAAAAGTTGAGCATTTTCAAGTAATTGGACAGGCATCAAATGGCTTAGATGGTATTACACAAATTCATCAGCTCCAGCCAGACTTAGTATTTATGGATATTTTTATGCCAGAGCAAGACGGTATTACAAGCCTACGGAAAATACGTGAGCTTGATTTACCAGTAGATGTAATTACCGTGACAGCCGCCAATGATATGGAAACTGTGAAGCAGGTGCTACATTTAGGTGTCTTCGATTATATTATGAAGCCGTTTTCATTTGAACGAGTCCAAGGAACACTTGAAAATTACTTGCGCTTTAAAAAACAAACACAAACAGAACGTGCTCTTACACAAGGTGAGCTTGACCAGCTATTCCATTATCGCGGCGGGCATGGTCATGTAATACAGGCTAATACATTACAGTCAGAACAGAATCTACCAAAGGGCTTTAATCGTGCAACGCTTGATAAGGTTGTCCATTTTTTACAATCGGTGGATGGCGCATCTGCAGAAGATGTAGCAATGGGTGTTGGCATCGCCAGAGTTACCGCAAGAAGATATTTAGATTACTTAGAAAAGCAGGGCTCTATTACCATGGATGTCCATTATGGTGGCGTTGGTCGCCCTATTAACTATTATTTTAGTAAATAGAGAAAATCCTGATTGTCGTAGGGCAATCAGGATTTTTTTTGCTATTAGTAAGGCATAATTTTCTCAACAGGTGCAGGTGTTTTAATTTTAGGTAAAATTTTATCTAATGTTACTGTACGTTTAATCGTATGTGTCGATGCATCATGCTCATCAAATTGTTCGAGGAAGGCAATTACCTCTTTGACAATCGGTGTTGGTGTTGAAGCACCCGCAGTGACAGCAACGGTATTAATGTCTTTTAACCATTCTATTTTCAGCTCTGAAACATCCGCAATACGATAGGATGGTGTGCCAGCGATTTCAACAGAAACTTGTGTTAAACGATTTGAGTTATTTGATTTTGGGTCACCTACAACAATGAGTAAATCCGCTTCGCCCGCTTGTTTCGCAACAGCTTCTTGACGAACTTGCGTAGCTAAACAAATTTCTTTGTGTACTTCAATATGTGGGAATTTTTCTTTTAAACTATCCATTAAATGAGCAACATCCCATTGACTCATTGTTGTTTGGTTTGTGACAAGTAATTTATCATTGGTTAGCTCTAGCGCATCAATATCGTTAGAGGATTGTACTAAGTGGACATGGTCGGGTGCAACACCAATAGCACCTTCTGGTTCAGGATGTCCTTTTTTACCAATATAAATAATATCATAACCTTCTGCAGACTTTTCACGAATTAAATCGTGCGTAACTGTTACATCAGGGCATGTAGCATCAATGGACACGAGGCCTTTGCGCTTTGCAATCTCACGAATTTCAGGCGAAACACCATGTGCTGTAAAAATAACAGTACCCGTTTCAACCTGTTCAATAATTTCTAAACGATTATCGCCATCTAATGTGATAATACCATCTTCTTCAAATGCATCTGTGACATGTTTATTATGCACAATCATCCCTAAAATGTAGATAGGTCTTGGTAATGTTTTATCGAGTGCGGCGTTTCGTGCAATAACCATCGCATCCACAACACCGTAGCAATAGCCACGTGGATTAATTTTTAATACTTGCATGGTTGTGACTCCTTTCAAGCTTACCTACCTACATTATAACGGACAGGGACTACGAATACAAAGAAACGTTCATTTACATCGGTGGTTGGAAAATTCTTGGCTTAGATGGTAGTGGTTCAGGCGGCGTAAATGATTCACTTTGCCTTGCAGATCGTCTGCTTCCACCAGAGGCTCTTGCACTGCCCGTCGCTTCAGCCGCAGCTGCTGCGCCAGCACCGGCAGCGGGGAGTCCTTGGAAGCCTTTATATAATTTTAGCAGTGACGGGATATTTTTCACCATTGGCATTGCTTGCTGAATATAAGGCGTATAGGTTTTAGCCGTATTAAATAAGCTGTTGGCTTGCTGTAGAAATGAACCGATTTTAGACGGTTCCTGCACAGGTGGCATTGGCATTTGTCCTCCAAAGGAACCTATTCCATTTGCCATCGGAAAGCCGCCTGGAATTCGTGGTTGAGCAGGGAAGCCTCCAGGCGGGAAAAAGGACTGTGGTGACATCTGTGGAGGTGTTGGCATAGGCATTCTCATGCCACTGGGATACATAGGGTATGGATAAGGTGGTCGAAATACCATAATGATCTCCTTTCTACTTCTTTATCATTGATGACATACCTGATTATAGCTATGATATGCAGCGATTGACGAGAGGGTTCGACAAAGGATTAATCAGTTGAGGAATTGAGCGCTTTGAAGAGATTTTATGTATAAGCTTGAACACTTCAAATAAAAAACGCCAAGAATGAGCTTCTTGACGTTTTACAATCTATGATTATGCTTGAGAGTTTACAAGAATTTTAATATGGTTACGTTCCTTCATAAGTGCTTCAAAGCCTTCTGTCACAACTTCATCCAGTGCAATACGCTTTGTCACAAGCTTGTCGGCAGGGAAATAGCCTTGTGTCATCAGCTCCATAACTGCAGGGAAGATATCGCGGTAAGCAATGATACCTTTTACAGAACGCTCTGATAGGACAAGATTGTTTGGCTGAATAGCAGCTGTAGATTCCCAAATAGACACGATAATTGTTTCGCCCTCAAATGTTGTAGAATCGATGGCTTGTTGTAAGACAACTGGCACACCTGTTACTTCAAAGGCAACATCTACGCCACCATTTGTTAATTCAAGTAAGCGCGCAACGGCGTCTTCTTCTTTAGGATTAATAACGGCTGTTGCACCAAGCTCTAAAGCTTTTGCCGCACGCTCTTCTGAAAGCTCTACAGCATAAATTTCTGCTGCACCTGCTGCACGTAATGCTTCAATTACGAGTAGCCCGATTGGACCTGTGCCAAAAACAGCAGCTTTATCGCCAGCTTTTAGCTTACTTTGACGTACTGAATGCAATGCTACGGCTGCTGGTTCTACAAGCGCCCCTTGTTCATAGGAAAGACCCTCTGGCATTTTGTGTACCATTTTTTCATCGACCATTGTATATTCGGAGAAGCCTCCGCCACCACCAGATAGACCGTGGAAACCTAAATGTTTACAAATATTGTATTTTCCTTTTTTACAAGCGGCACATTCACCACATGCAAGGATAGGCTCAACAACAACAGAATCGCCCACTTGAACAGATGTGACACCATCGCCAATTTCAACAACTTCTCCTGAGAATTCATGTCCCATGACAATTGGTGCAATATCTTTACTTACATAATGAGGTTGCTCCACTGGAATAAAGATTGGCCCAGCTGCATATTCATGTAAATCACTGCCACAAATACCAGTCCAATGTACTTTAATTTTTACTTTTTCAGGTGCGATGACTGGTTCTTCAATGTTTTCTACGCGGATATCGTGTGCTTTATACCATCTTGCTGCTTTCATAAGTTCTCAACCTCCTGTAATAATATACATTCCTATCATAACATGTAAGGAAGTTACTCATCATTAGTTTACTATAAATTGACATGAAAATTACATATTGCGAATATTTCTGAACATTTCTCTATTGCTTTTTTTGATTGCATATTGTTGGTATTTCAAGTACCTTTGATAAGGTAATAAAATGATGCAAACATGTGGAAGCTGTTACTAATAGGACGTCAATACGCCTTCAAGTGCGAATCATGATACAATAAGAAAGATGTTAGGAGGAACGCATTATGTCAAAATATACCGATTATAATTTTCAGCCATTTTTACAGGACGCCATTGCAAAACTTGGCTTTACAGAACCAACACCTATTCAAAAGGAGATTATTCCACTTGTCTTAAAAGGGAAAAGTGCCATTGGACAGGCACATACAGGAACAGGGAAAACGCATAGCTTTTTAATTCCGATTGTGCAGCGTATTGATGCAGAAAAGCAGGAAGTACAGGCTGTGATTACTTCTCCTACACGTGAGCTTGCACAGCAAATCTTTGATGCGTTACAGCAATTAATAGAAGGAACAGCAATTCAGGCAAAGCTATTTATTGGAGGAACAGATAAACAACGCTCCATTGACAAGCTAAAAACACAGCCGCAAATTGTTGTTGGCACACCTGGCCGTATTCGTGACCTTGTGGCAGCACAGGCATTATTTGTGCATACAGCGCCAATTTTAGTGGTGGATGAGGCTGATTTAGCCTTTGATATGGGCTTTATTGAAGATATTGACGGCTTTGCTGCTCAAATGCCTGAGAAGCTTGAAATGTTTGTATTTTCAGCAACCATTCCTGAAAAGCTACAGCCCTTCCTAAAAAAATATATGGAAGCACCTATTCATATTCATATGAATGATAAACGACCAGTCGCAGAAGGCATCGACTTTGTACTTGTCCCAGTACGCTCTAAATCTCGCAATAAACGTTTATTGGAAGTAATTGAAGGCATCAACCCATTCCTAGCAGTTATTTTTACAAATACGCGTAAAACGGCAGAGCATGTTGCTAATTACTTAAACGAGCATGGGATTCGCTGCGGACAAATCCATGGCGATTTAAGCCCGCGCGACCGTAAAAAGATGATGAAGCAAATACGTGATCTTGACTACCAATATATTGTAGCAACGGATTTAGCAGCACGTGGTATTGATATTCAAGGAATTTCACATGTTATTAACTATGAAATCCCAGAGGACCTAGAATTCTTTATTCACCGTGTTGGGCGTACAGCACGTGCAGGCAATAAAGGAACAGCTATTACATTGTTTGAGCCATCGGATGAGGATGCATTAGCGCGTGTGGAAAAAATGGGGATTCCATTTGTTCAAAAGGATGTAAAAAATGGGGAATGGTCGGAATTAAAGGATCGTCATGCCCGTAAAAACCGTGTGAAGCATGAGAATGAAATTGATGTAAAAGCGAAAGCATTAGTACGTAAGCCTAAAAAAGTAAAGCCAGGCTATAAACGTAATATGAAATGGGAAATGGAAAAAATTAAAAAGCGTGAGCGTCGCTTAAAAGCACGTGGTAAAAAATAAGGAGGCTTTAATATGCTACTTGGCTCACATGTTTCAATGAGTGGCAAGGAGATGCTACTTGGCTCTAGTAAAGAGGCGCTATCGTATGGCGCAAATACCTTTATGATTTATACGGGAGCACCACAAAATACACGTCGTAAGGCGATTGCTGATCTTAATATTGAAAAAGGGCTTCTTCATATGAAGGAGCATGGTATGACAAATATTGTTGTCCACGCACCCTATATTATTAATATTGCGAATACGACAAAGCCTGAAACATTTCGTCTTGGTGTAGATTTTTTACAATCTGAAATTGAGCGTACAGCTGCATTAGAGGCAACGCAAATTGTCTTACATCCTGGTGCACATGTCGGCGCTGGTGCGGATGCAGGGATTGCCAAAATTATCGAAGGCTTAAACGAAGTATTAGCGCAGGATTATCCCGTTCAAATCGCCTTAGAAACGATGGCAGGGAAGGGGACAGAATGCGGACGCTCCTTTGAAGAGCTGGCGCAAATTATTGATGGTGTGACACATAATGAGCGTCTTTCCGTCTGCTTTGATACTTGTCATACACATGATGCTGGCTATAATATTGTAGAGGATTTTGATGGCGTCCTAAATGAATTCGATAAAATAATCGGCGTTGATCGCATTAAAGTGCTGCATATTAATGATTCTAAAAATGTGCAAGGTGCAGGAAAAGACCGTCATGAAAATATTGGATTTGGTCATATTGGCTTTGATGCATTAAACTATGTTGTCCATCATCCACAGCTAATGGCTATTCCGAAAATATTAGAAACACCATTTGTCCCGCTAAATAGTGATGCAAAATCTAAGGTAGCTCCATATAAAGCTGAAATTGATATGCTGCGAAGCGGTACATTTAAGCCTGAGCTTATTGAAGCATTAAAAGGTTAAGGAAAAGCCCGAAATCAATGGTACTGATTTCGGGCTGTCTTTATTTTGTAAACAATGCGATAAGTTGACGAGAGCGCTTTCTTCCTAAAATTGCCTCAACCTCTACAAGAATATCTTTAGGCACACCTAAAAAAAGCCAAGAAAATGAGAATTGCTCCAAATAAGGTCGAAGCTTTTTAACTTCAGAAGTTGTAATAGTAAACCCTTCATGTCGGGCAATTTCAACAATTTCCTTATCAGTGCTTTGAAGCAATTGCTGTAAAAATTGTATACTCAAAGCCAATCCTCCTTTATGCAAAATGATGGGCAAAGCACCTATCTTCTTTTCTTTACAAAAACTGCACTTTCATTTATACTTAAATTTTGTAAATCGTAATGATTTTGACTTAGAAAGAAGCGATCATGTATGAAATCAACACTTATCGACATTCAAAATGTGTCATTCCAATATGACTATACACAGGTTTTAAAAAACATTTCCTTTCGTGTAGAAGAGGGCGATTTTTTAGCCCTTCTTGGACCCAATGGCTCAGGTAAATCAACATTATTAAAAATTATTTTAGGTTTATTAAAGCCACTATCAGGTGAGATACAACTTTTTGGTGAACCAAGTGCAACCTTTAAGCACCGTGAATGGATTGGGTATGTTTCGCAAAAATCCAATGCCTTTAACTCTGGCTTTCCAGCAACCGTGCAGGAGGTTGTGAAAAGCGGATTAACCAAAAAATTAGGGCTTTTTAAAAGACCCGGGCGCAATGCGAAAGAGCAAGTAGAGAGAGCTTTAAAGGCAGTTGGTATGGATGCTTTTATGCATCGCAATATTGGTGAACTATCAGGTGGTCAACAGCAACGTGTTTTTATTGCAAGAGCTTTAGTCAGCGATCCAAAACTGCTTATTTTAGATGAACCAACTGTTGGCATTGACCACGAGAATGTGCAGTCATTTTATGATATGCTGGCGACATTAAATCGGGAACAGGGAATTACGATGATTCTTGTGACGCATGATGTTGACACAGTATCCAATCGTATTAGTCATGTAGCATGCTTAAATCAAACGATTCACTTCCATGGCTATAAAAATGAATTTGATAATATTTCTCAGGATGCACTGGACAAATGGTACGGTCATTCGGTAAGAAAGATTCATTAGAAGGAGAAGGCACAATGATTGAAGCAATTTTACATTATGAATTTTTACAAAACGCCTTTTTCTCAGGGCTATTAATCGGTGTATTAGCACCACTTTTAGGCGTGTTTATTGTTGTGCGCAGGCTATCATTAATTGCAGATGCTCTATCACACGTAACGCTCGCGGGAATAGCGGGCAGCTTATATATCAGTCAATCTGTAACAGCTCTAGCCATGTTAAACCCCATCTATTTAGGAATACTAGCCTCTGTGAGTGGCTCGATTTTAATTGAACGATTAAGACGTTTATATAAGCATTATGAGGAGCTGGCGATTCCAATTATTATGTCGGGGGGAATTGGCATTAGTGCCATCTTTATCTCACTGGCAAGCGGCTTTAGCACGGATTTAATGAGCTATTTATTTGGCTCGGTATCCGCTGTATCGCGTCAGGATTTATGGGTAGTAATTGGTATTGCTGCAATTGTGATTATCTTTTTATCTTTATTTTTTAAAGAGCTATTTGTGCTATCATTTGATGAGGAATATGCTAAAGCAAGCGGTCTTCCTGCACGCTCGATTCATCTTTTATTTATGATTATTACAGCTCTTGTGATTGCAGCAAGTATGCGTATCGTAGGTATTTTATTAGTATCATCGCTAATGACATTACCTGTGGCGGCTGCGATGCGATTAGCAAAGGGCTTTAAGCAAACCATTATTTATGCGATTATTTTTGGGGAAGCGGCTGTATTAATTGGCTTAACGAGCGCATTTTATATGGATTTAGCACCAGGGGGTACGATTGTTGTCACTTCTATTTTGATCTTGCTATTAGTAATTCTAGGAAAGAAAATAGCATTTAAAATGGCTGCGAAGCAGGAGGAGGTAGCACCATGAATGTTTCAAGAGCGTGGGAAATTTTAAAAGAAAATGGCTATAAAAAAACAGATAAACGGGAGTTAATATTAGATATGTTTGCAGCAACCGATAAATATCTAACAGCCCGTGATTTACTGGATGTTTTGAAAAAAGATTTTCCAGGAATGAGCTTTGATACGATTTATCGCAACCTTGCTACATTTGTAAAGCTTGGAATTTTAGAGGAAACAGAGCTATCAGGAGAGCGTAATTTCCGTATGCACTGTGAATCACCTCATCATCACCATCATTTTATTTGTATGGATTGTGGCAATGTGAAAGAGCTGCATCTTTGTCCAATGGAAATGCTGGGCGAAAAACTACCTGATTATGAAATTGAAAGCCATAAATTCGAAATCTACGGGAAATGCCCGGATTGTAAACAATAGCATCAGGCAAGCGACGGATAGAACGCCAAAAGTGGTGGATAGCATTATAAAAGTGACGGATAGAACACAAGAAGTGACGGATAGCGTGTTAACATTAAAAAAGAGGGTGCTTCGTGCAGGAAGCGCCCTCTACTATTATGATTAAGCTGCTCTACGAAGTGCAACAATTTTATTACAGTCCACAATTAATGGAGAAGTAGCTGCAGCGCCTGCTTCAAGGAAGTATGCACAGCAAGTACGTGGGTCAAAGGAAATGAATGTTACACCTAAGAAGCTAACACCGCCAGCTAAGAAAATATCAACTGCTGTTGCAAGCTCTAATTTTCTTAATTGCTGACAAATACAGCCTCTACAGTTGCTGCTCATTTTTGGTGTACTTTCACAAGGGCATTTTTCAACTTTGCGTGGACAGCGTTGCTCCTCTTTTTTAGGGCATTTGCAGCCTTGCCAGTTCATATGTGTCATATAACGTTTATCTTCCATTCTCAAGACCTCCCTTCGACTAGATTCGTAAGAGTAACCCTTACAGTAATAATCTATGTTTAGAGAAGCGCTAAAGCTTGGTAATATGTCCGCTAGGCAATTGAAAAAACTATATTTTTCTCAAAATCTTTTGCGCTGTGCAAAGCCCTAAGCGTTAAATTTGCTATAAATCATATAGTTTTCCAACTAAAAAAACGACGAATCATTACAGAAGCGTAATTCATCGTCGTTTGTCATTATGCTTGATGCTTTTGTTGGAAATCTACCATAAAATCTCGTAAAGCTTCACATGCCTCTAATGGTACGGCATTATAAGTGGAAGCACGGCAGCCACCTACAGAACGATGCCCATTTAGCCCTACAAAGCCCGCTGCTTTCGCCTCAGTAAGGAATTGCTGTTCAAGTTCTTCATCTGCAACGCGGAATGTAATATTCATAAGTGAGCGACTTTCTGGTGTCGCATGTCCTTTATAGAAACCATTGCTATTATCAATGGCATCATAAATAACTTTTGCCTTCAATTCATTATGCTTCTCAATTTCAGCAACGCCACCTTTAGCGGCTACCCATTTTAAGACCTCTCCTAGCATATAGATACCAAATGTTGGAGGTGTATTATAAAGAGAATTACTATCTGCATGCGTTGTGTATTTTAGCATTGTTGGAATCGTTTTATGCGCTTTTTCAAGTAGGTCTTTGCGAATAATAACGACTGTTACACCTGAAGGCCCAAGATTTTTTTGTGCCCCTGCGTAGATTAAGCCGAATTTTTCAATATCAATAGGCTTTGACAAAATATCACTAGACATATCGGCGATTAATGGTACATTTCCTGTTTCAGGGAACTTCTTCCATTGTGTACCGTAGATTGTATTATTTGAAGTAATATGCACATAAGCATCGTCTTCAGTAAAATGAATATCCTCTAAGGCAGGAATACTGCGATATTGCTGGTCTTTTGTGCTTGCTGCTTCAACAGGTGTACCAAATAGTTTTGCTTCCTTGAAGGCTTTTTCAGACCATGACCCTGTTAATACGTAGCTAGCTTGTTGCTCCGTTGTTAAAAAATTCATAGGAACCATTGTAAATTGAAGGCTTGCACCGCCTTGTAGGAATAGCACCTCATAATTTTCAGGGATAGCATAAAGCTCCTTAAGTAAAGCAATGGCTTCATTATGTACGATGTCGAAAATAGCACTACGGTGACTCATTTCCATAATGGACATACCTGAATCACGGAAGTTTACTAATTGTTTCTGAGCTTTTTCTAATACTTCTTGTGGTAGTGCAGATGGACCTGCATTAAAATTGTATGCACGTTTTGTCAAAGTGATACACTCCTTATTTTGTTGTAAGATAACGAACTTTACTGAATTATACCTTAATTTTCACAAGAAAAAATAAAATTCTTAATATTTGAGCAAAATATCGACAGGCGCGCAACAAAATCTACATATTTTAAGCAGGATAATGATTTAAACACGAATAAAATTAAAAATAATATATTTATTTCTCTGTAACTTTCGTTATTAAAAGCTATTTATAGTTATATTGTTTAGTAATGTTCGTGTTTATAGCATGTGTAGTGAACGCATAACAATAGAGAAGTAGTTTTTTGTATAATAAATAGAGAAAGGAGTGTTTAACAAATGTTTACAGTGGAAGAAGCGTGTTTAGTTGTTGTAGATGTGCAAGGAAAGCTCGCAACAATTGTAGATGATAGTGAAACGGTAATTGGGAATGTAGCAAGGCTAGTACAGGCAATGCAAGCATTGGAGGTGCCGATTTTATGGCTGGAGCAAAATCCAAGTCGATTAGGGGGCACAGCACTGGAGATTGCCCAACATTTACAGGGACAGGCAATAGCGAAAATGGCTTTTAGTGCGTGTCAAGAAGAAGCATTTGTCAAGGCTATGAAAGAAAGTGGTCGTTCACAATTTATTGTGACAGGCATTGAAACACATATTTGTGTATATCAAACAGCAAGACAACTGAAGGAGCAAGGTTTTGAGGTTGAGGTTGTGGTGGATGCTGTGTCCTCTCGCACTAAGGCGAATAAAGATATTGGGCTAGCTAAAATGCAGGCGCTCGGTATTGCTCCAACAAGCACAGAAATGATTTTATACGAACTGTTACAACGTGCCGACCATCCACAATTTAAAACAATTTTACAGCTTGTAAAATAACGAGTAGTACAAAAACATTGATATGAAGCGGTTTAAGAGGGGGTTAGCTAGATGCTAGCCCCAATTGCGTTTAAACTTTCACTAAATACGGATACTGTTTCCTTTAGTACATGTCCGTATGCTGTAGGAATTATTTCAGGTGTAGTTCAGCGCTTGTCTTAATAGAGATACCATTATTCAATAAGAAGTGTCGCATGTGTATGTTGTAATCCATGAATAGTAGTAGCTGGCAGTTCAGCCGTTGCTACCATGCGATTAAATGTAGCATTTAAGCCAGTAGGTTCAAAGGGCTTTGTTGTATGTGGTGAAAGGAAAATAAACGAATTAACCTTCGCTCTGTCACTATGCAGTGTCCGACCATGTGAAAGCAACAATACTTTGACAGCCTTTCGATAGTTCTGTGATAGTGCGCTCAATAGTAGTTGTTTGATTGGCAAAGTCGATATTTCGCCATGGAAGCCCCAACGCCTCTCCTTTTCGCACCCCTGTATAGGCGATGATTAAAAATAAGCTATAGTACGCTATATTTTCCGCTTGATACAATCCAGCAGTACTAAGCTGAGCGGGTGTAAGATAATTCGTTTCATTTCATTTCAGCTGTATTTGTAGGGGCATATAGTAAAGCTGTGGAGCGTTTAAATAATAGGGTGAGTAAAAAACTTATCATCTGTAGAGGACAAGCAAAGAATACCTTGTACTTTTGATAGTTGGCTTAATAAATATGATAGTCTTTGAAAAAATATGCTGGTGTAGATATTAAATAGGGAAAACAAGACTGTCCGTAAACAGTCCTGCTTTCAGTCATTTATTCATTATTATTTAAAATAACTCAGAAAAGAAGTTTTTCGTTGAATCAACAATTGAATTGAAAGTAGAAGAAATAAAATCAACAGCTACACTAATTGCCTTTTTTACAGCGTCTACTACACCAACAAAGACATCTACAACTTTATTCATAATGTCTTGTATAAAAGCCCCAATCTTATCAGCAAGGGTAAGGATTATTATTTGTGATGCAGGATGCACTTCACCAAAATCTGTTAATGAATCATAGAGTTTATTAATCATGTCTTCAGATTTTTTTAATGCTTCTTCTTTTCTCTTACGCATCTTCTCAATAAAATCTGTTTTATTTACATCATTATTTTCTAATTGTTTAACATTCTCTTTTAAGCTTAATTCTTCTTGTTCATAAAAATTATTTACATTCTGCTGATAGTCTTGTGTTAATTTTTGCAATTCTTCAGGTGTATCAGATACTGAAGGAGCCCGAAGTCCAATGTGTTCTGCCAAAGAAAATTCATTAGAAGACTCTCCTACATAGGCATCTCTTATTTGGTCCATAATGCTGCTAAAATTTTTTACTGCAACTGTCATAATATTTCCTCCTAATAATTTTATTGTGAAACAAATCATTTTCCATAATATTCAGAATATTTTTTGCGCTCTATAAAATACACCTCTTCCTATATATAGAAAAATATTTTCTATATATTGTATGTTAAGGTACAATAATCTATCGGTCAACATTATTTTACATGTTACAACGTTAAGTATTTTTAACGTATGGGGAAGCCTTTAATATGAAAATAGCTGCTTTTATTATGTTGCTTCCATACCCTTTACACAAAATGACGCAGACAACTTTTAAATTCTATCTCTCAAATATTTTCGAATAGTAGCTTTTAAATGCAATTCTTATCTTTTATGGGTGAAGGCGATTGGCACATATCCGAAATTAAAAAGCTATGAAGAAGCCGTTACTTGCTTTGATTTTATCAGGGGGAACATGGGATTATGAATGTGCTCACGCTGCACGACTTTATGAATATATTCTTGATTGAAAAGACCTTTTGTACTCAATTGACATTTACAGCCTGTGAAGCTATTAAATATTGCCAGAGCGTGGAGCAATACCTATTCAATAATGAATGTTTTTTTACTGTTATTACATATATTGCTTGTAGTCTTAAAAATAGTTCTTTTAATTAGTGCTAATTACGGCTTATAAAGTAGCCAAAAAGAAATAATTTGTAATTGTTATTTAAGAAAAATATAAGAGATAAAGCATTTAATTTTTATAAATATCAAATAAAATAAAAAACAATGATAATGGATATATCTTTATGCTCTATTTAATATCATTTTTTGTCTTGGTTTATATACAATGTGGCTTTTTTCACAGAAATGTTTATAGTTTGTATAGGATAGTATATTATAATGAAAATGTAGGAGATAAGGATATATTTTGGCGTACTTGGGGTGATTTTATTAAGAAGAAAATTATTGTGATGATATGTGCGCTGTTTATGTTAATAAGCTGTGCAAAAAAAGAAACTGCGCTACCAAAGGAGCCACTTTCACCTACAGAGCAATTTGTCCTTCACAAGCTAATGACAGATAAAGGGCTATTGCGTACAGATTTAACAAGCCAAAAGGATATATATTTATCTGAATCAGCTGGATTATGGCTTGCTTACCTGCTAGAAAAAGGTGACCAAACTCGTTTTGAGGAACAGGTTCAAGTCATAAAAACCTTCTTTTTAACAGATAATTTTATTGTATGGCGTATAGAAGGAACGAAAAAAGCGTCTGTAAACGCATTGATTGATGATTTACGCATTATTCGTGTGTTATTGGAAGCAGGTGAAAAATGGGATAATGCTTCTTATATACGGCTAGGGAAGAACATTGGCGAAAATTTACAACAATTTGGTATGGCAGATCAGCTATTTGTCGATTTTGTGGATGTTCACACACATGATAAAGCACATACATTAACGCTGTGCTATATTATGCCCGCTGCTTTTTATCAAATGGAAAAGCATGGACTATTATCACAACAGCAGGCGGAGCAGCAAATAGCTATTTTACAACATGCACCATTTTCGGAGGCAGGATTTTTCCCAAAATATTATGACCTTTCCTCCAAAAGCTATGTATTTGATGAAGAATTGCATATGATTGAACAATTGTATACAGCCTACCACTTAGCCTCTATAAACGAAGATACGACTGCTTTTAAAGACTGGCTACTGCATTTGTTCACACAAGACGATAAGCTATATGGTCGCTATAATGCTACAACAAATAAGCCAGCCGTGAGCTATGAATCACCAGCCGTTTATGCGATGGCAGCGCGCTATATGCTTGAGCTGAATGAACAACAAATGGCACAGCAGTTCCTTGCTAAAATGACAGCCTTAAAAAGTGACCCAAAGACAGGTTATATCCATAACCAGACACAATCAACGCATGTTTTTGATAATTTGCTGCCACTGCTAGCGGAAAAGGAGGAAGACAATGCGCACAACGATGAACTGGAATAGAGCCATTTTTCTTTATGGGGTGCTATTAATTTTATTGCTGCAAATACCTTCTTATTTTTTATTGCGGCTAAATGCTGAAAGTTTATTATTGTATGCTTTTCTGCTGGTGCTCTTACTACTTACACTTTGGAGAGGAACTGTTTTTGGACTTATTAGTAGCCTTATTTTTATTTTTATTACAGGCTCAACATTACTGTATACAGGTATATCGGGTACTGTAACATTTTTAAATGCTTCCTTTTCCATGCAGATGTTTTTTGCCTATGGCATTATGTTATTGCTGTTAATTCTTTGTGCGGGAAAGATACATGAATTAATGAAGGAGCAGGAACACTATTTAAAGAAGCTGCAAGAAGATGTAAGGAACTATGTCGCAATAGATGTAGAAACAGGCTTTGATAATGAATCACGTATGCGTATAAGCGTCAATGAAGAAATGCGTAGGTCTGACCGACATAAGCATACATTTGTTTTTATAGTATTAATGCTTGAGAACTATAATCAGTTTCAGCAGCTTTACGGTGCAAAGGAAGTTCAGCATTTATGGCAGCAGCTTTCGCAAAAAATTCAACAGACGGTTAGAGCCACTGATAAAAAATTTCGCTTTCGTGACAATTATATTGGGCTATTGCTTATTGATACAACAGACCAACATATGGAAATAATTTATAATAAATTAGATCAAGCTTTAAAAAATCATCAATTGCTTAATGGTAAATGGGTGACATTAAGCTATAAAACAAGCTTCTTTACCTATTATCCATTGATGGAAGCAACGTTTGATGTATTGCTGGCAGAGCTGGAAAGAGAGATGAAAACAAATGCGCTCTAACTATTGCCTTTGGCTGATAATGGGCTGGCTTTGTTTTTATACATGGCATATAGATCATACGGTATACGCGGCAGATGCTCAAAAGGACGTTGCATTAATTTATGTCACAAGCAATAAGCAGCCTAATGAGGATGTACAAGCAGTACAACAAATACTACAAGCTTATACATCGGTAGATACGATTGCTTTAGAAGATATCTATCCGCACAGCCTCCAGCGCTATGAGCGAATCGTTGTGATTAATACGTATTCAACAGTGCTACCAGCAAAGGCACTTGATGCACTAAATCAATTTCAAGGACCAGCTTTAATGATTGGTGACAATGCGTTGCAGCTTGCACCTTTTGCACAATGGCAGGAAGGTCCCGTAGTAGAGCTGCGAGCACTTGGAGCGGAAAGTTTGAACAAACCTGTTCAGTGGGAAAGCGTGCAACCGACTGCCAATGCAAAAATTATCAAGATGGCTTCAGCTATCAATCAGTCATATCCGTTTATTATCCAGCAGCAGAATTGGTCATTTATTGGGGCTTTTATTAATGAGGGCACATTGCAATATAATTGGCCAGCGCTACTAGGTGAGCTATTACAGTTACCGAAGCCACAAGCACATCAAGCGTTTATTGTGTTAAGTGATATTACGATGAAAACAAATGTCCAAAAGCTAAAAAAGGTTGTAGATGCATTTGCAGAGCACAATATACCAGTTGCTCTTGAAGTAACACCGATTATAGTGGAGGAACAAGTCAATTACTTACATGATAATAAAACATTATTACGTTATTTACAGCAATTACAAAAAGAAGGCTATACATTTATTCTTTCTGCTGCTACTTCAATGGAGCAAAGTCTTGAATATTTAGCGCTTCGTAACATCTATCCAACAATGGGTACTGATAATAGTGCGCTTTTTACAAGTAGCATTCAACAAGGCAATCAGTCATTGTATAGCGCACAGCTAGACAATCATATTATTTATCCCCTAACAGCAGGAACGGTGATGGACTCAGCTATGTATCCTTTCTATCCTGTGAAACAGCAAATTGATTTGCTATTAAAAGCGCCCGGTTCCGTTATCGGTATGCAATATCCTGCTTATAGTGATGCAGCTTATGTACAGGAGCTTGCAGATTATTTAACTAACCATCCACAGATTAAGCTCATTAATTTTCGTCAAACGAAGCAGCAAGTAAAATCGGAGAATATTACCATTGTTCAGCATGAAAATGGCGAACAAATGGTTCATCTTTCATTGACAAATTTTCAGCGTTTAAAAATTCTATGGAATGAAAGGCCATTTGAATCCATTTTATGGGCGCTTGTTTTAATTGTTTCATTGTTTGTAGCATTATTTTTTATGAATACTTTACGTTTACGTATTACCTTGCGTAAAAGGTTATTTGAGGAGAGGAAAACGAATGGCTAATACATTATTTTTTATTTCACTTTTCCTCATTTGGGTCATGCTGCTTTACCATATGTTTTTAATGGAAGGCGGTTATTTACATTTTCGCTCATTTGAAAAGCCAATCGATCAATGGTCTAAAAGGATGCGTAATGTGCCATCCGTTAGTGTCTTTATTCCTGCACATAATGAGGCGCTCGTTATTGAACAAACATTACGGGCTATGTCGCGTTTGTATTATCCAAAAGATAAGCTAGAGATCATTGTCATAAATGATAATTCCTCAGATGACACAGGGGTAATCGCCTCTAAATATGCTGAGAAATTTCCATTTATTCGTGTGATGGAAACTGTAGAGCCAAACAAAGGAAAAGGAAAGTCCTCTGCATTAAATGCAGCCCTAGCTGATTCGGCAGGAGAAATTGTCGTAGTTTATGATGCGGATAATACCCCTGAGCGCATGGCAGTCTGGTATTTAGTAATGGGACTTATCAATGATCCAAAGGCAGCCGCCACAGTAGGGAAGTTTCGCGTTATTAATGCTGCAGAAACCTGGCTGACACGTTTTATTAATATCGAAACAATTTGTTTCCAGTGGATGGCACAAGGTGGTCGCTGGAAATGGTTTAAGGTAGCAACAATTCCTGGGACAAACTTTGCCATTCGTCGTTCGATTTTAGAGCAGCTAGGTGGCTGGGATGTCAAAGCTTTAGCAGAAGATACAGAGCTGACCATTCGTGTTTATAATTTAGGCTATCATATTCACTTTTTTCCAAAGGCTATTACATGGGAGCAGGAGCCTGAAACACTCAAAGTATGGTGGAAGCAACGAACAAGATGGGCAAGAGGTAACCAATATGTCGTCCTTAAATTTTTAAGTCAATTTTTTACATTAAAAAGAAAAAGTATTATTTTTGATTTATTTTACTTTTTCTTTACGTATTTCCTATTTTTCTTTGGCGTTATTTTATCCAATGCTTTGTTTATCATTAATTTATTTTATGATATTGGATTGACTGTTGGTGATATTGCCCTTGTTTTATGGGTATTAGCCTTTTTACTATTCCTAGGTGAAGTGATGATAACCTTAAGTATTGAAAAAACAGAAATGAATCGAAAAAATTTCTTTTACGTTATACTGATGTATTTTACGTACTCTCAAATGTGGATTGTGCTTGTTGTTTGGTCATTGCTATTAGAAATAAAGCGCATGTTGACTGGACAAGAAGTGCAATGGTATAAGACAGAGCGATTTTCAAAGCAATCAGATAAAGGGGCAGACAAATGAAAGCCAAATTTTATTTACTTCTAGTTGTCATTGGTTTTTTATGTTTTACACATGATGCAACTGCGGCTACCATTACGGTGGATCAGCAAACAATTGTCATTAAAGGCAATCAATATCAGAAAAAACCATTATTATCCCAACCAATTGAATTACAAGGACCATCTTCTTCAAGAGATTTTTATTACAGCCTTAGCGAAGATGTGCAGGTTCATAACCAGCAGGTAACATTCCATATTCAACATTCAGAGCTATTAATTGCCCCCTCATCCTTTACAGTAAAAGTGGATGATGTTGCACTTAAAACGGTGCCGTTGACAGCAGATTTACGAAAGCAAACGGTTACTGTAAATTTGCCAGCAGAAGCTTTAGTCAAAGGGACACATAAAATTACAGCGAGCTTTTATGGCATTTTAAAGGAGGGAATTTGTGTTCCTCCAGGCAATGTTGGCAATTGGTTGCGTATTGATATTTTATCCTCTATTTCGGCTTTTGCTGAGGATGGTCAAGCAGCGTTATTAAGTAGTTACCCTTCGGCATTTTTAGGCTATGAGGGCTATACAACAACGCTTATCTTACCAAAAGAAGCTTCCACAGCGACATTAAATAGCGGCTATCAGCTAGCTGCTTATTTATCAGAGCATGGTCAAACAGATGTGCATATTCAGCGTGAAGATGCTGTTCAGAAGGTAACAGGCCCTGTTATTGTAGTTGGTGCAAAACATGAATTTCGCTCAGCGTTATGGCAAAATATATTAGCTGATGTTGATACAGCTAAGGGAACAATGACACTTGCAATGCATAAATTGCAAAATACAAATGAACAGCAACAAGTACCACTTTTTATTATAACAGCTACAAATGCAGAAGCTATTTCAGAGCGATTATTATTTTTAACAGAAGCAAAGCTTTTTGAGCAATTAGTAGGTCAAACATTAACCATTAAAGATTTGCCAAAAGTTGAAAGCCCATCAGCAACAACAATACCATTTAAACAATTTGGCTTTGAGGACCAAACGTTATCAAGTCAAACAACGATCACACCGCATTATTATGTATCTTTGCCACAGCTAGAGGCAAATCAAGAAGCGGTGATGCACTTATTATTGAAAAAGTCAGCAACGATGCCGAGCAGTAAGGAGGACGATGACCGCAAATTAGAATTGATTGTTTATATTAATAATGTTCCACATGCAGTGGATTTACGAAAGCTGGAACAAACAGCAATGGATATATATGAGGTAGCTATACCGATTCAAACAAATGTGTTAAATAAACAGTCAATCACAGATATGCAATTTGAGGTAACAGGCTTTCAGTTAGAGGAGCCATGTGAAACAACGAATGAGCGTTATTGGCTATATATTGATAGCGATAGTTCACTATCCATGACTAAAGATGCGGAGGAGCTATCCTTTACATTACGTGATTTTCCAAATGCCTTTCATGACAATGTGTTAATGGTCGTGCCTGATAACGAACCGATAAATGATATGGAAATGGGTGCGCTATATAAAGCATTGATGATAAATGGTAAAGTAGCACAAATTACGCTTATCAAAGATAAAGATGTGACAGAGGCTGATTTACAAAAACATGCGGTAATTTTTATTGGCAATATGGATGAGCTAGCATGGCTTGCTAAAAATGCGGAGGCTATTCCTTATACAGCACAACAGTTGATACAGCAAGGCTTTTTACCTGAAGCTATGGCGAAGTATGCTTATATTACTAAAAGCTTTTGGCAAACAAAGCAACCTTTATTATGGATACATGCATCCAATGCTACATCTGCTGATAATGATTTCTATGCTCATTTAAAGGAAACAGATACGAAAGCTGCTGCTGCAATTGAAACAAAAGAAGGGCAATTTGTTGTGGCAGTTGCTGAGCAAGTAAATGAACCTAAGACAGAGGCAGCACAAGGTATTGAAATTTCCTTGCTATTAATTGCAGAGTTTGTCGGGCTTATTATTGTTATCGCTGTTATTTTATATATGATTTTACGCAAAAGAAAGAAAAATCAATTGAAGGAATAATGAATAAAAGCAAAGCCGCACTATGCGACTTTGCTTTTATTCTATTATGCAGGCATATCTGTTGGAGTAGGCTTAGCATAGCCTTCCTTGTACGTATCATCAATAACTTGACGAATTTCTTTTAGGCTCATCCCATCTTGATGCATTTTAGCAGATTGGACAGCAATTTCTAAGCACACTAAACAGCGTGTGCCATGATCATCCCAAACAATTGAGCCGTCCTCACGTTTTTCTTGAATAAAGCAGTTTAAATTATTTCTATGCCCTGCAGATTCACCACAGCCACAATAACATGGCATCCATTCTAAAACTTCTGTTGATTGCCCTGCGATTTGATAGACCATACGAATATTTTCTTGTTTATCATCTAAAAAAGAAGGGAGGACATTAGCCGAAGCCGTTTCTTCCTGTATATCACCAGAAGCATGACTATGACCTTCATGTGAATCATTATTTTGATGGTCATCTACACCTTGCTTATCCTCTCCACATGCACTTAAAAGCACTAACATAAAAATAGCAAAAAGGGACATTAATTTCTTCAACAATAGCGCCTCCTACCGTTTCACAATACGATTATTATATCATTGCTATTCGAACAATGGACAGGTAGTATTGTTGCAAATCAATGAAAGATATCTGATCCACGTGTTTTGTTCATAAAATGTTCCATTTTCTCGCTCAGCAATTTTTTTAAGAAAGAACCAAATAAAATAAAGGCTAGCCAGCAGCAAGCTAAGAAGAGCATATCCATCCATACAGTTGACCAAATAATACCACCAACAGCCTCACGCATCATTTCAATCGCATACGTAAATGGTAAGTAAGGGTTAAGAATTTGGAAGAACCTTGGTAGCAATTCAACAGGGTATGTGCCACCAGAGCCAGCAATTTGTAAGACAAGCATAATGATTGCTAAAGCTTTTCCTACATTGCCAAAGACAGATACAAGTGTATAAACAACTGTAATAAATACAAGGCTAATCAACAGACCAAATAATACAAAGTAAACAGGTTCCTGAATGGCGCTATCTAGTAAGAAGATATCTCCAATTGTAATAATAAGTGTTTGAATAAATGAAAACGTTGCAAATGTTAATAATCGACCAAAATAAACTTCACGAATACTGTATGGTGTACCACTATGAAGATTAACCGATAATAACGAAATTAATAATAAGCATCCAACCCAAATCGAAAGCACTGTATAAAACGGTGTCATGGCTGTACCGTAATTGGCAATAGGGAAGAGGCGATGCTCGTTTAGTTGAATGGGCTCCTCAAAGAAATCTCGTTCAGCGTTGACATCATTTTTTAATAATTGCACAATCTCAGAAATATCAGCTTCATCCTCTAATGTACGAAGTTTATCTGCTAGCTCTTTAATTTTTGAGCTTAATGCTGGAAACTCTGTTTGGATTTTTTGAATAGCACTATTTGCTGTTGCTAATGTACCTTGTGTTTCTGTTAATTTAGTAGTTGCCTGTGGAATAAATTGCTGTACATCTGTTAGCATTGCCGAGGCATTTGTTAATGTTTTTTTAG
This sequence comes from Lysinibacillus sp. FSL K6-0232, assembly GCF_038008325.1. Lineage (NCBI taxonomy): Bacteria > Bacillati > Bacillota > Bacilli > Caryophanales > Bacillaceae > Lysinibacillus > Lysinibacillus sp. FSL K6-0232. The sequence continues at coordinate 2,516,936 of NZ_JBBOYW010000001.1, read as the reverse complement.
CACTTGATAATGTTGAACGAATTTGCGGCTCCAAGCGATCATTATAATAAGTCAAAAACTCCTGTAAACGAGCTGTTGCATTTTGAGCGATTGTTTGAATGGCTGCTATTTGCTGCTTAATTGCTTCTTGGTCTATAGGCTGTAAGGCATCCATTTTTGCAAGAAGATCACTATGCACGGTTTGAAGCTGCTTTAATGCAGCTAATGCATTGGCAGTGTTATCAGCAAAGCTTGGACCATTTTGTAAAGCTTCACGAATCGTGATAAGCTGTGCCAGCATTTGTTGATCCTGAGCTTCTTCGCTTTGCTGTAGGGTATTGATCATCTGGTCCAAGACATCTACTAGCTGCTTACGAGTTGCAGCATCTGCTTGTGTTAATTGCTGCAATGCTTCAAGCGTTTGAATACTAGTTGCTATATTTTCTTTTGACTGTACCAATTGATTTTGAAGGGCTTCCTTTGTTTGAGCGAAAGAAGATGTATCGAAATCAATGGCATTTAGTTTAGTAATGATTTCTGTAAAATGCTCAGCAATTGTTTGAACAGCTTGGACATCCTTTTTAATGCTCGGAGATAGCTCATTAAATAAGGCATCTGCTTCATTAATGAGCTGTAACCCTTGCTGGATCGTTGTAAGACCATCCTTTGTTAACTGCTCCACTTGAGGTACTTGCGTAAGCGCTTTGTTTAACAATTGTGCTGCATCGTTACCTTGATTAGCAGCTTGCGTTAAAAAGGATTGAATGTCAGGTAAATGCTGTTCAATTGTAAAGACATAGTTTTCAAACTTTCGAAAATCAGGAATTTCATGCTCAATCTCAACACCAATTGTATTAAAGATAGAGAATAATGTGCCATTGACAGTTGACACAAATTCATTGGAAACTTGCTGCGTCAGAACGCTTGCCCCCTTACTTGTAATTTTAGGGGCAATAGGATTCTTTTTTTCATTCACATAATAATCGATATGTGCCTGTGTCGGCTGGTCTGTTAAAATGGAGGTAAGCTTTTGCGAAAAATCTTTTGGAATAACAATCATCGCAAAATAATCTCCATTTTTGACATGCTCAGTACCCTTTTTTTCCGTTTCTAATTCCCATGTAAAGCTTTTATTCGTGCTTAGCTGCTTTATAACCTCATCGCCAACATTGATCGCGGTATCTCTAACTGTTGTTCCTGTATCTTCATTGACAATTGCGATTTTCATATTGGCTGTGTGCGCGTATGGGTCCATGGAGGCATAAATATTGAGCCATGCATAAAGTGAAGGAAGAAAAATAAGTCCACCTATAATAACGGCAATTACCCAGTTCGTAAAAATATTACGAAGGTCTCTTAGATAAATTTGAGAAATATGTTGTAAAAAGTTTTTCATCTGACCACTCCATGCTGAATTTTTATAATACCTTTTACTATGTATGTTCCCAATTATAAATAAAATTATGTTGTAAATGTGAAATATCCCGGAAAAAGGACAAATTAGTTTACTAGGTTTTCAAAACAATTTATAATCAATCGCGAATACACTAAAACTAGGGCTTTTAGTGTAAAAAAGGAGGTCACTACTCTAGTGAAGAAATTATTAATTATTGGTTCAGTGATTGTTGTATTATTTGCAGCAATTATTGTGCTAACAAATGTTTCAAACAAAAGTAAATTAGAAAGCGCAAACAATCCTTATGGCGATAAAAAGCTAAAACAAGAAACCATCGATCAACTGGATGATGAAAACTACCAAAATATTATGCTGCCAGATGAACTTGAAGCAAAAATTGAAGCAGGTGAACCTGTCAATGCTTATTTTTATAGCCCAATTTGTGTTCACTGCCAAGCGTTTACACCTGTGTTAATGCCAATTGCAGATGAAATGGGTGTTAATATTGCCCAATTAAATGTTTATGAATACGAGGACTTATGGGATACGTATAACATTAAAGCAACACCAACATTTATTCGTTTTGAAGATGGGAAAGAAGTGAATCGCTTTGTAGGCGCTCTTAAAGAAGATGATTTACGAACATTTTTAGAAACGGTTGTATTAAAGAAATAGAAGATAGGGGACGGTGTCAAAAGTTATTTTGATACAGTCCCTTTTCATTTTGTAGTGTATACTTAAAATACTGAAAAGTTGTACAATGGAGGAATTGTAAATGTCAATGGATGATTATTTTTATAATGGTGAAGTGATGAAATGCTATAAATTAGCAAAGGCGATTACAAATGAAGCCGAACAGGAACGCGCGCAAAAATATATCGCATTATTGGAAGAATATGAACTGGCGCATTATCCAAAGCCAATATCTACTCTAGAAGCACAGTCTGCTGAGCGTGCTGATGAAACATATCCTGAGTTTGACGCTGTAGCAGAAATTCGGGCGATTAAGGATGAAGGGGCATTTACAAAACGTATTTGGCAGCTAGAGGAAGTTGCAAAAACGGGCACATCGCAAGAGAAGGCACAATCCTTTTTTACACAAGGACAGCTCTTTTTATTTGCCCATCATTACAATGAGAGTGTTCACTGCTTTCAACACGCTGTAAAGGAAAACCCGAATAAGGCTGTCTATTGGGGCATTACAGGGCAAACAATGCATCGCTTTGGCTGGATGCCTTTTGATGCGCTTGGCTATTTAGAGCAGGCGATTGACCTTGACCCGACAAACCCGCGCTGGAAATGGAACAGAGCATTAGTATTAATTCAATTAGCAAAGGATTTGCAGCTAGCCCCGTTTATGGCAAATGCCGCACTAGCATTAGAGGATGCGCTGGCTTGTTGTGGTGAGCACCAGCAATCATTGCAAGCGGCTATCCAAAATACAATTGATAATATGGACAGTTATGTTTTTTCATAATTAAAGCAGGATGCCTCCATTTGCATTGGGAGGTATCTTTTTTATCCCGTATTAACAATTTTTGTGTACTAAAAAGCAAAGCGATAGATATAGACTGTAAGACCCCTTCAAAACATCAGCTAAAATCAACACGCCATTACGCTGGGGCGTAATTGATAGAGGAGGTGGGTTGATTGCCATCTTTCACAATCATGGTATGATAAGAAGGAAATGATTTAGAGATATAAAGGACGGATTTTGGATGACACAAGAAGCGGCAAATGCATTTATTGAAAATGTATGTAATCATTTAGTACGCAATATGAATATTACAAAAGTGGAAGCGCATTTTAATGAAACAATTGCTATGCAACGAGCATCAGCGACAACACAGCAAGATTTTTGGGATATGCTGATGGTCAATATGCTGTATTTTACTGAAAATGAGCAAGCTTGGGAGCAACTATTTCTAAAAATGCTGCAAACGAAGCAATGGTTAACGCCAGCAGCGCTGGAAGAAGAGCTATTAATGCATCAAATGCGTATTCGCCAGCAGGTGGCAACGCAAATGGAAACAGCGAAGGAATTATTCCATCAGCAATATCAAACAGCAGAGATAACAGAGGAAGCCATTATTTATGATTATGCATATAGCTCTGCTGGACACTCGATGCGGATGGATTTATTAACGGTGCTTGTTTCAACGCCTAAGCAATCCAAGCTACTATTTGAGGCGGACCCAGAAGAAACGATTCGTATTGTGAATGGCTATATTGCTTATCATACAGACGGACTTATTAATAGAACAAAATTACACTAATTTAAGGAATGTGAAAGGACTTTGATTGCATGAATACACCGTTTACGTTTAAACATACACAGCCTACACAAATGGACGCTACGAAAAAATATCCTGCTCTTTTTTTATTGCACGGCATGGGCAGCAATGAGGAGGATTTACCGCAATTAGTGCAGGATTTTCGCGAGCAATGTCATATATTTAGCCTACGAGGCCCTATTACACAAAAGCCTGGCTATGCCTTTTTCACGATTCAGGAGATGGATCAACCAGACCGTGCAGTTTTCGATAAGGTATTAGTGGCACTGCAACGCTTTATCTTAGAGGCAATTGACGAATATCAAATTGACCCACATCAAGTATTTGTCCTAGGCTTTAATCAAGGAGCTGTTTTAGCGCAATCATTGGCATTTGTGATGGGGAATTTAGTAACAGGCATTGTGGCATTAAGTGGCTATACACCAAAGTTTGTCACGGAAGAATATGCCATTCGTTCAATTGAGCATCTACAGGCTTTTATTTCTCATGGAGATTATGATTATATTATTCCTTCACAATTAGGTATAGAAAGCAAAGAGATCTTTGAGCAATTTGGTGCAACAGTTACCTTTAAACAATATCCAGATGGACATGGTGTTACACCTGATAATTTACGTGACCTTGTGGCATTTTTAGCACAGCAGCTCCAACAAGATTTACAATAGCTCTAAAACCAAGGCAAAAGAATTGTCTTGGTTTTTTTGTACAAATCATTACTTTTCTTAAATAGTAATAACAAGAATCAAGACAAGAAGGTTCAAATTCATGTCAGTCGGTGGTATCATAGAAGATGTTGTGAATGAACGTACTTTGTTAAAGTTTATGAAACATAGAAACAGCAAGAAGTGAAGAGGGGTAAAATCATTATTTAATGTGCTAGATGCAAATTTTGTCGCTTTCTATCGATGAAAATGTATAGAAATTATGGAGAAAAGGAATTAAGATGAATGGAACAAAATCTAAAAACGGAGCATAACCTGCAATCCTCCGAACAAATACAAGAGAAGTCATCACGCTCTACAATTTTAGCGCAAACAGTTAAAACAGGCATTATTAAATCTAATTTAATACCAATGTGGGCAGGCTTAACACTAGGCATGTACAAAAATAAAATGACATTTGTAGATAATATACCTGAAATTATTTTTTCAACAATTGGCTCTGCTCTTGTTATTGGGGCAGCTGGCGCTTTTAATAATGTCTATGATCGTGATATAGATGCCATTATGCCTCGAACGCAAAGTCGACCCACTGTAACAGGTGAAATGTCAGCTAAATCGACGTTAGCATTAGCGATTGCGATGTTAATTGTGGGGGTAGCAGTGTTGGCACTTGCTTCACCATTAGCGGCTGCATTTGGTTTATTAGGTGTCTTTTTATACGTTGTTCCTTATACAATGTGGACAAAGCGTCGGACGATTTATAATACAGAAATAGGGAGTATTAGTGGAGCAGTGCCACCATTAATCGGCTGGTCTGCGGTATCAACAGATATTACACATCCTGCGATTCTTGGTTTATTTTTAGTGATGGTTATATGGCAAATGCCTCATTTTTATGCGATTGCGATTCGCAAGCATGCGGATTATGAGGCGGCTAATGTGCCAATGCTTCCTGTTGTGAAAGGTATGCGTCGTACCTACTATCAAACAAACTTCTATTTAATTTTACTGATTTTATCAAGCTTTTTATTTGGCTCATTAAGTATAGGCATTATGCTTGTAGCATTGCTTTTAAGCATTGCATGGCTTATTATGAGTATTTATGGCTATCATCGTCATACAAATCAAGAGAAATGGGCAACAAAAATGTTTGTCTTTTCCCTGTTTCATATGACGGTATTATTTGCAACTGTCATTGTGTACTCATTAGTAGGAGTTATTTTTCAACTATATTAATATGATAAAAACCAACAAGCTATTCGGCGCTTGTTGGTTTTTGATTTTGCACGGAAAGGGTTTTACGGCTAGGCCATTCAAAGGCATGTAACTGACCACCAAACACAGCACCGCCATCAATGCCAATAATATTATTTTCCCCAAAGTAGACACTATAATCTGTTGGATCGTGATGCAGTCGATATGTGGGGGTATGTCCAAAAATAACCGTTTTGTCCCCCTCGTAGCCTGCATGAAATTCCTCACGAATCCATAGAAATTGCATAGGGTCTGTTTCCGCTAGTGCCACACCGGGTACAACCCCGCCATGTACAAAAATAGCATCCTCTAATTCGATATAGGTGTCAAAGGTTTCGATTAACTTTAAATGCGCTTCAAGCTTTGGTAATGTTTGAATAAAGTCAGGCAATGTTTGGCTTTGAATAGCCTCCTCAAAATCAGCCAACTGGTAGCCATAGCTGGCAAGTGTTGCCTCTCCACCACAAAGCCCAACCCAATGGTTCCAAGGCTTCGGATGCCCTGAGCGGCAGGCATGGAGCATAATTGCTTCATGATTCCCAAGCAACACACGTGCGCCCTGTGCCTGTAATTCCCCAACTAAATTTAACACACCGCTAGAAGCAGGACCTCTATCAATATAATCACCGAGTAAAAAAAGTTGGTCTTTCATTGGATGATAGTTTGCTTTTAGGAGTAATTCTTCAAACAGCGCTAATTCTCCATGTATATCACTAATTGCTAATATTCGATTCATGAACAAGCATCCTTTCCAATTGCAGAGCGGTTACAATTAGTATAGAGGAAAATTCTACAAATTTCGACTTTTCTAGCTTCCGGTGCTTTTTCCTCCATAGAATATTGCAAGAAATACTTCTCTTATCACTATTTTTTATTTTAGTATATGACAGCCACTCATCACTCACGATGACTTTGTCTTGTACAGTGTAAAATAGCAATTAATGCTTTAGCTTTTCCCACGCCTGCATGGCTACTTGTTCATCAAATGTTGACAGAAGACGAAAATGCTGCTCATCCAAAATACGATAATGATGACTAATCATATTTTGTTGAAGTCGAAAGCCTTTATATTCACTAATATTTTTCCACCATATGTATCCACCCATTGTTTTTTCCTTTGGCTGTAATGTTCCATGATTGGCGATTAAATCGATAACTTCTAATGGGTCACCACCAAGCTCATGTTGTAAAATGGTGCTATCTCGACATAACGTGCAAACAGCCACAGCAGTTGTCCAGCCAGTCAAAATACGACCTTTTTCAATTTGAACAAGTGTTTTTTTGGATAATCCTAGCAAATCACTCATTTGATCCTGTGTAAAAGCTTTCTCTGTACGGATTAATTTCAGTTTTTCTGAAACGAGTGTGATCAATTGTTCACGATTCATCCTAACACCCCTTATTTTCAGATTATTATATTCTATTATACATGAAAGTAAAGATACGTGTTTTTCATTTCAATAGGGGGGAGCTATTATACTAAAAAACAGACTGTCTTCAAGGAGAGCAGTCTGCTAAGTGTTAAATTTCATATTTATTTGTATCTGAGATAACACGGAAATGGATGCCTGTAATTTGCGCGCTCACTTTATGACGAAGTGTATCAATATCTACAAGCTCCTCTTTATTTTGAACACATGTAGCAATTTCTTGTAAAAGCTTTGTAAAGGCTTCCTTAAATAAAGCACGCATATTATCAAAGTCTAAGCTGCGAAAACTTCCATCAATATCAAAAGCTTCGACGGAATTTAATTGTTTAGAAGCACCTGCAAAGCGGTCATCATATACTGTGTAGTTTTCGTCAGTTACCACGATAATATATAGTACTTCCCCTGTAATTGTTTTGAGTTCAATATTTGTTTTATGCTTTTTTACATCAGTAATAATATGAATGCCGTCTGAATGGTACAGTTTAAACAATGTCATTGATATGGCCCCCTGAAACTATAATCATATTTTCTTTCAGGCGTGTTGATTAGTCTTTATTTTGCAGAGAAGACCTACGAATTTGTTGATTTTTGGCTACGGCTTCAACGAAGGAGGCGTCTGAATCTCAGACAACCTTATGGGTTTTCAGCTATTCCTGCCAGAGTCGCCTCTCCACTACAATCAACACGCCTGAAACTCTTTATTTATTATATCCTGAAATGGCTAATAATGGAATAGGGGAGTTCTACTATTAGGCACTGAAAATATGATTATGTTTGCACTTCAGTAATGGCTGGAGCACTTTTGCGTAAAGGTCGTACCTCGATATAATGAATTTGATGTCCTTGCTGCTCATAAATACTAAACACGTATGTGTCAAGTTCAATATTTTTCGATGTTTTAATACCATTATTGACCGTTAAGAACCAGCCGCCTAATGTTTCTACTTCCTCTGCATCCAATGTAATATTTAAGAGCCTTTCCACATCTTCTACAAGCATTTTGGCATTTAATATATAATGATGATCTGTGATTTTGCGAATATCTGCAATTTCATCATCATCAAACTCATCTCGAATTTCACCAACGATTTCTTCTAAAATATCCTCAACTGTCACAAGACCAGATGTACCGCCATACTCATCCATTAAAATAGCCATATGAATACGCTCTTTTTGCATACGTAAAAGTAATTCTTTAATAGGAATTGTTTCAATAACGCGAATAACGGGATTGATAAATTTTTCTAACACTAATGTTTCATCTGTTAATTGTTCAAGTAAGCCATGTGTAAATAATTCCTTTGCATTAATAAAGCCTAAAATATTATCGCGATCCCCATCATAAATAGGGTAGCGCGTATATTGCTCTGTGGCAATGCACTGAATAATATTGGTAAAGGACTCATTTCGTTCAATCCCGATAATTTCTGTACGTGGAACCATAATTTCACGGGCAATACGTTCATCAAAGTCAAAGACATTATTGACATATTTTAGCTCGGATTTATTGATTTCACCGCTTTTAAAGCTTTCAGATAATAGTAGTCGCAATTCTTCCTCTGTATGTGAAAGCTCATGCTCACTTGCAGGCTTCATACCGAATAGACCTACCAGCACTCGGGCAGAGCCGTTCAAGAACCAAATAAATGGATACATTATTTTATAGAAAAATAGTATTGGTTTGGCAAAAAGCAGTGTAATCGTTTCAGCCTTTTGAATAGCAGCAGTTTTAGGTGCCAATTCACCAACAACTACATGTAAAAATGTTGCAATAGCAAAGGCTGAACCAATTGTAAAGATTGTCATATACTTATCCGAAATACCAATCATCTCAAATAACGGATGAAGCATAAACTCAAACGTTTTTTCACCAACCATCCCGATACCAAGCGCTGTTACCGTAATTCCTAATTGGCAGGCAGATAAATATTCGTCTAAATGATCGACAACATGCTTAGCGGCAATTGCTTTTTTATTGCCCTCTACAACAAGCTGATCAAGCCTTGAGGAACGCACCTTTACAATGGCAAATTCTGTGGCTACGAAAAAGCCTGTTAATGCTAATAAGATAATAAAAATTGATAAGTTAATAATGGTCTCCAAATAGTCGTTCTGTAAAAACAGAACGTCACCTCCTATTGATGAATAAGTAAAAGCAAGGACTGCATTAATGCAATACTTGAGGGTGAAACATTTTTCTTAATGGTTTCAATTTTTTGATCGTCTTGCTTGTTCATTTGTTCTAGCAGAGAAGCTACATCATGCTCTAGGTCTTGCATTTTTAAACGAAGCATTTGGACATCGATTTCTTCATATGGTGTGATATTTAATTCATGTTGAATTTCGACAAGTGAAAGCCCTTGTTGTTTACGTTGTTCAATAAAGTGTAATCGTTCAATCATCGTTGGATCATAATAGCGATAGTTTGTGACAGAACGCTCTGCATCCAACAATCCAATATTTGTATAATAATCGATTGTTCGTTTTGTAATGCCCGTTTTTTCTGCAAGCTCACCAATTTTTAATTTCTCTGTCCCAATGCAAACACCTCCAAACCATCACGTGATACTTTTATTATAACGTGATGGTTTTTATTTATTCAAATAATCACTATAAATCTTTCAGAATTGTAAGACTTCGACCTAAAAAAATTGCGATTCTGCCATTATTGCTGACAGAATCGCGCAAGGATTTAAAAATGTAAAAAAGTATCGTAGAGATGATGAAGGGCTTCTTCACCACTTTTTTCGAAAATAATTTCATGATTATAGCTTAATGTAATGATTGTATGTGCGCTATCGAGCGTATCATCTGCAATTTTGCATCGCACATGGACGATTCCTTCCTCAGCAAGTTTTTTTATCATCTGCTGATCCCATGCCTGATCTGAAAATAGCGGGGGTTGCCAAGTGCCTCTCACAGATAGCTCATTTTTTTCAAGGTCATAATCCCAGCGGATATCACGTAAAATAGTTTTAAATAGATCATTAACTGTAAAAGCTGTGTCTTGATAGTTAATGTCCATAGCGCGTATTGCATGAACATCTCGACTAACAGCATTTGCTGCGGAGTTTGCTGCTGTGTTGATGCCTGAAGCTGCATCTTTAATTTCAGACAATTGCTCACCACAGCCTGACAATAGTGTGCAGATACATGTCATACAAGCTATCTTTATCATCCATTTCACAAGTAGTCCCTCCAGTTTGGCAAGTTGTTACTACTATCTTATCGAAAAGAAAAATACGAAGAAAGGGCATGAAGGCGGCAGATTGTGACGGTTTTGCAACGATGCGACCTCCACTCGATTGTTCGGTATTTGGGACGTATTAAAGACTGAAAATTTAGTAAAGTACAAGGAGAAAGGGTGCGGTTTGTGATGAAAATTAATGATGAAATTCTTGAGCGATTAGGAACATATTTTGTTTATCATAGTGTTTATGAAAATTATGGAATTACCTTTGAAAATTTTGTAGAGCGCTGGTTAAGAGGATTACTTGAGGTTCAGTAAATAATATAGAACTTTTATATCGGTATTATTTATCTAAAAAAAGACATAAATCCCTCTATATTAGATACTATTATCATAATAACTGGTGGTATAATTAATTTAATTCACTGCTGGATTATTACTTTGTATCTAAAAGGGGGAGCTATACATATGAATTTATTGGCAAGAATTCTCACAACTGTTATTGGCACAATGCTTGTTGTATTAGCAGTGATAACGACCGTAAATGTTTATCAAACGAAAAATTTAACGGTTGGGGCAGCGCAAAAAATGGTGCAGGCTGAAACGTCTGACCATGCTTATCAGCTTCAAATTCAACTTGATTATGCGATGGATACGGCGCGCACGCTAGCTGCCAACTTAACAACAATGGTAGAGGAGAACAAGGCTGATCGTGCTTTAACAGATGCAATGTTTCAGCGTATTTTAGCGAGCAATGAGCAGTTTATGGGTGTATGGGCTGTATGGGAGCCAAATGCCTTTGATGGACAAGACGAACATTACGCAAATACAGAGCGACATGATGCAACAGGACGTTATTTACCATTTTGGACACGTGATGGTAGCATGATCGTTCATTCCCCTATTATAGATTATGATACAGCTGACTTTTATACGCTGCCTAAACAAAAAGGGCAGGAAATGATTTTAGAACCGTTTGTCTATCCTGTTGCTGGCAAGGATGTTTTATTAACATCTATCATTGTGCCAGTTATGATTGATCATGATTTTCAAGGCATTGTTGCTGTCGATATGAGCTTAGAAACATTAGCTGAATTAAGCCAACAAGTAAAATTATTTGATAGTGGTTTTGGCTCCATTATTTCGAATGAGGGGATGTTTGTGACACATCCAAATAATAATTATCTAACAATGCCACTAGCTGAGCATGAGCCTTATACGAATATGGGAGAGATACAGACTGCTATTCAACAAGGCAATGCTACTATTGTGGAGGATTTTTCAAATTATTTACAAGAGGATAGTTATATTGTTACCGCACCCATTCATATTGGAGAAACGGCAACACCTTGGTCATTACTTGCGACAGTACCAACTGGGGAAGTATTAGCACAAACAACAAAGCTAACATGGACAATGATTATGATAGGCATTGCTGGTATAATTTATCTTTCCATTGTTTTAACATGGCTTATTCGTCGTATTGTTAAACCTATTACATTAACAGTGGCACAGGTGCAAGAGATTGCAGCTGGCAATTTAGCTGTGGAGCCATTAGCGGAGGATAGAAAGGACGAGCTTGGTCAATTAGCACAGGCTGTTAATACAATGACAAGTCATACACGTACATTGATTCAAGAAGCCGCACAAATCTCTCATCAAGCTAATACATATAGTGATCAGCTAATGTCCTCGACAAATCATATGAGCGTGAATATTGAGCAAGTGCTGACAACAACAGGTGAGCTTGCAACAGGAGCCTCCGTACAGGCAGAGCAAGCAGCTTCTACATTGAGCGTTACACAAGAGGTTGAACAAAAGCTACAAGCGATTCAAGCAGCGATTAAGGAAATGACGCATCGTTCTCAGCAAACAACACAGGCATCCAAGCAAGGGTTAGCCCATGCAGAGCAGTCCATCCAGGGTATGGAGATGATGTCAGAGCAAGTTACATTAACAGCAAATGTCGTTCAGCAGCTTAGCGATCAGTCGACTGAAATTAATCGGATTTTACAAGTGATTGATGCAATTGCAGGCCAAACAGACTTACTAGCACTAAATGCAGCGATTGAAGCGGCTCGTGCAGGTGAACATGGCAAGGGCTTTTCAGTTGTCGCAGAGGAAGTACGCAAGCTTGCTGAAGAATCTGCGAAATCAACAAGTCAAATTGCAGCGATTATTGATACAGTCGTAAAAGAGGCTGTGAAGGCAAGTGATGCTATGCAACATGTTGTGGCTGCTGTACAGACAAATACCCAGTATATTGATGCCAATAAGCAGGCGCTTGATGCGATTTTACAGCATATCGTGGATACTGTTGCACAAATTGATGAGGTAACAAATGCCTCTCATTTAATTCAACAGGAAACTGTAGAAGTTGTACGAGCAGTTGAAAATATGACAGCAGTTAGTGAGCAATCCTCAGCAGGAACAGAGGAGTTGTTAGCAACGATGGAGCAGCAAAATAACGCTGTTCATGAGGTACAAAGCATGGCGAAAAATTTAACAGCTATGACTAATTCTTTACAACAAACATTAGCAAAATTTCATTACGAATAGAAAATAGCTGCCGTATATCATCTTACTTGCGAAAGTAGCATGATATACGGCTTTATCAAAAGCTTATATTTATAAAAAACTGAAAATTCTGTTTTTTTTGTTATAATAATATGATAGATAGGTAAGGAGCTGATTGAATTATGAAGTTATTATACAAAATCTTACTAACAATATTATCAACAATAATGATTGTTTTCGTGATTATTTTAAGTGTCAATATTGTAAAGACGAATACATTAGCAGTCTATGATGCACAGCAGCTTGCTCAATCGCGTGCCTCTGAAAGTGCCTATAAAATGCAGATGGAGCTTAATTATGCAATGGATACAACCAGAACATTAGCGACAACTCTCCAAACAATGGTGGCAAACAATAAGGGGGATCGTGATTTAGTAAACGATATGCTTCAGCAATTATTAGCACAAAATAACACCTTTCTTGGGGTATGGACGATTTGGGAGCCAAATGCCTTTGATGAACAAGATCACCTCTTTATCAATCAAGAGGGGCATGATGCAACAGGACGCTTCCTTCCTTATTGGGCACGGAGTAATAATAATATAACGGTTGCAGCGCTTGAAGATTATGAAACAAGTGATTATTATCTACTACCTAAAACGCTTAAGCAGGAGATTATTTTAGAACCGCTTGCTTATCCGATTGATGGCCATGAGGTGCTGATGACTTCAACAGCTATTCCGATTGAAATAGAGGGGCAGGTTGTTGGTGTTGTTGGGGTTGATATTAGCTTAGAAACTTTGATAGCTTTGAACAATGAAATTACCTTATACGATACAGGCTATAGTGCGGTTGTGTCCTATCAAGGGACATTTGTCGCACATCCATCCGCTGATTATATCAATCAACCAGTCACTAGCATGGAAAAATATGAAAAAACAGATAAAATTTTAAGTGCTATTGAACAAGGCAGCTCCTATATAGTAGAGGATTATGCTACTTATTTGCAAAAAGCCTCCTTTGTTGCAGTTGCTCCTATCCAAATTGGTCAAACAACGACCCCATGGGCATTGCAGGTTACAATTCCAGCGGATGAGGTTAAAGCAGGGGCAAATGAAACGATGTGGCTATCCATTTTATTAGCTGTTATCGGTATTATTATTTTAGTTGTAGCTATTATTTGGATTGCTAGACATATTGTAAAGCCTATCATTCAGACGGCGGAGCAAGTAAAAATAATCGCTGCTGGCAATTTAGCAGTTGAGCCATTGCAAGTGCACTCAAAGGATGAAATTGGTGAGCTTGCACAAGCCATGAACCAGATGACAGATAATATGCGTGAGCTTATCCAAGCGGCTGCTGATATTTCCGACCAGGTGCAGCTCTATAGCGATGAGCTACAATCCTCTACGAATGAGATGGGCATTAGTATTGACCAAGTCGTAACAACAACGAGCGAACTTGCAACAGGTGTAACGTTACAGGCTGAGCAAGCAACAACAACATTGGGGGTTACACAGGAAGTCGAGCAAAAATTACAAACCATTCAGATGGCAATTGAAGAAATGCAGCAGCATTCTCAGCAAACAACCGAGTCTTCCAAGCAAGGATTGCTTCATGCAGAGCAATCTATTGAAGGGATGGGGACAATGTCAGCGCAAGTGACAGCAACGGCTAATGTTGTTCAGCGGCTAAGTGACCAGTCCACAGAAATTAATCGTATTTTACAGGTTATTGATGCGATTGCAAGCCAAACAGATTTATTGGCATTGAATGCAGCAATTGAGGCGGCTCGTGCTGGTGAGCATGGCAAAGGCTTCTCAATTGTGGCAGAGGAGGTGCGTAAGCTTGCGGAGGAATCTGCGCAAGCTACAAGTCAAATCGCAGTGATTATTGATATGGTTGTAAAAGAAGCAGTAACGGCAAGCGATGCTATGCAGCAGGTGGTCACGGCGATGCAAACAAATACCGAGTATATTGCTGCCAATAAACAGGCGCTTGATACGATTTTACAGCATATTGTTGATACGGTTGCACAAATTAATCATGTTACTGTCGCTGCTACTATGATTCAGCAGGAAACACAGGAGGCTGTGCGAGCAGTAGAGAATATGACAGCAGTGAGTGAGCAATCCTCAGCAGGCACAGAGGAGCTACTAGCAACGATGGAACAGCAAAATTTAGCGGTTCATGCAATTAATAGCAAGGCACAGCAATTGGCATCTATGGCTGATACCTTGCATTTAGCACTTGCTAAATTTCAATATGAAAAATAATAAAGAGCTGTGCAAAAAGATTTTCACTTTTTGCACAGCTCTGTTATTTGAAGTAATTTGTAATAAATTGATTGGCTTCCTGCCAGTTATAGACACGCACCACATTATCAGGTACGGCTAGACGATTATAAGGTGTATCAAATAAGACAACAGGTATTTTTAGCTCTTCTGCTAGCATAACGGCATTATCGTGCTTATCCTCAAAGAAGGCTTCCACCGCATATTTTTTAGCGGCTGCTAGCTTATCATGGCTACCAAGCAGCTCGATATGGTCGTAGGGAATTGCTTGTGTTTGAAACCAATCTACTGTAATATCTGCTACATTTTCGCCTCGTGCCGAAATATAGTAAAGCTCAAAATCATTTTTCCAAGCTGTTAAAATATTTTTGGCATCCTTTGCTACCTCTGACACTTTATACATATAAGGCTCATTTTCCTTAAACCATGTATTAAATGCACCTCGATCAACAGGATGTGGGAAGGCAGATAAAAAATCATACTCACAAACATCATCGAGTGTAATATTGACATTATACTCTTTATTAATATGTGGAATGAGTGTGCTTGGACATGTAACTGTTCCATCAATATCAATCCCAAAGCGGGGCTTTTGCATACGTAGCACCTCCTTAGGCATTTGCTTGTTGTGCCTCTTCAGCTGCTCGCTTTTCTGCCATTTCAGCCGCTAATTTGTCAATTTCTTTTTTCAATTCCTCTACCATTGTTTCTTCAGGTACTTTACGAACGGTTTTCCCCTTCATAAATAGCAGACCCTCGCCACGCGCGCCAGCAATTCCAATATCTGCTTCACGTGCTTCACCAGGACCGTTTACGGCACAGCCAAGCACGGCTACCTTTAATGGCACATTTAACGTTGAAATATATTCTTCCACTTCATTCGCAATCGAAATTAAGTCAATTTCAATACGCCCGCATGTTGGGCAGGAAATGAGTGTTGCCATATTAGAAGCTAGGCCAAAAGATTTGAGTAGCTCGCGCGCTACTTTTACTTCCTCTACAGGGTCAGCCGAAAGGGAGATACGCAATGTATTCCCAATACCTTTTGATAGAATCGCTCCAAGTCCTGCTGCTGATTTTACTGTACCAGCAAAAAGTGTACCTGATTCTGTAATGCCTAAATGCAGCGGATAATTAAAGGCTTTAGCTGCTTTTTCATAGGCTTCAATCGCAAGGTTTACATCAGATGCCTTCATCGACACAATAATATCATGGAAGTCCAAGTCTTCTAAAATTTTAATATGATGGAGGGCAGATTCTACCATACCATCGGCTGTAGGATAGCCATATTTCTCTAAAATATGACGCTCCAATGAACCAGCATTTACACCAATACGAATTGGGATACCTTTTGCTTTTGCTGCATTGACAACAGCCTCTACTTTTTCTTTACGACCAATATTCCCCGGGTTAATACGCACTTTATCAATACCATTTTCAATGGCCTTTAATGCTAATTTATAGTCAAAATGAATATCAGCTACTAATGGAATATGAATACGCTTTTTAATATCGGCAATCGCATTCGCTGCACGCTCATCTGGCACTGCAACACGAACAATTTGACAGCCCGCTTCCTCAAGGCGCAGAATTTCTGCAACCGTTGCTTCTACATCATGTGTCTTTGTTGTACACATACTTTGAATGAATAATTCATTACTACCACCAATTGTTAAGTTACCGACACGTACGGGACGTGTATTTGAACGGTGACAAATTTCACTCATTAACTTTCTCTCCTTTTCGGGCCACTATTTTCAGCCGTCACTGTCATTTATTTTAGCAGTGTAAGAAAATAAGGACAAGGAAGAAACGCTAACTTTTCATTTTCCGCAATGATTAGCCAATTCAAACGAGAGTGGAAGCTTAATATTTTCACCCGAACTGATTTCCTGTAATTGTAAATGAGGGTTTAATTGATAAAAAAGCTGTAAGCGTTCAGGAAAGGTCATGGGCACTTTTGCAGGGTGTAGGGCAAATAAGCTATGGATGGTATCTCCTTCAATTGTTTGTACAGTAATATAATTGGGCTCACGTTGTTTTTCACAAGGGCGTGTATCCTCTGTATTTTTAGTTTGTAGGTTTGTCAGCGGTATGGACCCTTCTGTTAAATCTACTTTTACAACAAAGGCGATAATGATAATAATGGCTGTTAGAATAAGTGCTCGCAAAAAATCCCCTCCTTTTCTACACTATATTGAGCAGAGAGGGGATTCATGCCTATTATTTTGCGGTTGGTTGTTTTGGATATTTTGTCAAAGCTATTATTAATAGAATAATTGTTACAAATACAGAAATCACAGAGATAATAACTTTATAAGCTGGTAGATATTCTGCCAGCATAGATAATAAAGTTGCCCATGTAATGGCAAAGGTTGTTGTTCGCCATAGATGACGATATTCTCCGCGACGTTTCGTGATTTTTAAGATAAATAAACCAGCTAATGCATAAATAGCAATTTGACCAAAAATAAGCATCGTCGTCACAATAAAAAGCATTAAGAAGGTAAAGGGGTATAAAAGCCATTTAATATTCTCTATATAGTCAGTTAAACCATGTAAGCTATCCATATCAAATGTATCCACAGACATTCCTGTAACAAATCGACCTAAAGAGAATACTGCGACAATGGTAATGAGTAGGAAGGTATATTGAATAACCTTTCCAATAGGTAGTAAACGATAGGCTGCTAGTTTTTTAGGGTGAATAAGGCTATCGATAAAAAGCTGTGAGTGTTTCATACTATCTCCTCCAAACGATATTTTAACATGTTCAAGGAGGACAAGATATGAAAGAAATAGATTCATGTTAAAATGTTAACATTATGTAAAGAAATGAAGGGATTTCTTTACTTTTTGTTTGTAATCCTTTAATGATTACAAATAGAGATGTAGGAATTGGAGCGAAAACAATTGACAATAGATTGGCAAAGTATACTTTTTCAGTTTTTAGGTGGGCTAGGCGTTTTTTTATTTTCCATTAAATTAATGGGAGATGGACTGCAAAAGTCAGCAGATGAGCGTTTACGTGAATGGTTAAATCGCTTTACAACCAACCCTATTATGGGCGTTTTAGTCGGTATATTTGTAACGGTTTGTATCCAATCGAGTTCTGCTACAACGGTTATTACAGTTGGCTTGGTAAGCGCAGGCTTTTTAACATTACGTCAAGCAATTGGTGTGATTATGGGTGCTAATATTGGTACAACGATAACAGCCTTTATTATTGGCATTAATGTAGGTATTTATTTTTATCCATTACTAGCGCTCGGTGCAGGCTGTATATTCTTCTTTAAAAAATCTATGTATCAGCACATTGGTCAAATTATGTTTGGCTTTGGAGGATTATTTTTAGGATTAGAGTTAATGAGTGTAAGTATGCAGTCCTTTCATAAATTAGCAGATGTGGCGGAATTAACCGTTCAACTAAGTCAACAGCCAATAATCGGTGTGTTTTTAGGAACATTATTAACATTGCTTGTACAAAGCTCAACCGCAACAGTTGGTGTGCTGCAAGGCTTATATGCTGAACAATTAATTGATTTAGATAGTGCATTACCGATTTTATTTGGTGAAAATATTGGCACGACCGTGACGGCTGTTTTAGCATCGCTTGGTGCTTCCATCTATGCCAAACGAGCAGCAGCTGTGCATGTTCTCTTTAATGTGATTGGTACAGTGATTTTTATGATATTTTTTACGCCCTTTCTGCACTATGTGCAATGGGTAAGCGAATTATTTCAGCTAGGGCCCCGTATGCAAATTGCTGTAGCACATGGCTCCTTCAATATATTTAATATGATGATTCAGCTTCCCTTTATCGCTGGCTTAGCTGCTTTAGTCACAAAATTGTTGCCAGGTTCTGATGGACATATTAATGTTACAACAAAGCATTTAGACCCCTCTTTTATCGACTCATCTCCAGCGATTGCACTTGGCCAAGCAAAGGAAGAAGTGTTACGCATGGGTGAGCATGCCCTGCGAGGATTAGAAGAAACATTCCTCTATATGAAAACAGGCGAGGCTGAGCATATTCCAACAGTTGTACAATTAGAGGCTGGGCTAAATCATTTAGATAATGAAATTACCAATTACTTGGTGATGGTGTCTAAGCAGCCGCTTTCTCGTGCAGACTCAGTAAGGCATCATACATTATTAACGAATGTCAGAGATTTTGAACGAATTGGCGATCATTTTGAAAATATTTTAGAGCTGCTACAATACAAGGCACATCATGAGGTCAGCTTAAGCAAATCAGCGCGACAAGATTTAATTGGAATGTTTAGCTTAGCAATAGAGGCGGTACGAAAAAGTATCGAGGCATTGGATACGGCAAGCTTAAGCTTAGCGCAAGAGGTGACGGAGCTAGAAAGCTTAATCGATGATATGGAAGATAAATTGCGCCAAAAGCATATTGCTAGATTAAATACTAATGAATGCAGTGGTGCAGCAGGGATGGTTTATATGGATATTGTTAGTAATTTAGAGCGTATTGGTGACCATGCTGTAAATATTGCAGACTCCATTTTAGGTATTCGTCATTAATAGAGTGAAACTTTTAGCTGGTAGCTTCCGTATAAAAGACAATGCACAATAAAAGGAGAGAAACTTGATGGAAGTGATTGGCTGGATTTTAGTAATTGCCTGTTTTGTAATTTCATTTATTGGTTTAGTATATCCAATTATTCCAGGCGTACTGTTTTTACTTGGTGGATTTTTAGTATATGGCTTATTTTTCTCATTTGCAGAGCTAAGCTGGTGGTTCTGGGTAATTGAAATATTATTTGTCGTGCTGCTATTTGGCGCTGATACAATTGCAAATGCTGTTGGCATTAAAAAATTTGGTGGCTCTAATGCAGGTATGTGGGGCAGTACCATTGGTTTATTAATTGGCCCATTCGTTATTCCTGTGGCAGGTATTTTAGTTGGTCCATTTTTAGGGGCAGTCATTGCAGAGCTCATTGTGGAGAAAAGAACATTTAGCGAGGCTGTTAAAAGCGGTGTTGGCTCATTAATTGGATTTTTAACATCTACTCTTGCAAAGGCAGTTATTCAAATTGTAATGATTATTTTATTCTTCATTATGATTTAAAGAAGGTTTAATGTTAAAAGGAACAGGGTAGGATAGTAAACGTATCGGTTTTTCAGTCAAAAGGCTGAAATCGACAAATTGAAGCTTTTTTCGTTGAATGGTTTGACCAATTTTGATAATCTAATAATGTACTAATTATTTCTTATTTTAGGGAGGAACTTAACAATGGCTTATGAATTACCACAATTAACTTACGCTTATGACGCATTAGAACCACATATCGATGCAAAAACAATGGAAATCCATCACACTAAACACCACCAAACGTATATCACAAACGTGAATGCTGCACTAGAAGGTACAGAATTTGCAGATAAAGATGTGAATGAATTAATCGCAAACCTTGATGCACTTCCAGCTGATAAGCAAACGGCAGTACGTAACAATGGTGGCGGACATGCTAACCATACATTATTCTGGGAAGTAATCGCACCAGGCGGTTCAAATACGCCAGTTGGTGAAGTAGCAAAAGCAATCGATGCTAAATTCGGTTCTTTCGATGCTTTCAAAGAAGAATTTGCTAAAGCTGCTACAACTCGCTTCGGTTCAGGTTGGGCTTGGTTAATCGTTGATGGTGACTCAGTTGCTGTTACGTCTACTCCAAACCAAGACTCTCCAGTAATGGAAGGTAAAACGCCAATTTTAGGCTTAGACGTTTGGGAGCATGCATACTACTTAAACTACCAAAACCGTCGTCCAGATTACATCGGTGCATTCTGGAACGTAGTAAACTGGGATGTAGTAGAAGCGAAATTCCAAGCTGCAAAATAATGATATCTTCCTGTAACTAAGTCTTTCCCCATCTTCTAAAGTTGGTACTCAGCTGTTTTAAGTTGGTACCCAGAGTAGGGGTAAGATTTTAGAAATGAAGATGATTGAGGACCGCGCTCGTACAATTTTTGTACGTGGTGCGGTTCTTTTTTGTTGGCTAAATACAGTCGTATCAAGGATTTGGCAAGACTTGTAACGTTGGCTATCGTGCATTTCCCCGCGCTTTAATCTACTCTCTTATCCATACTTCGGGGAAGAACTTAATATCATTTTTGCGCCTAAAAATGACCGCGCTAACCTCTAAAATCTGCTCTCTTAAGCCTATTTCGGGGAAGAACTTAATTACAGATTAAATGTAAGGAAAATAGCGATGAAGTCAGTAGTGGTAAGGGTTTGGTGGGATTTTTGGGGAGGGAAGAACTTAATTACAGGAATACAAATGATCATTAAACAATGGGGGCTGTCCAAAAAGTCAGTGAAAACTGACCTTTTGCGACACCCCTTTTAATTTTTCTAAAAAAGGCAACAAAAAAATCGCCACTTCTAGTAAAATGAAAGTACCACACAATCACTAGTAGAAAGGACGATTTTTTATGAGCAATCAAAAGATTACTAATGAAGAGTATACCACACAAACCACACTTCTTCTAGAGGTACAAGAAAAACCTGTATCCAAAAGACAACTTGCCCCTACGTTCAAACCGTATAACAATCATCAAAGTTTTTTTATTTATGATCTCCAAGAACTGATTCCTGAGAATCACGTCGCACGTGTTGTTGATGAAATGATCGAAGACATTCCAGATGAGCTACTTTTTCAACACTATTTAGGTGGTGGGCGCAGTTCCTATCATCCGAAAATGATGCTGAAAGTGATTTTGTACGCCTATTCCCAAAAGGTGTATTCCTGCCGTGGGATTGAAAAATTGATTCGGGAAAGCATTCCCGCGATGTGGTTAGCAGGCATGCAAAACCCCGACTTCCGTACGATCAACTTTTTTCGTGGCTATCGTATGAAAACCCTAATGGATGAGTTATTTGAAAACATGATCCACCAATTAATTGAGAAAGGATATATTACCTTTGAGGACTACTTCTTGGATGGGACAAAGCTTGAAGCGAATGCCAATAAGTATTCTTTCATTTGGAAAAAATCTACGGTCCGTTTTGAAGAAAAACTGAAAGAGAAAATCAAGGAAAACCTTCAGCACATTCACGAACTTGCCCAGACAGAAGAAATGGAACTGGAGGAGATTCCGGAGGAAGATGTAACGTCAGGACAATTGACAACCCTTTCCCATCAATTAGAAACACAAGTAAATACCTTAACAGCTGAAATCGAAGCGACCAAAGAGGTGTCTGTTCGAAAAGAACTCCGTTCACGTCGAAGTGCGTTAAAGAAACCGATCAAACTAATTCAAGAAAATTTCATCCCACGCATTCAAAAATATCAAGCGTATCATGAGACATTTGGCGATCGCAATAGTTTTTCAAAAACGGATACGGATGCCACGTTTATGCGCATGAAAGAAGATCACATGAAAAACGGTCAATTGAAACCCGGCTACAATGTTCAAATGGCAACGGAGAATCAATTTATTTTATATTATTCCATCCATCAACGCCCAACAGATACGCGCTGTTTTATTCCTCATTTGGAAAAACTAGCAGCGTCTACTTTGCCAATGCCAAAAACCGTCATCGCCGATGCAGGATATGGCAGCGAAGAAAATTACTTATATGCAATAGGGGAAGAAAAAGAGCCACGTTTTGATTATTTAATTCCATATAATACATATTTAAAAGAAAACACGCGCAAGTATAAAAATAATATCAAGAATGCGAAAAATTGGGACTATCAGGAAAAGGACGATTGGTTTATTTGCCCGAATGGACGCAAGGTGCTATTTAAAAAATATCAAAACAAAAAGAATGCCTCGGGATTTCAGCAAAGCTATAAAATCTACGAATGTGAAGATTGTTCAGATTGCCCATTAAAGGCACAATGTACAACAGCAAAAGGTAATCGTCAGGTTCATTGGAATACCGTATTTGAAGAAATGAAGGCAAAGGCAAAAGCAGCCCTTGAATGTGAAGAAAAAGCCGCCATCTATGCTCGACGTAAAATCGAGGTAGAAAGTGTGTTCGGTCACATCAAGGGCAATCGGTCGTTCCGTCGATTCCTATTACGGGGCCTTGATAAGGTCCACGTGGAATTTGGGATTGTGGCATTAGCCCACAATCTCCTGAAAGTAGCTGCCATCCGTCAGCTACTTTCAGGGAACAAGCGAATAGACAAAAAATCTGGAGGGGAAAAACGTGATGTTTTTCTCCTCCAGATTTATTTTAAGGACTTATGGGACAGCCCCTTTTTTTTGTGGCGGGTGGATAAAAGGGCAAAAGTGGCGGATAGAGTCCAAAAAGGCGCTGTAAGAGCAACCTTTCATGAGCAAGCACCGTCAAATAAATGATGTTTTCAAAACCTGCCTACGAATGCTATACTAAGTATCGTGTATTGAAACGATAACAAGATAAGGAGGGGAATATATGCGTAAAGTACCAGGAAAAAATCGCGCGGCGAGTGTTAAGGCAAAACATCATTCTAATTTAACATTTCGTATGAATATCCTTTTCTTTGCAATATTTATCGTATTTTCAATGTTAATTTTTAGACTGGGTTATATGCAAATCGTAAAAGGAGAAGAATATGTACGACTTTTAGCGAGTACAGAGGAAGTGCCTGTTAATACAAGTGTGCCAAGGGGCCGCATGTATGATCGTTATGGGCGTATTTTAGTTGATAATCACCCTGAAAATGCTATTACCTATACGAAAATGCAGACAACAACAACAGAGGAAATGCTGGAAATCGCTGAGAAGCTAGCACAATTAATTGAACAGCCAACAAATCGTGTGACATTGCGCGATAAGCAGGATTTCTGGATACTTAAAAACCATGATGCTGCCTATGAAAAAGTAACAAAGGCTGAGGAAGATAAAATTCGACAAAAAGAAGATATTACAACAAGTCAAATCAATGCAGAGATTGATAAGCTTGTGCGTGAACGTATTACAAATGAGGAGCTTTTACAATTAACAGAGGAAGATTTAGAAGTATTAGCAATCTATCGAGAAATGGCTTCTGGCTATAATTTATCACCTCAAATTATTAAAAGTGAAAATGTATCGGCAGATGAATTTGCACGTGTATCAGAGCGTTTAACAGAGCTGCCAGGCGTCAATACAACAACAGACTGGAAGCGTGTAAAGCTATCATCCTTATCTATTCTTGGCCGTACCACTGTCCCAACAAAGGGGATACCAAAAGAAAGGCTTGATTATTATTTAGCACGTGACTATTCACGGAATGACCGTGTTGGGGAAAGCTATATTGAAGCGCAATACGAGGAGTTATTACAAGGTCAAAAAACAGTTGTAAAAAATATTACCAATAAAAAGGGGCAAGTAGTCGATACGGTTACAACCTATGAAGGAGAGCCCGGTAAAGATTTAGTTTTAGCATTGGATAGTGAGCTACAAGCAGAAACCGATAAAATTGTAGAAGAAGAACTGCTTAACTTAAAGGCCATGGGCGGCTCCTATTTATTAGATCGTGCCTTTTTAATTATGATGGACCCGAATACAGGCGATATTTTATCGATGGTTGGTAAAAAAATCGAAAAGGACCCTGAAACAGGAAAAAATATAGTTGTGGACTATGCCTATGGTACATTTACAACAGCTTATGAAACAGGTTCTTCTGTCAAGGCTGCAACAGTTCTAATGGGCTATAATCAAGATGTTATCTCGATGGGTACTCCTATGGGCGATGAACCAATTAAATTAGCTGGAACAGCCCCTAAAACATCGATCTTTAACAGAGGCGGCTATATTACGATGAATGATTTAAGTGCTTTAGAGCGCTCTTCCAACGTTTATATGTTTAAAATCGCCATGATGATTAATGGCACACCTTATAGCTATGGTATGCCTTTACGTTTAAAGGATGATACATTCGCAAAAATGCGTAATAATTATGCGCAATTTGGTTTAGGTGTAAAAACAGGTATTGATTTACCAAATGAATTTAGTGGGGTACAAGGTCCAGCTGGTCCAACAATGGGTGGTAAAACATTGGACTTAGCGATTGGTCAGTATGATACGTATACACCGCTTCAACTTGCACAATATATTTCAACAATTGCCAATGGTGGCTATCGTGTGCAGCCACATGTAGTAAAAGAGGTACGTGATCCATCACAGGATGGCAAACAACTAGGGCAATTAGTAACAGAGGTTGGGCCAAGGATTTTAAATCAAATAGATAACCCTAAAGAAGAAATTGATTATGTCAAACAAGGGTTACGTCGTGTATACACTGGTAAACAAGGGACAGCACGAGCTCAGTTTGCGGATGCACCATATACAGCTGCAGGGAAAACAGGAACAGCAGAGGTAGTGTACTATGGACCATTAAAAGAGCATTATGGTACAAACACGATTAACCTAACACATGTTGGCTTTGCACCATATGAAAATCCTGAAATTGCCTATGCTGTTGTGATTCCATGGGTTAATACAAATTTAGATCCTCACTACTATCAAAATAATGTCATTGCTAGACGTTCATTAGATAAGTATTTTGAATTAAAAGCAAAATATCAAGCTGAAAATATATCAGATAGTAATGTACAGCAACCGATTTTACCAGCCGCTACAGAGGAAAAAATTGGTGAAGGTGAGCAAGAATAAAACTTATATAAAAGTGGATTTGGAAAAGAAATTATTTTCCAAATCCACTTTTTTTATGCTTTTCAGGACTAACTATAAATTTTAATTGACGCTATATAAAATGGAATGTTTAGTCTTAGATAACAATATTGTATAATTTATTGAATAAGATGTCATATGAGGATTTGAGTAATTTGTAGGGTATTTACAAATGGTAGGGGGAATTAGGATGTGGGGGAGTATTCAGAAAAAATAGATGTAAAAAGGGGGTGTTTGCTAAAAGTAGCAAACACCCTCTTATCTTTAGGCAGATAGCTGCTGAATCGCTAATTCAAATTGCTCTCTCGGCTTTACCCCATAATGCTCTATATTATGATAGAAATAAGATGCTACCATAAAATCGATAGCCTCCTGTAATGTTAGCTCCCGACGCTCCATTATAAGAGATAAATATGTTTTAAAATAATCGGCATTTTGTACATTTGCATGTTTCATCACAAAGGTCAAACTCCTCATATAAAATATTTCCGACACAATTTTTTATTATAACATCTTTCCTATAAGAAGCAAATTTCTTTTATCCTCTATCACGAATCGGTGGGGATAAGGCCCCTCACTGATTGAAGGTTCACTTTATTGTAAATATGTCTTTACAATCGTTTACAAAGCATTACACGCCTTTACAGTTCTTTTACAAAGCCTTTATACGACTTCAACAATTAATCATTATAGTAAAGACTGTAAGAGTAATAACTATAAAACAGTTAGTGACGGAGGCAAATGAAATGAAAAAGTGGAAGTACTTAACAATGACAGCGGTAATGGGTTCTGCATTAATGCTTGGTGCATGTGGTGGCGAGTCTGCCCAAAATGGTAATGGCACAGAAACAAATGCATCAACAGACGCAGGACAAGAGGCATCTGATGAAAAGCTACAAGGCTCTGTGGCTGGAGATGGTTCTTCAACAGTAGCACCAATTATTGAAGCAGTCGTTGAAGAGTATGCAGGTACACAACCAGATGTCAAGGTATCAGTAGGGGTTTCTGGTACTGGTGGTGGTTTTGAAAAATTCATCGCAGGTGAAACAGACTTTTCAAATGCATCTCGTAATATAAAAGATGAAGAGAAAGCGAAATTAGAAGAAGCAGGCATTGATTTTACAGAGCTAGCTTTAGCATATGATGGTTTATCAGTAGTCGTGAACCCAGAAAATGACTGGGCACAAGACTTAACAGTAGAACAATTACAAAAAATTTGGATTGAAGATGGCACAGAGAAAAAATGGTCTGATATTGATCCATCTTGGCCAGATGACAAAATCGTTTTCTATTCACCAGGTACGGATTCAGGCACATACGATTACTTTGATGAAGTGATTTTAGATGGTGCTGATCTTGTAAGCGCAGCGACATTATCAGAGGATGATAATATGCTTGTACAAGGTGTTGCAGGTGACAAAAACGCAATCGGCTTCTTTGGTTATGCTTACTACTTAGAAAATAAAGATAAATTAAAAATCGTGAAAATCAATGGTGTAGAGCCAACAAATGAAACAATTGAAGCAGGTGAATATACACCACTTTCACGTCCACTATTCACATATGTAAAAAATAGTGCAATGAAAGATAATGAAGCAGCATATGATTTCATTAAATTTACACTAGAAAATGCAGGCGATATGGCTGAGGCAGTTGGCTATGTTCGCTTACCTGAAGAACAATATACTGAAGGCTTAAAAACTTTAGAAGGCTTAAAATAAGAAGACATGCATAGAGGGAAAGAGGTGTATGCTCTTTCCCTCTCTTATTTGAAAGGAGTTCCCAATGGTTTCTCAAAAGGAAAATAAGACATCCTCTGTGCAGCAATTAATTGCAAATTCGCGCAACAATAAAACAAAGAAAATAGTGGAAAAAGCAATGCCAACTCTATTATTTTCTGCAGCTATACTTTCAATTTTAACAACATTTGGTATTGTTTTCACCCTTATTTTTGAAACGTTTGAATTTTTCAAGCGTGTGTCGATTACAGATTTCCTTTTTGGTACACAATGGCTTCCGTTTTCAGGGAATGAACCGCTCTTTGGGATTTTACCACTGATTGCTGGTACATTGAAAGTCACACTGATTGCCATTGTAGTAGCTGTACCATTTGGTATTGGTTCGGCTATTTATTTAAGTGAATACGCAAGTGAAAAAACAAGACGCACAGTAAAGCCTATTTTAGAGGTATTAGCGGGCGTACCAACAATTGTGTATGGTTTCTTCGCATTAACATTTGTTACGCCTTTATTACAAGGCATTCTCCCTGAACTTAAATTATTTAATGCACTTAGTCCAGGAATTGTTGTAGGAATTATGATTTTACCGATGATTACCTCTCTCTCTGAGGACGCGATGTCATCTGTGCCAAATAGTATGCGTGAAGGGGCTTTAGCGCTAGGTGCAACAAAATTTGAGGTGGCAATCAAAGTTGTATTACCAGCTGCATTATCAGGCATTGTAGCTTCTGTTGTACTAGCTATTTCCCGGGCAATTGGTGAAACGATGATTGTTTCGCTTGCAGGTGGTTCTACGCCGAAATTTGATTTGAATGTTACAGATTCCATTCAAACAATGACAGCATACATTGTACAAGTATCAACAGGCGATGCGGGCTATGGTACAACCATCTATTATTCTATTTATTCTGTTGGATTCACACTATTTATCTTTACATTGGTAATGAATCTACTTGCTCATTATATTTCGAAACGCTTCAGGGAGGTTTACTAGCATGCGCTATATAGATGATTCAGTCGTGATGAAACGAATGACAAAGCGTATTACGTTCAATAAAGTTTGGAAAACCTTATTTTTCCTCGCAACGGCTTTTGCGCTTGTGACATTGGCGATTTTACTATATCGCATCATTACACAAGGGGTCGATTACTTAAATATCGATTTCTTAACAAACTTTGCATCACGATTTGCAGATAAAGCAGGTATTAAGGCTGCATTAATAGGCTCGCTTTGGTTAATGGCAGTTGTTGCGCCAGTATCCATTATTTTAGGCGTAGGGACAGCGATTTATTTAGAGGAATACGCTAAGAAAAATAAAATTAACGACTTTATTCGCATGAATATCTCCAATTTAGCAGGTGTGCCTTCCATCGTTTTTGGTTTACTTGGATTAACTATTTTTGTACGTATGCTAGGGCTAGGTAAAAGTGTGCTAGCTGCTGGCTTTACAATGAGTTTATTAATTTTACCCGTTATTATTGTGGCTGCACAGGAGGCTATTCGTGCAGTGCCAAATGAGCAGCGTGAAGCTTCATATGGTATGGGGGCAACTAAATGGCAAACCATTTTACGTGTTGTACTACCAGCCGCAATTCCAGGGATTTTAACAGGTAGTATTTTAGCGCTTTCTCGTGCGATTGGTGAAACAGCACCACTTGTTGTCTTAGGAATTCCAGTTATTCTACAGTTTTTACCGAATAGCTTATTAAGTCAATTTACCGCATTGCCAATGCAAATCTATGACTGGGCAAAGCGTCCGCAAGAGGCCTTTCAATATGTTGCAGCGGCAGGTATTTTAGTGCTAATGACCATGCTGTTATTAATGAACTCTCTAGCGATCTTTATTCGCAATAAATTCCAAAAACGTTATTAATGAGGTGACCTTATGGTACTTGATATAAAAAAGGAAACAACAAATATCCAATCGATTCATAAAACAACAAAATCTTCTGAGGCTGTGGCTAAAAATATTGTCTATGATACACGCGATTTAAATTTATGGTATGGTGACCATCATGGCTTAAAGGATATTAATTTAAGCATCTATGAAAATGAAGTAACAGCTATTATTGGACCTTCTGGCTGTGGTAAATCGACCTATTTAAAAACATTAAATCGAATGGTAGAGCTTGTACCAAGCGTTCGAACATCAGGTGAAATTGTCTATCGTGAGCGTAATATTTTAGACAAAAGCTATACAGTGGAGGAATTAAGAACACGTGTAGGCATGGTGTTCCAAAAGCCAAATCCATTCCCAAAATCAATTTATGATAATATTGCCTATGGACCAAGAATTCATGGTATTAAAAATAAAAAGATTTTGGATGAAATTGTTGAGAAATCACTACGAGGCGCAGCAATTTGGGACGAAGTAAAGGATCGTTTAAATCAAAATGCTTATGGTCTTTCAGGTGGACAGCAGCAACGTATTTGTATTGCACGTTGTTTAGCGATTGAGCCAGATGTTATTTTAATGGATGAGCCAACATCTGCCCTAGACCCTATCTCTACGTTAAAAGTGGAGGAGCTTGTACAGGAGCTGAAAAAAGATTACTCCATTATTATTGTGACACATAATATGCAGCAAGCCGCACGTATTTCTGACCGTACAGCCTTTTTCCTAAATGGAGAGGTTGTGGAATACGATAAAACAGATATTATCTTCCAAACACCTGCAGACCAGCGTACAGAAGATTATATTTCTGGACGTTTCGGCTAAGGAGGAGCGAATAGATGATTGTGCGTGAGCGTTTTGAACAAGAATTAAAAGATGCACAGGAGCAATTTATTGCTATTGCTAACCGTAGCATTGATGCATTAAAAATGGCTTTTACAGCATTGGTGGAACAAGATTTAGAAAAAGCTTTAAAAATTCTTGAAGATGATTTAGTGATTAATCGCCTTGAAGAAGAAATTAATGATCATGTCATTTTAATGATTGCTAAACAGCAGCCAGTTGCCACGGATTTACGCCGTTTAATGGTGCTTGTAAAAGCGGCATCAGATATGGAGAGGGTGGGTGACTATGCAGTTAATATTGCAAAGGAAGCAATACGAATCGGTAAAGAGCCTATCGTCTTCCCTTTCACGAATTTACAAACAATGTGTGATAAAACAGTGGAAATGTTAGAAAGCATTATAAAAGCTTTTACAGAGGAAGATACAGTACGCGCAAAAGAAATTGCTGAGCTTGATGATTATGTAGATGATTTATATGGTGCAACCATTGTGCTACTACTACGTGCAGGTATTGACAATCCAGCGCATATTTCACAAATTACACATTTAACATTTATTTGCCGCTATTTAGAGCGTTCAGCTGACCATGCTACAAATATCGCTGAGCATCTATTTTATTTAGTAAAGGGCAAGCATTATGAATTAAATAATTAACGGAGAAGAGCTGCACTAGTAGCTCTTTTTTCTATGGCTAAATATAAAATTTTATAGAATGGCAACATTGTTGATGATACAGCGTCAATATAGCAAGTGGATTTGTATTGTCAAAAAAATTTTTTGGTTATACTATAGACATTATTCAAAAATGTGGTACTTAGGAGGTGCTACGATATGTCAGATGCATTGCAAGCACTAATCGAAAAATTAGATATTGAAATAACGCTTGAACAACGTAACTATTTACGTTTTCTATATGAGCATTTACATCTAGAAGAACTAAGCGATAAAGAGCAGCAATATTTTATTGACTATTTTTTCAAGAGTGAGCCATTGCGAAATATGGCGGCATTTGCGCTCGAATTGGCAGATATTATGCAGGAGATGCAAGAAAATATGCCTGCAATTGAGCAAGCTGAACGATTAGCAAATGGTCGTGAGCAACGTCTATATTATGAACGGAAATGGGCAGAACGAAGACGTCAACAGCTAAAGCAGCAAATCACTAAAAATGACAACGTGCTATATGTGCCATTTCATTATCATAAAAAAGAACCTGGTCCTATTATTATTTGCTTGGAACAAACAACAGGGATGGCAGCTTATTCAGAGCTTTGTAAAAGCATGATTTTACCATGGTTTATGAATGCGCATCACGAAGGACGTGATTTATATATAGTACCATATGACCGTCAAATACATGTGCACTATCGCTTTGAAAATGGCCATTTGAATGTAGCTGATTTTAAAAGCTTTATTGAATATAAGGCAAGTGGAGAAGCAGCGATGTTACCTGTTTTACAGTTTGTCAAAGCATTATTGCAGGAAAATCAGCAAGGCACTGAAGCAGATATTATTCTTTTTACAGAAGGAGCGCCAGTTGATGGGCAGCATCTTGTTAGTAAACAGGCAAAAATGATGCTAGAGGAGATGACCCAAAAATACCATGCCGAATTTTTGGTGATTGCGATGCATGAAGAACATTTTAATAAACAGCAATTTTGGTTTGCTCATAAAGCTTTTTTTGCAGATAATGCGATACAATAACAAAAGGGAGCTGACCTTTAGCATGGTGAGCTCCTTTTTGTTAGAGATACATAGGCACGTTAAAGGAGAACAACATGGATTCATTAAAATGGTTTTTACCTAAATTTGCAGTACCAACGTGGTTAGATATTGTGATTGCGATTGTGATTTGCCTGATTGGCTGGCTTATTCAACGCTTTGTCATTCAAAAAATTATTAATCGTATGGCGCTATTTTTAAAAAATCGCCATCGTAATTTTCAAGCCAATGTACTTGCCCAATTTAGCAAAGCAATTGGCTATGCATTTTTAGCAGCCGTAATTGTGTTAAGTCTTTCTTATTTAATAGATGTTCCGTTATTTACACATAAATCAACGAAAAATTTTGTATTATCAATTATGGTGTTTTTTGTTTTTAAAGGTGTATATGATGTTTTGCATTTTTATACAAAACAACCATTCCAATTATCGGATGAGGAAGATCAAAATGTGTTATTGCCGTTTTTCCTAAGGATTGGTAAAGTATTGACAATGCTTTTTGCGATGTTTACCATTGCTTCATTTTGGAATTTTAACTTGAATGGCTTTTTAACAGGGATTGGTTTAACGGGTGTAGCGCTTGCCTTTGGGATTCGTGATACGTTGGCACATGTCTTTGGCGGGATGTCCGTTGCATTAGATAATCCATTTCAAATTGGCGATTGGATAGCAACAGAGGATCAAAAAATTGAAGGGACGATAGAGGATATTAATCTTCGAAGTACATTGATTCAAACTGGCGATAAAGGACTTGTCTATGTGCCAAACTCCTATTTAGTGAATCGTCCCATTTATAATTTATCACGGCGTGAAAAACGGAAATGTGAGCATTTTTTGTACGTGGCTGTTGATAATGAGGAGGAATCATTACGAAGCGCCTTAACCGCTATTCACAAAGAAATTTATTTACATGACCAAACAGAGAAGGATATTATTCATGTTTATATTGATGAGCTGCACCATAATTGCTATCGTGTGCTTGTACGATTTTTTATAGCAACAAATGATACCGCAGTGATGTTGGAGGTGCGACAGGATATTTTATTTGCGATTCGTCAAATTATGGAGGACTTCGCCATTCCATTAGTAAGTCCAATCGATAATGAATAAGCTTATTATAAAAAAAGTTTGAATTGCAAGATAACTTGCTTTACAATAGTATCAAGTAATCGGCTTTGATGAAGAGTAGTAGCTATTAGTATTTGTTATAGAGAGCTAGTGGTTGGTGGAAACTAGTGCAAATGGATGGTGAATGGACTTCGGAGCTCTAATCCAGAATACAAAGTATGGATTAGCGTCTGCCTGCGTTATAAGGCTTAGAGTGGGTCTTACAATAAGACCAATAAAGGTGGCACCACGGCTTTTCCGTCCTTTTTGTGATGGAAGGGCCTTTTTATGTTATTTAGATGG
The DNA here is from genome assembly GCF_038008325.1 of Lysinibacillus sp. FSL K6-0232. NCBI lineage: Bacteria > Bacillati > Bacillota > Bacilli > Caryophanales > Bacillaceae > Lysinibacillus > Lysinibacillus sp. FSL K6-0232. The sequence goes on along the minus strand of NZ_JBBOYW010000001.1, from coordinate 2,483,677 downwards.
TGTAAGACGAGCAGAGTTTAGAGAAGGAGAGAGATGTATGACAGTTGAGCTTAGCAAGTATGCGATGAAAGTATTACAGGGGGATATGATGACCCCCATCTCGGTATATCAGGCATTAACAGGACAGTATAAAATGCTGTTTGAATCATCCGCCAAGCATGAGGAAAGTGGGCGTTATTCATTTATTGCAGTGAATCCTATTGCTGAATTAACGGGCAATCAAACAGGGTACACCTTTTCTAAGGGAAACAGGCAGGAGCAAGTGGACGGCAATGTACTAGATAAATTAAAGCAAGTGATGCCTTTCCATAAAGAATCCTATCCATTTGCCTTTTTTGGCGGTGCAATTGGCTTTTTTGGCTATGAAACGGCCTTTTATACGGAACAAATTGGCGAGTATTTGCAGGATGATTTAGCTATGCCAGATGTCCATGTGTTTTTCTATGATACATTTATTGTTTTTGACCATTTAAAGCAGGAGGTTACACTGGCTTCCATTGATTTATTTCAGGAGGGACGTACATTAGAGGAGATGGAGTCCGCTGTTTTGGCGCTGGAGCAACAGCTTTATGCAGGAGCAAGATTTGATGCTGCAAAGGTAGATTCATTGGCATTTAAGCCAATGATTTCAAAGGAGCAATTTGTAGCGCTGGTGGAGCGTGCTAAGCAGCATATTTTAAAGGGAGATATCTTCCAAATTGTGCTATCACAACGCTTTTCAGCACCATTTACAGGCGCACCATTTGCATTGTATCGACAATTGCGTACAACAAATCCTTCACCATACATGTTTTACATGGATTATGGCTCCTATGTTATTTTAGGAACCTCTCCTGAAAGTCTTGTAAAAGTAAAAAATCGACAGGTTACAACAAATCCAATTGCAGGCACAAAGCCTCGTGGTGCAACAGTCGAGCAGGATGAGGCAATTGCGAATGCGTTACTACAGGATGAAAAGGAAATCGCTGAGCATCGTATGTTAGTGGATTTAGGTCGCAATGATCTTGGCCGCATTGCTAAAGTCGGTTCTGTTCAGCTCATGAAATATATGACGATTGAGCGCTATAAATATGTGATGCATATTGTATCAGAGGTAATTGCAGATTTACGAGATGACCTCCATGTGCTAGATGTACTTCGAGCTTGTTTACCTGCTGGTACGGTATCAGGTGCACCTAAAATTCGTGCGATGCAACTGATTAATGAATTAGAGCCAGTGAAACGTGGTGTTTATGCTGGAGCAGTGGGCTATATTTCAACAACAGGTGATATGGATTTAGCACTTGCGATTCGAACGATGATTATCAAGGATCAGCAAGCTCATGTGCAGGCAGGAGCAGGCATTGTCTATGATTCTGTACCATTATCTGAATATGAGGAAACACTTAATAAAGCTCGTGCGCTATTGGAGGTAAAAAAATGATTTTATTAATTGATAACTACGATTCATTTACGTATAATCTTTTTCAACAAATTAGTATGCTAGGGAAAAACGTGAAAGTTGTGCGAAATGATGCTATTACAATAGAAGAAATCCAAGCGCTCTCACCAGAGGCGATTATTTTATCGCCTGGTCCAGGAACACCGACAGAAGCGGGCATCACGGTGGAAGTGATTCAAAAGCTACATCAGCAGTTTCCGATACTAGGTATTTGTTTAGGGCATCAATCAATTGGTCAGGCATTTGGTGCAAACATTGTGCAAGCACAGCAAATTATGCATGGGAAGCTGTCATCCTTACAATATGAACAAACAGGTCTATTTGCACAATTAACGGGCGATATTCAGGTGATGCGTTATCATTCCTTAATTATTGAACCACAGACATTACACAAGGATTTTAAGGTGATTGCTACATCTTGTGATGATGGGGAGATTATGGCGATTCAGCATCAAAAATATCCACTTTTTGGCTTGCAATTCCATCCTGAATCCATTGGTACAAAAGAAGGTAGTATGATGATACAAACCTTCTTAGCAAGCATCGCCTAATGTATCTAAAAAGCTGTCACCTATTTTGAAGAGGTGACAGCTTTTGCTAAAGTAAACGGTTGATTTCGGTTATAATCCGCATGTTTTTCAAGGGGGGGTGATAAGCCTCTCGAAAACATATCGTCTTCACTTTAATCAACCTTATAATTCAAGTTTTCTGTTTATATTGCTTAATGTTCCAGCCCCGCTTTAGCTTATTGCTTTTTGCCTGTAATTAAATTAGCAATGTCCTCTAAAGACATGGCAGAATTAATTTCATAGGAGCCAATTTGTAAGCTGCGTGCATATTTAGCATTGGCAAGTAAAAGTTCCATTTCCACACTATTTGTAATAATCCCGCCGTCTTCCAGCTTTTGGGCAACAATATAAGGTGTAATACCGCTATAAATTTGCAGTGTCATTGTTGTCACCTCAGCAGCTGGCTTGTTAGCTGACTCAGCCATATTTGCAGCAGATGTTTCAGTCGTTTGTGCTGTTTTTAATTGTGCTTGTAATGACACAATTTTTTCATTAGCTTGCTGTAGCTTATTTTGTAATTCTTCGACCTCCTGCTTTGTTGAGGAAGCCTCTGTTGGAAGCCCGATATTGATATCGAAGCGACTAGCAAGAGCGAGCAATGCACCAACAAGAAAAATAGCCAGACCAAATGCGCGGATAGCAGATTTATTCATTTACGAGCGCCCTCCATTTGCAATCACTTGACGAACTTGTTCTTCTGTTAAATTAGAACGAATACTAATATCTGCAACAGAAAGACCTTGCCTATTTAATTCAAGCACCTGACTAACAATAATTTGATGAATGGGCTTTGCTTGTGCTGTTGTTTGAGTGACCTTTGCTGTTTGAGCAGCTTGTTGTACAGCCTGCATCATTTGCTGTACTTTAGGATTTTGCGCTGTATGAGTAGGAGCAGATTTCGACTTTACTTGGAATTCGGGCTCTAATAATAGCTCTTCCTCCACAATTTTTAAGCGGCGTTTTAAATGATTGGTTTCTTGAAAAATAGCAATAGATAATTCTTCAACATCTTTTTCGAGTTTTTTCGTGCTATTTTTGAAAAAGAACGATAGGATCATTAGAACAATGCCGATGCTCATTAATAGGATGGATAAATCCAATAGTTTCACCTCATTATAGTATGTAATTATAAGGTATTTTACCATATGCAAACTTAATATGAAATGAAGGTAGATTTTTTTTCAGTTTATGTTATAATAGGTTAGTCGTATAAATCATGCTCAAATTTTAATTCTTGATATAGAGTGGGAGGGTTAATGATGCGCGTAAACATTACTTTAGCTTGCACAGATTGTGGCGAACGTAACTACATTTCTAAAAAGAACAAACGCAACAATCCAGAGCGTCTTGAACTTAAAAAATATTGCTCTCGCGAGAAGAAATACACTCTTCACCGTGAAACAAAGTAATCGCTCATTAAGGGGCTGTTATAGAAGTCCCTTTTTAACAACATTACTTGAACTTTAAAATGCCAAAACGCTGTTAAATCAACGCTTTGGCATTTTAATTTTGCTTATTTTTTGTTGGAATATCGATATTAAAAGGCTTTCATTGACAGGGAGGTTGACCCAGATGGATAAAACAACATTGCGAAACAAGGTACGACAAACGCTTGCCACAATGAGTGAGGAAGCCTATTGTCGTCAATCATTAACTGTAGTAAAAAAAGTGCTGCAGGAGCCATATATAATAGAAGCAAATACAATTGGTATAACCATTTCACATAAGCCAGAAGTCGACACACTCTCTTTTATTGAAGAACTTTGGCAGCTTGGCAAAAAGGTCGCTGTGCCAAAATGTAACCCGAAAACAAGGGAAATGTCATTCTACGCTATTGAATCATTTGCTCAGCTTGAAACGGTATATATGCATTTGCGTGAGCCTATTCCTGAAAAATGTGAGTTTGTTGACGCAAATGATATGGATGTAATCCTTGTACCGGGTGTTGTTTTTGATAAGACTGGTTACCGAATTGGCTATGGCGGTGGTTATTATGATCGCTATGTATTAAACTATACAAAAGGAAAATTGATCTCTTTGCTATTTGATGAGCAAATTGTTCAGCATGTTCCTGCCGAAGCACATGATTGCCCAGTAGATATCATTGTGACGCCGACAACCCGTATCGATTGTCGACTACAACGAGGAGCGAAAGAAAATGGATAAAATGTTAGATATTTATGAACTTTTGAAAACATATGGTACTTTTATTTATACACGTGATCCCATTGGCGATTTAGTGTTAATGGAGGATGAAATACGCGAGCTTTATAAAGCGAATGTACTAGATATGAAGGATTACCAAATGGCATTGCTACTAATTCGACAGGAAGCAACAAGACTGCGTGTAGAAGAAAATAAAAAGTAATGTTTGAAAGAAAATAAATATGGGTAGTGTAAAGTTGATGTAACATGTATGTAATATTCTAAAGACAGTGGATTTCCGCTGTTTTTATGTTTTTAAGAAACTTTTTACACTGTAAAACGTATATATAGATATCTGGCGCATAGCGAGGCGTGGAGAAATAAATTCCAAAAGATATATGTTGCGTATCTGTAAAAAAAGGATTAAGATATATTTTGTTTCAGTTACAAAATGTAAAAAATTATTATGTTTTTGTAAAGAAGTAGGGAGGATGTTAGGAATGAAATCAATAAAGTGGCCTAAACATTCATTTATGATACTAGCAATTATAACAACATGGATTAAAACGGTCATTGTGTATCACACAAGCTTTGAGATGAAAATTGAAAATGCCATGCAACAATTTATTTTATTTATTAATCCATTGAGCTTCTTGCTATTTACGTATGGCTTGTCACTATTCTTTAAATCAGCAAAAGCCAGAAACCGTTACTTAATTACGGTCAGCATTATTTTGTCCATTGTATTATACGGAAACGTTGCGTTCTACCGATTCTACAATGACTTTATTACGCTACCAGTATTGTTCCAAACAAGTAACTTTAGTGACTTAGGAACATCAGTAGCAGCGATTGTTGAGCCTTGGGATGTATTATACTTCATTGATGTACTTATTTTAATTTTAGCGAATAAGTTTTTACCGAAAATGAAAGAAACATTTAAAGTCAATGTTGAGTTCCGTCGTGCGTTCTTTGTATTAGCAATTGCAATGTCATTTTTAAACTTAGGATTAGCAGAAACAGAACGTCCACAGCTTTTAACACGTAGCTTTGACCGCGAGTTATTAGTAAAAAACATTGGTACGTACAACTATCATTTGTATGATATTTATATTCAATCAAAATCATCAGCGCAACGTGCATTAGCGGATGGTAGTGAGCTAGTAGAAGTGAATAACTATATTCGCTCAAACCAAGCAACTGTCAACCCAGAGATGTTTGGGAAATATAAAGATCGCAATTTAATTGTTGTATCAATGGAATCTTTACAAAACTTTGTGATTAATAATGATATGAATGGTCATGAAGTTACACCATTTTTAAACTCTTTAACAAAAGATAAAGATACGTATTATTTCAGTAATTTCTATCACCAAACAGGCTTAGGAAAAACATCTGACTCAGAGTTTATTGTAGAAAACTCATTGTTTGGTTTAGGTCGAGGTGCAGTATTCTTTACACATGGTGGTAACACATATAACTCAATGGCTGAACGCCTTGGAGAAAATGGCTACTTTACAAATGTCATGCATCCAAATAATAAATCATTCTGGAACCGTGATATGATGTACCAATCACTAAAAATCGATAAATTTTATGATATAGACTCATATACAGTGGAAGAAGGGCAAGCGGTAAACTGGGGTATGAAAGATATTCCATTCTTAGAGCAATCTGCTGCTTTAATGAAGGATATGCCACAGCCGTTCTATTCAAGATTGATTACATTAACAAACCACTATCCATTTACACTTGACCCTGAAGATGTGATGATTCCTGAATATGATTCAAACTCAGGTACATTAAATCGTTATTTCCAAACAGTGCGCTATATGGATGAAGCATTAAAAGATTTCTTCCAAGCATTAAAAGATCAAGGTGTTTATGATAACTCGATTATTGTGATGTATGGTGACCATTATGGTATTTCTGAAAACCATAATAAAGCGATGGCACAATATTTAGGTAAAGATCAAATTACACCATTTGATAATGCAATGCTACAAGAAGTACCTTTATTTATCCATATTCCAGGTTCTGGCGATGGTCAAGAAATGACAGAGGTATCTGGTCAAATGGATTTACGTCCAACGATTTTACATCTTCTTGGTGTGGAAACATCAAAAGACATGCAAATGGGCGCAGATTTATTCTCTCCAGAGCATGAGGACTTTGTTGTATTCCGTGATGGACGCTTTATTACAGATAAGTATGTTTATGCTGGTGAAGTTTGCTATGACAAAACAACTGGTGAAGAAGTAGAAGACAGTGAGTCATGCCAGCCATATGCAGATCGCGCAACAACAGAGCTGGAAAACTCAGATGCCATTATTAATGGTGACCTGCTACGTTTCTATGATGAAAAGACAGGCAATTTAAAGCAAGACTCCGTTAAATAATTAAAGCGATTCGACCATTCCAAAAGGTTGAATCATCAAGAAAAACCAGACGTTTGAGAAACGCTTTTAATAGGTGTTTTACACAAGCGTTTGGTTTTTTCTTTGGGTGAAAGCCCAAGAAAAAAGAGCAATCTCTAAATTAAGAGATTGCTCCAGACTGTAGACAAAAGCCATCGAGAGGTTCACTCTCGATGGGCTTTTGTCATTTTTCTTCCTATTTTATCTTTAACATTTGGTAATATACTACCAAATTCAACATACTCTTCGAGCATAGCTACCTTCTTAAGCTGCCTGCCACGTCCAAGTAGCCAGTTTCTTTAAATTCATGGCAGCAAAAGTAAGCATCGCCTGCATGGACAATTTTTTTAGACCTCTTAAGGTTGTCCAACGCATACCATGCTTTTCTTTTGCATCCGCAAATACACGCTCAATCGTTTCTTTGCGCTTTGCATAAATCTGTTTGATGTCATAGGAATGGCGTAAATGTTCAGCTTCCTCCACATACGACTCCCAAATATGGCGTTGAATGAGTTTTTGATGATGCTTACTTTCTGTACATTGGGAAAGGCTTGGACACTTCGCACAAATCAAAGGATTCGATTTATATTGACGATACCCTTCTTTAGTCGTTGTCGTATACTTCAATATCTGTCCTTGTGGACAAAGATAACAATTATAGTGCTCATCATATATATACTCATGCTTTCGGAAGAATCCATCTTTCGTTTTAGGACGTGTATAAGGAAGAACAGGCAACATTTGATTCTCTAATAAAAAATTCGTAATCGCTGGTGTTTTATAGGCTGCATCTGCCGCAACAGCTAATGGTTTTTGAACGTTTTCAATGACTTTTTCCACAAGTGGCTGTAATACATGACTATCGTGCACATTTCCCGGAGTTACAATGGCACCCAAGACAAAGCCCTTTTCATCTGTCGCTGCATGAAAAGAATACGCAAACTGCTTCGTACGTTCATCCTTCACGTAATAGCCACTTTCAGGATCTGTCGTGCTTTCCTTTATTTCTTTCCATTCTTCCTTTTCAAACTTCTCCGGGGGAAAGGGCTTTTTTCCGTGTTCCTCACGATCCATATTTAACTCTAATTGAAGTTTCTCTTCATAAGCCCGTGTTTCTTTTCGCACAACTTTTTTATCATACTTTCGTTTATTCGCACTCGCTTTCACATGCGTGGAATCGATAAATAAATGGTCTGCATGGAGGAGTCCTTGATGCATAATCTCTTTTAATATACGATAGAATATCTGCTCAAATATATCAGTGTCTTGAAAGCGACGGACATAATTTTTACCGAAGGTAGAGAAATGCGGGACTTCTGTATGGAAGCCAAATCCTAAAAACCAACGATACGCCATATTCGTTTCAATTTCTTTGATGGTTTGACGCATGGACCGTATACCAAAAACGTACTGAATAAACGTCATTTTAAAGAGAACAACAGGATCAATACTAGGGCGTCCTTTAGCAGAGTAGAGATTTTCTACTAAAGGATAGATAAATGAAAAATCAATAGCCGCCTCTAGTTTTCGCACTAAATGATCTTGGGGAACTAATTGATCAATCGTTAGCATTTCTAATTGTTCACGTTCATTGATTTGATTTTTTGTCATCATGGTTGATCACCTCGAAAGTGTACTTTTTATCAATAGATGAATAAGGAATTCTTTATGTAGAAGTTGATTGGAACGAAGGGTGGCGACTCCTGCGGGAAAAGCGGGAAAGTCGAGATCCTGGACTGAGCGAAGCGAGGGAAGCAGCTCGACCCCGCCCGCGGAAAGCGTCCGCCCGTAGTGGAAATCAACGGCTTTACTTTATTTTATTGTAAAAGAAAAAAGACTGTAGGCAAACTCAAAATTCATTGAGTTTGTCTACAGTCTGGAGCAATCTCTAAATTAAGAGATTGCTCTTTTTCTGTCTAAATTTTAGTGTAATTTTGGTGGGTAACCGCTATGAATGATTGTCATAATGACAAACCAACCGAATACGGCAGCACTTAATAAGTTGAAAACAACGCTTAATAGGTTCTTTTCTTTAATTGCTTGGAATGTACCAACTACAGCTAAAATCGCTACTAGACCAAAAATAACCATTAATAAGTTCATTAAAAATAGACACTCCTTTCGACATCAGAAAATGAATGTCGCAAACAATATTCCTCCTTAATTGTATACGTTCCACCTGTTTTTGTCGAGAACTAAAATAGCGTAAACTATGAACATTTATCGTCAAATTGTGGCAAAGCCTGTATAATAAACTATTGAGGTGATCACTATGATGAATGTACGAAGCTATGCGCTTGGGCCAGTCCAAACAAATTGCTATATCGTATCGAATAAAGACAAGGAATGTATAATATTTGATCCAGGTGAGGAAGCAGAGCATCTTATTAAAACAATTCGTAGCAATGGCTTAAAGCCATTAGCGATCTTTTTAACACATGCCCACTTTGACCATATAGGCGCTGTGGAGGCTGTACGTGAGGCTTTTTCTGTGCCTGTATGGATTCATGAGAAGGAAGTAAGCTGGCTCGGGGATCCCGTGAAAAATGGCTCCAGTAAATATGCAGCATTACCAGATTATATTGTAGCTGCTCCAGCCGAAGAGTATATTATTAAAGAAGAGCAATCATTTGAAATAAGTAATTTTAGTTTTAAAGCAATTTTTACGCCAGGACATTCGCCTGGGAGTATTTCCTATATCTTTGAGAACGATGGCTTTGCGATTGTAGGAGATACATTATTTGAGCAGGGAATAGGGCGTACAGATTTATTAGGTGGCTCCACTAAAGTATTACTAACCTCTATTCATGAGAAATTACTAACGCTACCAGAGGATACGATTATTTATCCTGGGCATGGCAGCTATACAACGGTTGGCGCAGAAATGGAAACCAATCCATTTTTAAATGGCTTTTAATCATTGATAGATAAATTCAATATTGCCGATTAAAACAATCAAAAAAAGCGCATCTCATTTTATAGCATGAGATGCGCGATTTTCTTTGATTAATGACCGCCACCAGGTACGTGAATGAATGTTGTATAGTACGTGAAGCCAGCGAAGAATACAGTTAAATATGCTCCGAAAATGTACATGTACATACGTTCTGAAAGGTTTAAGAAGCCTAATAATAAGAATAAACCTGTATTACCTACGAATAATAGCGATACCTCGTTCATACCACCAAGGTAGAACATAACGGCAAAAATACCTGTCCAGAAAGCCATAACTTTATACATATTATCCATGAAGATTTCCCCTCCTTTTGCCCACGACACAATAATCTCTTACTCATTATAAATGATATGAAAGGTGTCTGTAAACTGGAACTTCTGCTTCTTTGTGACAAACAAATGGATTTTTAAACTAGCGATCCATTTCTGTCACGTTTATTTCATATTTACATAAATCACAATTATGTACCATACTTTCCATTTGTACAAATTCATTGTTTGAGAATAATGCATCTAGTTGACCTTTTAAATAGGATTCATGTAATGAACATACAATTTCGGAATGAGCAGTTAGCTGCTCTTGGAATGGACAATTGAAAATGGAGAATATTATTTTTTTGCCATGTTCTGTTTGTTGAACGTGCGGAATATAGCCAATTAGTGCAGCATTATCTGTTAATAGCTGAAGCTTATCATCGAAGGAAAGGGAATTACTTAATGTTAATTCAGCATTTATATAAGTTTTCATTTGCTGAAAGCCATCTTGATAGCTAATTTCCTGACATTTTGTTAGCGCTGATGGACCTATGTCCTGCACTAATTGAATTGTCCATTTTAATAAACGCTCTTCATCGCGCCTTGGAAATGATAGGGACACACCTTTTTCAGAAGCCTTATAAACGCGCCCTGGTCGACCACCTTTGCCTGTTTTCATATAGTCAGCCGTGATAATATTAATTTCTGCAAGCTTTGTTAGATGAAGTCTAGCAACATTTGGATGAATGCCAAATTCATCTGCAATATGTTGAACTGTAATCGTTTTCTTCTCTTTTAAAATATATTCATAGATTGAATATCGTGTTTCATCAGCTAGTGTACTAGTAATTTTTAATGGATGGATCATATACTTCACCTCTTTAAATTTTTTGATTGTTATTCGTCTACCAGATGCTAGGAAAATAATCGTGATAGTTCTATTATATTGTATTATTGAAAAAGATACAGTTTATTTCTGTAGAAATAATAATTTTTTCATGTATTTATTTTTTATTATATTAACCATTTGTGATGAAGATGCACTTAAAAATAGTAAAACACAAGAGAAGGCGCTTAATTTTGTATGTGTAAGAAATAATAAAAAATTACATAAGGTACAATCTTTCATGAATGGTTTAGCGATAAAAAATGGAAAATCTAATGGTGAAGCAACGCTGATTGATCATCACTAAAATACTTTAGATAAGTATGGTGCAATACCATTAAAGTATGCTATAACTTTATCGAAGAGAGGACAGTGTCTAGTTCAAATGATCCGTTAAATGGTTTTTGAAAGTGTACAAAGGAGGCTTATGATGAAAGTAGATTGTTTAGTTGTGGATGATGAAATGGCTTTAGCTGAAACGACCTGTGAATATTTTAATATGTTTGAGGTCAAAACAGCATTTGTGACAAGTGCGGTGGAATGTGAGCGTTTTTTGGAGGAACACGAACCATCATTAATTCTTCTCGATATCAATCTTGGGCATGAGTCGGGGTTTGATTTATGTAAAAAATTGCGTAAAACAACGCAAATTCCAATTCTATTTATTAGTGCCCGTTCCAGCGATGATGATGTTTTAATTGCGCTTAACATAGGCGGGGATGATTACATACAAAAGCCCTATACTTTAAGTATTTTACTAGCAAAGGTCAAAGCTGTACTTAAAAGATATGGGAATGGTTCTAGCAACCAACAAGAAACTTTGACATTTGGACAAATCCAAATGGATACAAAACTTCATCGTATGCGGATAAAGGGAGTTGATATTCAACTAAAAACGATGGAATATAAACTGCTGCATTATTTGGCAAAAAATAAAAATCGCATCATCACAAAAGATGAGTTGTTTCAAAATGTTTGGGGCGATTCCTTTGTAGGCGATGGCACGCTTAATGTACATATTCGGCATTTACGTGAGAAAATTGAAGAGGATCCCAAGAACCCGCAATTGATTAAAACTGTATGGGGGACAGGCTATATTTTAGAGGATACAAGCGGATGAAAATAAAATGGCTCATTATAATGATTGTAGTGTTTTTTGCTGTTGGCATTACTTGCTCAACCATCATTATTAACAATAAGAATACTGAAGAAGTGGATCTTATCGCCATAAATGATTTGGTCAAAACAGTTGAAAAAAATTGGGGACAAATTCAGGAAGAAACTTTTCACAGCAGTAGCATACTCCAGCCATATTCAATTATAGATGCCTCTGAAAACGTGATTTACCAAACATCAGATACTTCTTTTCATTATATATACGATGCCATAAAAAATAGGGATATAGTGATGGATGTAAAGAAAGATAACGAAATAGTAGGAAAAATCATTATCCATAATAACGAACAAGAAATAGTGGAACAAATGAAAAGTGAACTAGTCAAATCCATTCTTGTGATTTTTACTGTATTAATGATCATTAGCATTCTTTATATTACCTATATTTACAGGACCTTATTAAAGCCATTTCAGCAGCTTCAGGCTTTTGCCGCAAATGTGGCGAGGGGTCATTTCGATATACCTTTAAATATGGGCAAGAACAATTACTTTGGCGCATTTACGGAAAGCTTTGATCTATTACGGGAAGAGCTTGATGCTGCTCGTCAAAGAGAGTATGAATCCAATCGCAGTAAGAAGGAGTTAGTTGCCACATTAAGTCATGATATTAAGACACCTGTCGCCTCCATCAAGGCAGTTAGTGAATTGATGCTGATGCAGGCAAAGGAGGACAAGGTCATAAAGCAGGTGCAGACGATCTCCTCAAAGGCAGAGCAAATTAATTTACTTGTGACGGATATGTTCCACGCTACGTTGGAAGAACTACAACAATTAAAGTTAACGGTAACTGAGCAATCGAGCGAAATCCTTGTAGAGATGATTGAAAATGTTAATTATGATCATCAAATCGTCTATGATGCTATTCCACCATGCATTATTTTAACAGACCCCTTACGTATGCAGCAGGTAATAGACAATATTATTAGTAATTCCTATAAATATGCAGGCACAAAGGTCATCGTTAAGTCGCAAATTAATAACGGTTATCTCGAACTCCATATGATAGATTTCGGATGTGGCATTAGTGAAAAAGAATTGCCCCTATTGTTTAATAAATATTATCGCGGAAAAAATGTTGAAGGGAAGAATGGTTCAGGGCTTGGTCTCTATATCTCAAAATATTTTATGGAAAATATGCAGGGCCATATTCACTGTTACAACCGCCAAGATGGCTTTACAGTTGTCTTAAAAATTAAACTGGCATAAGAATTAAGGATTAGTTAAGAATTGCCTAAAGATTGGCTAAGAATTTATTTTGTATGATAAGGCTGTAATCTTCATTACAGTCTTTTTTGAATTGAATATAAAGGAGCGTACAAAAAATATGACAAAGGCAATTATTAAAACAGAGAAGCTATGTAAAACCTTCTCAAGCGCTGGAATTCAACAGCATGTATTAAAAAATTTGGATATTTGTTTGCTAGAAGAGGATTTTACCATCATTATGGGGAGTTCAGGCTCTGGGAAATCGACGCTGCTTTATGCTATGAGTGGTATGGATAAGCCCACATTAGGCACAATTGATTTTGCAGGTGAAAATTTAGCAAAATTAAACAACGACCAGCTGGCGGTATTTAGACGAAATCATTGTGGCTTTGTCTTTCAGCAAATTTATTTATTAGACAATATGAGTGTGCTTGATAATGTACTGGCAAGTGGTCTGTTAGTGAATAAAAATAAGCGTGAAGTTGAAGAAAAAGCGAAAGAATTATTAAATCAAGTAGGAATCGGCGAAAATGCATGGTCTAAGTTCCCAACACAGCTTTCTGGCGGGGAGGCGCAACGAGTTGGAATTGTTAGAGCATTAATAAACAGCCCGAAATTATTGTTTGCGGATGAACCAACCGGTGCGTTAAATTCAGCAGCTAGTACTAGTGTTCTGGATGTATTTACCGATGTCAATCGTAACGGGCAAAGTATCGTGATGGTCACGCATGATATGAAAACCGCGTTGCGCGGAAATCGGATTCTCTATTTGCGGGATGGTGTTATTTGCGGTGACTTGCAGTTAGGTACATACAGCGAGAAAGACAATGTCGAGCGCCATAAAAAGCTCAAAAATTTCCTTGCAGAAATGGGGTGGTAAGGTGAAGATCATCAACCTAGCGATGGCGAATATTCGAAAAAGCAAATCTGCGACCTTTTCTTTATTTATCTTTATTTTGGTCGCTGCTTTACTTTTGAATATCGGTTTAATGGTTATCACACAAATCAATACATTTTTTGAAAGTAAAGCTGAACAATTAAAAGATCCTCACGCAATAATAATGATGGATTATGCAAATTATCATTCAAGTTATGGAGAATTTATAACGAAATATCCTGGGGTGACAGAGTCAGAAACAGAAGAAATGATTAGAATGAACATGGCTAAATTTAACTTTGGCAATAGTGAATTATCGACTAATGTCATTATTTTTAATGCGGATACAAAACGTAGGATTGGCCCGTTAAATTTGATAGAAAAACTGAATACATATGGTTCTCATGATATTTTTGTGCCGTATAGTTTTAAAACAAATGGTGGCTATCAATTAGGTGATCACTTTACCATCACCTATCAAGACAAGGAATATGAGTATCGAATTGGAGGATTTTTTGAAACAACGATGATGGGTACGAATAACATGGGCGTTATGAAATTTATGTTGCCGGAACCTTCCTATTTAAAATTGGCAGACGAATTAAGTACCCAATCAGAAGGCTTGGTTATATCTGCAATATTGGATGATCAAACACAATCATCGACGTTAAAAAACAATTTTTTTAAAGAATTCCACCAATCAATAGAAGTGAATGCTAATATTTGGGGATTAGATATTGAACAAGTGAAAAGTGTAACTACATTAACGATTAATCTTCTAGCGACAATACTGGTAGCATTTGCAATAATAATTGTACTTGTTTCACTCATTGTCATTAAATTCCGAGTTGCAAATAGTATTGAAGATGGTGTGGAAAATATTGGGGTACTTAAAGCGATTGGTTACACAAGTAGGCAAATTCTTTCATCGATGATTCTACAATTTATCTTCATTGCTCTTTGTGGAAGTGTGATAGGAATTGCGCTGTCATATGTTTTTATGTCTTTCTTCGGAAGTATTATTTCAACGTTATCTGGTTTAATATGGACGCAAACATTTGGTCCTATGGCTAATTTGATCAGTATTTTCTTTGTTACACTTGCTGTTTTAATCGTTACACTACTATCCGCCTTTCGTGTTAAGAAAATTCTGCCTGTTGCAGCACTTCGTGGCGGCATTCAAACGCATAACTTTAGAAAAAATCGTGTTCCATTGGAAAAAGCGAGAGGCGGACTTCATTTCTTACTTGCGATTAAATCAACGCTTGCAAATGCAAAACAAAATATGATGATTCTTTTCATCATTATTGCACTAACTTTTGCCTCTGTCTTTTCAGCAGTGTCCTATTATAACATTGCGTCAGATAAGACAGCATTTGTGGACTTATTCGGTGTAGAACCTGCAAATGTGTATGTAATTATCAAATCAGATGTAGATATAAGAGAACTTTTGAGTCATATTGAACAAATGGAATATGTACGGAAAGTGAATCTATTGGATAAAATTCAAACGAAAATTGATGGTCAAATCGTGTATACAAATGTTACGAATCATTATGACCAGTTAGAAAACAATATCGTCTACGAAGGTCGCCAGCCAAAATATGAAAATGAAATATCCATCTCTTGGGTTGTATCAAGCCAAATTAATAAAGGAGTTGGGGATACAGTTGAAGTAGAATTTGAGAATGAAACAGCTAGTTTTCTAGTAACTGGAATCAGTCAATTAATTCATCATTCAGGCCAGGTAGCCGCATTAACATTAGAAGGAATTCAACAATTACAAACAAACTATAAAGGATCTACCCTTAATGTTTATTTAGATGGTATATCGAACAAAGATTTTATCAAAAATGTCCAAGAGCAATATGGGGATTATCTAGTTGGAACAGTAGATATCGATGAAAATATAGAGAGCGAAACAGGTATGTATACAGATGCAGTGTTTGCTGTGCTACTGACGGTTCTAGCCATCACCGTGCTAGTTGTTGTCATGATTCTATACCTGGTCATTAAAACAATGATTATTAAGCGTAAAAAGGAATTTGGTGTGATGAAAGCTATCGGCTATTCAACAATGCAACTAATGCATCAAATCGCCATCAGCTTTCTACCAGTTATCATTACAGGCGTTACAATTGGTGGTGCACTTGGTTACTTTTTCACTAATCCAATGCTTGCTGTATTACTATCAAGTGCAGGCGTAAAACGTTTGGATTTTACCATCCATTTACCGACCGTTCTACTACTTTGCATTGGAATCCTTCTATTAGGCTATCTGGTTTCCATGCTGGTATCTTTAAAAATCAAAAAAATTACAGTTCACAGTTTAATGACAGAATAATAGCAATCGCTCATCTCTGACAGGAGCCAATAATAAAGTGGTTTCATTTACAAGAGCCTTACTACATGAGATATGTAATAAGGCTCTTAAAAATTGTTTAATTCTTCTTAAAAACAGTTCTATTCCCTTTATTGTATGCTTAAGCATGTCTGAAAACTATAGATCCTCTCAATCATCTTTTCATCATCTCTCTTACTTATACTTATTTAATAGTTCTTCGGGAATATGACAATAATCATTTGGACATCTAGCTAACCTATCTTGATGTTCTTCTGCACTTCTTATGTAGTTTGTAAGTGGTAATACTTCAACAACGATAAGGTTGGAATCATTTCTCTCACCAATAAACGCCTTCGCCTCTTGTAAATGTTCGGGCTTTTCACTATAGACGCCTGTTCTGTATTTCTCCCCAACATCCTGTCCTTGCTTATTCAAGCTATAGGGATCAATGATTTCAAAAAAATACCCCATTAATTCCCTGATTGTGACAACTGTCGGATCAAATTCTGTTTTTACACATTCGGCATACCCATCATAATCCTCCTCAAGTGTCTGACTTGTGCCATTCGCTCTACCTGCCTCCGTAAACGTAATGCCAGGTAAAGGCTTGTACACCCCATAAACATCCACCTGCAAAATATACTACTTCCATATTGATTTTCCTCTTTGTTTAAAAAATAAAAAAATCATTCCAAGTAATGGGACGAGAAAAATGTAATTACTAAGTTTGCTACATATTCAAATAATGACAAATTTGATTATTCCCCGTTATGACCCGATTGTTGAACACTAGTCAAACAACTATATTATTTTTAAATTGGTTTTATTGTAAATTAACTATACTATAATCATGAGAGGACACTATGTTCAATATATGCGCATATATCCTCTTTTTTGTACATAGTTGATATATTAAAAAGGATGTATAATAATTATCAAAAAATTAAACATTGTTATTGTTGGGGGACGTAGCCTAAGCGTCAAAAAGAATGGATCTTGTAGATGGAGTAATGAAGATGCAAGAAGGAATTTTAGAGGATAACAGCAGGAGATACATGTTAGTGGATGGTGAAGGTTTTCTGTTTCTTCCTGAAAATCAAATTTCACATTTTCCTATTCTATGACAAGGTGTTTGTTATTTGGAAGGAATTTGGAATTTTTTAATAGAATAATTTATAGAGATAATAAATTTTTACACATAAGGAGATAAGACGATGACAAAAAATAAATTACTAAGAATGGACAATGTCAGCGTCGTTGTAGAATCACTTGATGACGCAATCTCTTTCTTTGAGGAGATTGGCTTGAACCTCGAAGGGCGAGCCACTGTCGAAGGTGAATAGGCTGGCCGTGTAACTGGATTGGGTTCTCAGTGCGTAGAGATTGCTATGATGGTTACCCCGGATGGCCACAGTCGACTTGAACTTTCGCAATTTCTCAGCCCGCCTACTATAGCAGATCACCGGACTGCTCCTGTAAACGCCCTCGGTTATCTACGCGTTATGTTCACCGTTGAAGACATTGACGAAATGGTATCGAAACTCACTAAGCATGGTGCTCAGTGAGTTGGCGAAGTGGTTCAGTACGAGGACTTGTATCGACTCTGCTACATTCGTGGAATCGAAGGACTGCTATTCGGTTTGGCGGAACAGCTCGGTAACAAATAAGTAAGTAGCTAGTAGGTATCACTCCTCGTTTTTTATAAATTTTTTTGATTTAGATCTTGATAAAGCAACTTAAACAATTTTTTATCTATGCATACCAAACTACATTGTTTAGCAGGTGTCCAAATGTCTGCTGAAGCAAGATAAAACTTTAACTATCACAGAAAGCTCTTTAAGGAAAAGGCTGAAAATTGTACATTCTCATATATTTTTAGCGCAAATTTTTAATTTCAGCAAAGGGCTTTTCTGATAACAGCTTTCTATTTATACTAGGGGTAACGAATAGAGCGGTCATATTCGAATGAACTAGAAGAGAGGTGCATATATGCAAAATTTTGAAACGGTTGTTGAGCAAAAGTGTGAGCAGCTTTTACTAAAAGCCTATCATTTTGGTGCATCTGACGTGTTGCTAGTGCCAGGCAGTGTAAAATATCAGCTTTATTTTCGGAAATATGATAAGCTCCTGCAAGCAGGTGAGCTGCCCAATGATTTAGCTGAAAGAATGATCTCGTACTATAAATTTCTAGCAGAATTAGATATTAGCGAGCGCCGTAAACCTCAAAGCGGCTCTTTTCAAAAAGCGATGGAACAAAACCCATACGCCTTTCGTGTATCAACACTCCCCTCGGTATTTTTAAAAGAAAGCTTAATTATCCGTTTACTTCTTCAAAACCATACATTCCCACTAACTTCCCTATGTTTTTCTGAAAGTGCAGCACACCAATTAATGGCACTTGTGCAAAATAAGCAAGGCATTTTGTTTTTTACAGGTGCAACAGGCTCTGGCAAGTCTACGTCGCTATATTCCTTAATTCATTATTGTTCTACAGAATTACATCGACATGTTATTTCGTTAGAAGACCCTGTAGAAAACAGCCAAGCCAATTTACTGCAAATTCAAGTAAATGAGCGAGCTGGCGTTACATATGCAACAGGGTTAAAAGCTATTTTACGGCATTCTCCTGACGTTATTATGATTGGTGAAATTCGAGATAAGGAAACCGCCAAAATTGCGATTGAGGCAAGCTTGACAGGTCATTTAGTCCTTTCAACCATTCATGCAAAAGATTCGATTAACTGTCTGTACCGTTTAATGGATTTAGGTGTGTCCATTGAGGAGCTGCGACAAACGGTGATTGGTATTGTTGCACAAATACTTTTCCAAGCCCCAGCTATACATGAGGAGCGCCGAGCCATTTATGAAATTTTGGATGATGTTTATTTAAGTAAGGCTATTTCGGCTATAGCAGCAAAGGCATACTATGAGCTTCCGTATGAACGAACATTAATGGGGCAAAAAGAATTATTGGAGAGTCAGCAATATGCGGTTACAAAAGTCTATTGATCGACTGCTTCTTCGGTATAAAAAGGCAACAAAATGGCGGTTAAGAGAGCAGGCACAATTTTTCAATCGTTTATGTGTGCTTATGCAGGAGGGCTATTTATTTCCACAGGCGCTTGCCATGCTGTTACCCCATCATATTGAATCACATCAGGATGTTCAGCGGCAAATTGATGATAAATTGAGGCAAGGGGTAGGTGTAGCAGGCATACTTGAAACATTGCAGCTAAGCAAGCAGCATCTAGTGGCGATTACAGTAGCTGAGAATAATGGGCATATGATTGAGGCACTAGAGGGGATTGCTAAGCAGCTAGCTGTTAATGAGCAAACAAAGAAAAAATTGTTGAAGCTACTTGCTTATCCTATTGCATTAACATTTTTCTTATTATTGCTGTTTTTTGTATTTCGAACAGTGTTTTTACCCAATATTGAAAAAATGACAACAAGCCGTACAGTCGAATCAGAACCAGCAGCCGTTGCATTGTCTAATTTGCTGTTGCATGTGCCAGATGTGGTGATTGTCGTTATACTTCTAACACTTTGTCTAATAGGACTCTGTCGCCTTATACTGACACGGCAACCCATTGCTAAGCAGCTCACCATCCTCTTAAAAATTCCATTTCTTCAACGCTATTTTCGTTTAACATTAACAAGACAATTCGCAGCCTATTTAGGAAGCCTACTGCAAAGTGGCTTTTCATTACAAGCAAGCCTTCAAATTTTAGAGGAGCAGCAGCTTCAGCCCTTTTTACAAAATCTTTCACAACGTATAAAAGAAAGAGTTATTTTTGGTGAATCCTTGGCACAGGCAGTTATGATGCTAGCTGTTTTTCAGAAGGACTTTCCTATTTTTATAGAGCATGGTGAGCAAAGCGGCTATTTAGGCAAAGAACTAGTATTGTACAGCGAGTTATTAATGGACAAGCAGGAGCATCTTTTGCAGAAAATGCTGTCGCTTGTACAGCCTAGCTTTTTTATTCTAATTGCACTATGTATCGTAGCGGCTTATATGAGTTTATTACTGCCAATCTATCATATGATTGAAATCGTATAGGAGGGAAAGAATGAAGCATATTAAACAGCAAACAGGTTTTACGTTAATTGAAATGTTAATTGTATTGTTAATTATCTCAGTTTTGATCCTTATTACTATACCGAATATTACCAAGCATTTCGCCACAATTGATAAAAAGGGATGTACAGCCTATATTTCAATGGTGCAAGGGCAGGTCGAGGCCTATCGTGTAGATTTTATGAGCTATCCAACATTAGAGGATTTGGTGAGGGAAGGCTACCTCAAAGAAAATGAAACTACATGTCCCAATAAAGAAGAAATTATGATTACAAGCGAAGGAGAGGTACGTTTAGCCAATGCCAAATCTGAAGCAGGTTCAGGTGGCTAATGCGACATCGTCAACAGGAAGCAGGCTTTACATTGCTAGAAATGCTTATTGTCTTAGTGATTGTCATGAGCCTTACTGCCATTGTGCTGAAATTTTCTTTAAAAACAGCGGAAACAAGAGAGCTGGAGCGGTTTTTTACACAACTTCAATTAGATATTCAATATATTCAAACATATAGTATGAACCAACGCCAATATATAGCAATGACATTTGAGGGTGGAACAGCTAATCGCTATGTCATTCAAAAAAATGCTTTTACAAATATATACGAGCGTCCTTTTCCAAAAGGTGTCGCATTTTTACCGGAAGAAAGCACCATGTATATGCTTGTTTACAATGGCAAAGGCAATGTTATGACAGCTGGCACATTGTCGTTTAAAACACCGCAGGGCAAGAAAAAGGTAATTATTACATTAGGGCGAGGGAGAGCAAGAGTTGAATGAGTCAGGCTATTCATTTGTAGAAACAATTTTAGCTATTAGTATTTTCATGTTACTTTGCACATCGTTATTGCCAATTACCTATACAATGAAAACTAATCTAACGAATAAAAAATTAGAGATGATAGCGGCTGAAACAGCCTATGAGGGATTAAAACAATATCAAGCTTTACAACAAACAGCAGGCTCTAGGACGGTTGAACAAATTGACTATTATTGGCAGTATGATGGACAGGAAATTTGCGTAAGCTTTCATAATATGCATAAGCCACGCCAAAAATGCATTCGGCTAACGGGTGAAGTCTATGAATAACAAAGGCTATACATTATTAGAAGCTTTATTTCAATTAGTTGTTTTTGTAGTAGCTTCCCATCTTCTCATACTAATTATGCTATGGTTTGCTGAAATGTCCTCAACGATGCTAACGGATGAGCAATCCAAATGGGAGCTATTTGTGTACGACTTCAATCAATACTTGCACAATGTGTCAGCATTTTCGATTCGAAATGACCAAAAAAGAGTTACCTTACAAACCACTGAAAAAGTCTATCATATTGATTGTTACCGCAATCTTATTCGCGAGCAGCAAGTAAATGGTGGGCACGTGCCACTATTAAATGGTGTCGATGCATGTCAATTTCGCTATACAGATAATATGTTGACAGTAGCTGTCAAATTTCCTAGCGGTATACAAAAGGAGCGAACCTTCTATGTGGCAATTACTGAAAAATGACAGAGGGGCTATTTTTTTAATCGCAATTGCATTATTATTTTTTGTAACTACTTTTGTTCTTGCGTATTGTATGTCTTATGAAATGCAGTTTCGAACTTATGATGGGCTGGAAAAGTTGAATGTTCGGGCTACGATAAATTTATTAGGACAAATTTTGTCAGACAGTGTAGAATCGTAGTTATAAGAAGGTGACTCGAATTGCGAAAAATATATTTAGTTGGCTTTATGGGCAGCGGAAAAAGTGCGTTAGGAAGACGTCTAAGCTATTTATTAAAGATGCCATATTATGATATGGATCATGAAATTGTGCGACAGCAGGGGATGACCATTCCAGAAATTTTTGAAAAGTACGGGGAGGCACATTTCCGAGAAATCGAAACAGCATTTTTGAAAAACTTCCGAGATGAAGCTTGTATTATTTCTACAGGTGGTGGGGTGGCTATGAATGCTGAAAATCGAAAAATTATGCGACGCAGTGGATTGGTGTTTTTTCTGGATGCGTCGTTTGAAGATATTTATAAGCGCATTCAGCATGACCCAAATAGACCAATTGTTCAAAGCTCCACAAAAGAAGAGCTTGAAAAGCTGTATCATTACAGAAGAAAGTTCTATCGTGATGCAGGGCATATACAGGTGCTAACGGAAGGAAGAACGATTCGTCAAATTCTAGAGTATTTAGTATTCCAAGTGAAAAGGTTAAAAGGCGAACGATAATATCTTAAAAAGAATTGAATATTCGTGTTTGGTTATCTTTTTAAAAAATGATTGCCTTTTCAATGCATTTAATGTTAGGATATAGACAAATAAGTAACTAAATGTTCATTGAATACTAAATAGTACCAAGATTGATCTTGGGCGGATGATTGTGCGGGGAGAGCGCGTATAGACGCCACCGAAGGAGCAAGTAGCAATGGGCTATGAATCTCTCAGGTAAAAGGACTCGTACAAGACGCAACTCTGGAGAGAGCTGTAGTATAACAATAACAGCCACCAAAGGGGAAAGCCGACTAATTGGCAACGAATTGCGAGTCAGTTTGGTGTAACTTTCAGGTGCAAGGACAGAGAATCCCGAAAAAGGGGTTCGTCTGTCTTTTTTTATGTCTTTTAGGTCAAAGTACAGACGAACTACTACGAGTAAACATGTAACGAACAATAAGGGGGCAAAAATGAATGGCAAATGAATTAAAGCGTACACCTCTATTTGAAGAATATGCGAAATATGGTGCAAAGACTGTTGATTTTGGTGGATGGGAGTTACCTGTTCAATTTTCTTCTATTAAAGAAGAGCATGATGCAGTGCGTAACCGTGCAGGCTTATTTGATGTATCACATATGGGCGAAATTTTAGTAACGGGCCCTGATGCACTTAACTTTTTACAAAATCTTTTAACAAATGATGTATCCAAAATAGCAACAGGTCAAGCACAGTATACAGCGATGTGCTATGAAGATGGCGGTGTTGTAGATGATTTATTAACGTATAAATTAGCAGACAACCATTATTTATTATGTGTCAATGCAGCGAATATTGAAAAAGACTATGATTGGATGATGGAAAATCAGCATCAATATGATGTGACGATTGATAATCAATCTGATGCCTATGCACAAATTGCTCTTCAAGGTCCATTAGCAGAAGAAGTGCTTCAATCCCTTACTTCAACAGATGTAAGTGCCATTAAATTTTTCCGCTTCCAAGAGAATGTTGAGGTTGCAGGACATAAAGTATTAGTTTCTCGTAGTGGCTACACAGGTGAAGATGGCTTTGAATTGTATGGTGCTCCAGAGGATATTAAAGCGCTTTGGGGGAAAATTTTAGAGGCTGGTCAAGACAAAGGTGTTGTTCCTGCAGGTTTAGGCTGTCGTGATACACTGCGCTTTGAGGCAGGTCTACCATTATATGGACAAGAGCTATCAGCAACAATTTCGCCGCTAGAGGCTGGTATTGGCTTTGCTGTGAAATTAAATAAAGAGGACTTTATTGGTCATGAAGCATTAGCAGCACAAAAGGAAAATGGTCTTCCACGCAAATTGGTTGGTATTGAAATGATTGATAAAGGTATTCCGCGTCATGGCTATAAAGTATTAATGGATGGTAAGGAAATCGGTGAAGTAACAACAGGAACACAGCTTCCTTCCTCTAAGCGTAATGTTGGTCACGCATTAATTGACAGTCAATTCGCAACAATCGGAACTGAGCTAGAAATCGAAATTCGTGGTAAGCACTTAAAGGTAATCACAGTTGAAACACCGTTTTACAAGCGTTCAAAATAATAGTTGAAAAGAGGGACCTACATTTATGAAACATCGTTATTTACCAATGACGGAGCAAGATCAAAAAGACATGTTAGACGTAATCGGTGTATCCTCAGTCGATGAATTATTCGAGGATATTCCTGAGAAAGTCCGCTTTAAGGGCCTTTATGACATTAAGGAAGCAAAAGCAGAATCTGCTTTATTAAAGGAATTAACGGTACTTGCTGCTAAAAATAAGGATACAAATGCCAATGTATCATTTTTAGGCGCAGGTGTTTATAATCACTATAAGCCAGTAATCGTAGATCATGTTATTTCCCGTTCAGAATTCTATACAGCTTATACACCATACCAACCAGAAATTTCACAAGGTGAGCTACAGGCTATCTTTGAATTCCAAACAATGATTGCAGAGCTTACAGGCATGGACCTTGCGAACTCTTCTATGTATGATGGCGGCACAGCTTTAGCAGAGGCAGGTATGCTAGCGGCTGGTCATACACGTCGTCAGAAGATTTTAGTATCAGAAGCGGTACATCCAGAATACCGTGATGTTGTGGCTACATATGCCTATGGTCAATCCATTGAAATTGTGACAATTCCACAAAAAGATGGTGTGACAGATGTGGATGCATTAAAAGAACTTATTGATGATAATACAGCAGCTGTTATTGCCCAATATCCAAACTTCTTTGGTCAAGTAGAGGACCTTCAAGTAATTGGGGATATTGCGCATGAGGCAAAAAGCTTATTCGTTGTATCTTCTAACCCTCTTGCATTAGGTATTTTAACACCTCCAGGTAAGCTAGGCGCAGATATTTGTGTAGGGGATGCACAAGTTTTCGGTATCTCTGAGGCATTCGGTGGCCCACACTGTGGCTTCTTTGCTGTGACAACGAAATTAATGCGTAAAGTGCCAGGTCGTCTTGTTGGTGAAACAGTGGATGGTGAAGGTCGTCGTGGCTATGTATTAACACTACAAGCGCGTGAACAACATATCCGTCGTGATAAAGCAACTTCGAATATTTGCTCAAACCAAGCACTTCTTGCACTGGCAGCTTCTGTAGCGATGACAGCGCTAGGGAAACAAGGTATTCGTGAAATGGCTATGCAAAATATTGCTAAAACACGCTATGCGAAAAATGCCTTTGAAGCAGCAGGCTTTACAGTAGCATTCCAAGGCGCACACTTTAACGAAATCGTTGTGAAAACAAATAAATGCGTAAAGGAAATTAATAAAGGCTTAATCGAAAAGGGCATTATCGGTGGCTATCCTTTAGGTCAAAACTATGATTCTCTTAAAAATCATGTATTAATTGCAGTTACAGAATTACGCACAAAAGAAGAAATTGATGCACTTGTTGCAGAAATGGAGGCTCTTCATGCATAACGAAAATCAATCACTTATTTTTGAAATTTCAAAAGAAGGCCGCGTTGGCTATAGCTTAGAAGCACTAGATGTGCCTGAAGTAGACCTAGCAGATTTATTACCTGCAAACCTAGTACGTGCAGAGGCAGCGGAATTACCTGAAGTATCTGAGCTTGATATTATGCGTCATTACACGGCACTTTCTCGCCGTAACCATGGAGTAGACTCTGGCTTCTATCCGCTAGGCTCTTGTACGATGAAATATAATCCAAAAATTAATGAAGCGGTTGCACGTTTCTCAGGCTTTGCCAATGTCCATCCATTACAGGATGAATCAACAGTACAAGGCGCAATGGAGCTTCTCTATGATCTTCAAACTTCTTTAGTAGAAATTACAGGCATGGATGAAGTAACATTACAACCAGCAGCAGGTGCTCATGGTGAGTGGACAGCATTAATGATGATTCGTGCATTCCATGAAGCAAATGGGGAAGGTCACCGTAATAAAGTAATCGTTCCTGACTCAGCACATGGTACTAACCCAGCATCAGCGACAGTAGCGGGCTTTGAAACAATCACTGTTAAATCAGATGAAAATGGCTTAGTTGATATCGAAGACCTTCGCAAAGTAGTAGGTTCTGATACAGCAGCTCTAATGTTAACGAATCCGAATACACTAGGGTTGTTTGAAGAAAACATTATCGAAATGGCAGAGCTAATTCACTCTGTAGGCGGTAAAGTGTACTATGATGGTGCAAACTTAAATGCCGTTATGAGTAAAGCACGTCCTGGCGATATGGGCTTTGACTGTGTGCATTTAAATTTACACAAAACATTTACAGGCCCACATGGTGGCGGTGGTCCAGGTTCTGGTCCAGTAGGCGTTAAAGCAGATTTAATTCCATTCCTACCAAAGCCAGTGTTAGTAAAAACGGAAGAGGGCACATACCACTTTGACTATGATCGTCCACAATCAATTGGTCGTGTTAAACCTTACTATGGTAACTTTGGTATCAATGTACGTGCTTACACATATATTCGTACAATGGGTCCAGATGGCTTAAAAGCTGTTACAGAATATGCTGTATTAAATGCCAACTATATGATGCGTCGTTTAGAGCCATTCTATGATCTACCATATAACCGTCACTGTAAACATGAATTTGTATTATCTGGTCGTCGTCAGAAGAAACTAGGCGTTCGTACATTAGATATCGCAAAACGTTTGTTAGACTTTGGCTACCATCCACCAACAACATACTTCCCATTAAATGTGGAGGAGGCGTTAATGATCGAGCCAACTGAAACTGAATCTAAAGAAACGTTAGATGCATTCTGCGATGTGATGATTCAAATTGCGAAGGAAGCAGAAGAAAATCCATCGATTGTACAAGAAGCACCGCATACAACAGTCGTATCTCGTCTAGACGAAACACGCGCTGCTCGTACACCAGTATTGCGTTATCAAAAAGCATAAAAAATAGAGAAGCCATCTGATAAGTATAGTTGTATTTATTGGATGGTTTTTTGTCTGTATTAGAACTAAGTGGCTTGATTGAAAGTAGTTTATCTCGGTTCAGCAAATTTTTTTGTATCGAAAGCGAAGCGTCAGTGCCAATTAAGCTGGGACGTAATTAAAGAGCTAGTTTGAGAATGTTTATTCCTACAGACCAAAGCAGTGTCACTTAGAGGTATGGCATGATAGGAGGAGTAGGAATAATGATGGACGAAGAAATGATGGATCGACTAAAAAATATTGCTTGGCTTGCAAATTGTGGGAAGCCATTAGATAATGATACTTCCTTTACGATTGTCCAAGCAATCAATTGGGAGCAGGCTGTGGAGCATTGTCAAAGTGACTACTGGGAAGCTATAACGCTTGAGGCAGGCAATGAATTAACAGAATTTTTATGTATAAATTTTCGTGATAAATATCAGCAATGGAATAAAGTCTTGAAGGAAGGGAAGGCACTGATGGACATATGTGTTATACCTGAAATAACAGCATATGTCCATCAGCGAGAGCTGCCTTCTATCATTTTAGATTGTGTTAAATGGGATGTGCTACATGCTATTATGGAATATTATTATAGAAACGAAAAAGAACCAGCGTTTTTCTTAGAATTGCTGAAAATATATGAATCTGGTCATTTCCCATGTGGCTGGAGCGATAAGGACAACTTAATTGTTTACTAGGAGGTGTAAAAATTGAGAGATACAGCATTTTACACGGCATTAAGCAAAGAGCTATCATATGCTTTACGCCATCAGCCGTGGAAATATGAATTGGAATTAGATGCGGAGGGCTGGGTTCCTGTAGCGCAATTATTAGCAGCTTTTAGTCAATCAGAAAAATGGCAAGATATCAGCTTAGAAGATATACAGCAAACTATTTTTTTAGCTGACAAGAAGCGTCATGAATTGCTGGATCATAGAATTAGAGCTTTATATGGGCACTCAACACCTATGAAAATCAATAAAGAAGAGGCTATACCGCCCAAACGGTTATATCATGGTACTTCACCAAAATTAATGAAGAGTATTCGTGAAACGGGTTTGTTACCAATGTCCAGACAATATGTCCATCTATCAGAAGATAGGGAAACAGCATGGATTGTTGGCAAACGGAAAGCACCAGAGCCAGTAATCGTATGGATTGATACGGAAGCAGCTCGCAACAATGGTGTTA
Organism: Lysinibacillus sp. FSL K6-0232; assembly: GCF_038008325.1. Lineage (NCBI taxonomy): Bacteria > Bacillati > Bacillota > Bacilli > Caryophanales > Bacillaceae > Lysinibacillus > Lysinibacillus sp. FSL K6-0232. The sequence goes on along the minus strand of NZ_JBBOYW010000001.1, from coordinate 2,455,509 downwards.
CATTTTATCGAGGAAACCAACAAGTATGGCTTGCTGATTATATCCCGATAGATTTTATCTCGTATGAATAGGCTGTAAAAATCCGATTGAGGAGTCATATTATCTCTGTAAGCAAGCCTTAAAGAGGGTAGCTGGAAGGAAGAAAAGATATGGAACAAGCATTTAAAAAAGAGCAAGAAAAGTGGAGAACTAAAATTTCATTGCAAAATCGTTTTCAGCTTGAGGATATTCGTTTAGTAGCGGGCGTTGATATTGCCTATTGGACGAAAGATCAAGTAGATTATGGAGTTTGTTGCATTGTTGTAATAGATTATGCAACAAAAGAAATTATTGAGGAGGTTGACTATTATGCACAAATAGATGTACCCTATATGGCTGGTTATTTAGCTTTTCGAGAGCTGCCGTTAGTGATAAAGGCAGCGCAAAAACTTCAATATCAACCAGATATTTTTATGTTTGATGGAAATGGTTATTTGCATTATCGCAATATGGGTATTGCCACACATGCTTCCTTTTATTTAAACCGACCTACAATCGGTGTTGCGAAAAGCTATTTAAAAATAGACGATACAGATTTTCAAATGCCTGAAAATAACAAAGGTGATGCGACAGATATAAACGTGAATGGTAAAATATATGGTGCAGCATTAAGAACAAGAAAAGATGTTAAGCCTATTTTTGTATCATGTGGGAACTGGATAGACTTAGCTACTTCCATTCAAATTACGCTCCATTTGATTGAAAAAGATAGCCGTTTACCTATTACCACTAGATATGCGGACTTAGCAACACATACAAGCAGACAAAAATACCGTGAGTAGATAAGTATTTTTTATGGTAATACAAAAAAGATGTTTTTCTTACAATAATTTGAGGTAGTAGTATAAAAAAGTGCTGTTTTAGAGAAGGAGCGTGAATGATATGGCTAATCATAATCTAAAGGAACGAATGCTAGCGACTTTATATGGAGGAATCATTGGCGATGTGATGGGCGTACCTGTTGAATTTAAGCCTAGAGGTACTTTTTATGTAGAGGATATGATTGGATATGGCACCTATAATCAGCCGCCCGGCACTTGGTCGGACGATACTTCGTTAACACTATGTTTAGTCGAAAACATCATTGAGCAAGGGAATACGGCGAGCTTAATGGATAAATTTGTACTATATATGGAGCAGGGCTACTGCACGCCTTTTGACGAAATGTTTGATATAGGAATTACAACGGCTGAGGCAGTGTCAAACTATAAAAAGGGTAGCTTACCTGAGCATTGCGGAAAAACAGGCGAATTTGATAATGGCAATGGTGCATTGATGAGAATCGCTCCAATAGCATTTGCTATGCTAAATGAGCTAGATTTTACGAAACGCGCAGCACTTATTCAACAATATACAGCGATTACACATGCCCATCCCCGCTCTCTTGTAGGGTCTATCATTTATATTGAGATATTATTAAGCTTATACCGAAATAATTCGCTCGCAGCAGCGTTACAGGAAGTCCATTTATTAGTAAATAATCATTTACAAGGGGATGCAAAGGCAGAACTTGCCTCCTATCATCGCATTTTTCAGGAGGACTTTTTCAAGCTTACTGAGGATGCTATTCAATCAAGCGGCTATATTATCCATTCGTTAGAGGCAGCTTTATGGTGTGTTGGCACTACAGCAACGTTTAAGGAGGCTGTTTTAAAGGCTGTCAATTTAGGTGAGGATACAGATACGGTGGCAGCGATTGCTGGAACGCTGGCAGGTATGTATTATCCGCTAGAGGATATTCCAACTGAATGGTTAAATAAAGTTGTGAAAAAGCAGGAGATTGACCAATTACTGCTGTCATTTTATCAAGCATGTGTCCAGCAGGAACATGAAAAATAAGTGACAATACGAGAAAGGGCGGTGACAAATTTTTCATTTACATAATATTTTTATGTTAGAAAAAGCCAATACTTATATAATAAAGAAAACAGCTTATTTAGCTGAATGGGTGCGAAAGGGGCTAGCCGCTTCCTATGCATGCTTCACTAAATAAGCTTATTTATTTGAAAGTTTATGTCAGTTTATAGGGAGAAGATAGCGAAAAATAAGAAAGAACATTACATTTCTTCTAATATTTTTGAATTTTTTAGAAAATTATGTTGAAATCTCGGAAAGCAGTAGTATAATAAAGGTATAGTTACAAATATGGTTAATAATTCCTTATATTAAGGGCTATTGGGTACATACGATGTAACTATAAAAAACTAGTGGAATGGGGAGATTTTATGATTAACATGATTCAGTATTTAGAGCAAAATCCGTCGTTAGTAACATTGTTAAAAGAAAAAAAAGCTTCTCTAATCGGTATCTCAGAGCTAGAGCAAAAGGCAATTTTGGATTCGTTTAATGAAGATGTATGTTTAGAAAGTACGATTTGGTACTAAATTCAAATAATAAACAATGGTTTTGGCTTGCTATAGGTATATATTTGGTACTGGGTATGTATTTATTAAATGTTACATATAGTGAGCCTGTTTTAAGTATGAAGGTACAAAAAGAAGATGGACAATGGATTTTAATTGAGCCATATTACAGAGAGTGGGCTGAGCAACATCAAATTAAAACAGGTGATATTATTTTAGAAGTAAATGGAGTAGAGCCAGATTATCTCCATGATTTAAAGTATGAACCTGTAATTCGATCAGTTAGAGAACTAACTATTAAAAAATCTAACGGAGATACTAGTAATTTAAGAGTAAGTTTATTTGATATACCTCAACAATTTTATTACGTTTTAATAGTTCCTTCTTGTTATTTTCTACTTACATTGTTTATCACTTTGTATTTATACTATAAACAAAAAAATACGATTCTTATAAATCTATTAATTCTTTTTACTTTAACAGTTTCTTTAGCTTACGTTAGTAGCGGAGCAGCTAGTCGATTAAATGCTGTAGGAATTATCATTAATCGAGGTAGTATGTTACTTTGTTTAGCAATACTGACACATTTTATGAAGTCATATTTTGAATTTATTGGTTTAAAATGGATATTTATTAAAAAAGCTAGTATATTTTATATTTTTCCTATAATAGGTGTATTACTCAGTGTTTTCAGCATCTTATATCCTTCTACTCATTTTCAAAATTCATATATTATTCTAGGGTTATTTTTCTTTCTATTGTTAGTGATTCTTGGAATAATAATAGTAGGGTATTTTAAATATAGAACGCCACAATTAAAAATACTACTAAGTAGTATTATTATCCCGTTTTTACCATTTTTATTTCTCTATGCATTACCTCAAATTCTATTCAATAAACAATTGCTGTCAGCCGATATATGCTCAATATTTTTAATGCTCATCCCTTTTAGTTTTATTTTCACACAGCTTACTGAGCGTATATTTGATATGGAGTATTTTATTTCTAGGCTGCGTTATTATTTTAATTTTTCTTTTGCCTTTACCCTTTGGCTATTATTAGGGCTTTATGTCTTAACAGATTTATCAATGACGCGCTTAACGGAGATTTTCTTTTTTGCTTTTCTTTCATTAATGGCGTTGTTTTACATAAAAGAGCGGGTTGATTATCGCAAGCGCAAGATTCTTTTCTCCACAAAGGGCGACTATATTCACCGCCTGTATACAACCGTTGATAGTATTGGAAGAGTTGTGAAAATTGAAGATTTATTGGAGCGGTTTGTGCAGGAAGTAATTCTTCAGCTTGAAGTGGAAAATGTTTCAGTGCTTACCTACGATTTTCATACGCACCACAGTACCTTAACAAATCAACCCAAGGCATATAAGCAGTATGAAATTGATGAGGGATTGCTGGAACGGTTGAGCTTGGGCGACATTCAAAAAACAGAGCATTATTATATAGCCTTTATTCATCAAGATACTCATTATAAACGAATGCTCGTGATTGATCATTGCCAAACGATTTATCTGAAGGATGAAGAATTGCTATGGCTTGAGCTATTGCTACTGTACTTAAATAACTTTATTGAAAATACGAAAATGGTAGAGGAGCTGTTAGATCAGTTAAAGCATATGAAAGAAGCTGATAATCAACAGCTACCATGGTTGAATAAATTACTATGGCTACGCTTTGAGGAAGAGAAATATCAATTGGCACAAGAGCTGCATGACACGATTTTACAAGAGCAACTTCATATAGCAAGAGAGATGGATGTTCTCATACATGCCAAAGATACAGAAGCTATACCATCGCAGCTTGTGAAAGTACATGAACAGATGGTGACCTCGTTAAATGATTTAAGAGGCTACTGTGAAAATTTAAAGCCGCCGTTATTGGATACATTGGGATTAAATGCGGCACTTGAAAAACTGATTCAAAAAATTCATAAACGTGCTGATTTTTTATTGATTTATACGATGGACCGTCTGTATTTAGAGGATGAGCGTTTAAATTTAATGATTTATCGACTTTTCCAGGAGCTACTAAACAATGCACTGAAACATTCCTACGCTGATACCGTTGAAGTGCATTTGCTGGGCACTGAGGAAGGCTTTGAAATTATGTATACGGATGATGGTGTAGGCTGTAATATGGATGATATTATCCTTGCTGATTCGATGGGGATTCGTGGGATGCAGGAGCGTGTTCAAGCCTTTAATGGCAAATTTGCGTTAGATACGAAAGCTGGAGAAGGGATGACCATTCGCATTCAAGTAAGTGAAGCAAATAATCCTCAACCTTATGCATACAACACATTAAAACGTCCTACTTATACGATCCGAGGATAATGCAATCTTTTTAACCTTTTAATCACTTCATAGTTGCTATGAATGTAGATTAGAAGGCTTTTATTTTTTTAACATGATACAGCAAAATAGTACAAGTGTAGCAATGATAATTTAGGAAGAAATGCACCTTTTAGAAAAATATCCTCTAAACAAAGGAAATATTGGAAGTAGAGCCGATATAATTCATTAGATGGATAGAGGAGGTTATTAGTAGTGAGTAAGAAATTATTTTTAACAGCAGCAACGATTTCTTCTGTAGCACTTGTTGCTCCAACAGTAGCGGGAGCGACAGAAACGATTTCAGTCACAGGGCAGAATATAGTCAATAAAGTATTAAAGGTGGATCAATTACCAGCTAATACGATTGTTAGTAGCTATCAATGGTATTATCTTGAGCAAATTGACAGTGAAGATGGTTCCCCTACAACAACGAATAAACCAATTGCTGGGGCAACCTCTGCATCCTTAACAGTACCTGTAGAGGCTGCAGGCAAGACGATTTTTGTCGAAGCTACTACAACAGAAGGGCAAAAATATCAAAGTGCCCCACGGACGATTCAACAGCTCAATCTAACAATTGCACGTCCGACATTGGAGGGCTATGCAACAGCCGATTTTGTTGCACCAGGGGAAACGATAAAAGTAGCAGGTGCGAAAGTAACAGATAGAGCAGGTGCTACTTTACAGAGTAGTCAAATTACATATAGTTATCAATGGTTTTATCAACTTGGAGAGAATGCCTTTACGATTATTGAAGGAGCTACTGGTAGTACCTATACAATACCAAAGGATGCTGTTGATAAGGGCATCAAAGATATTATTGTGAAAGTAAAGGCAAAGGTTGGCGACTCTATTGTAGAATCAGATTTTTCGGATGTTATGACAGTGTCGAAAGCGCCAATCGATACATTAATGAATGATATTCAGGCATTGCTTGTTCATGATAATCGTTATAATGTGTCAAGCCTAGAATCGTTTAAGGCACAAGTAACAACACTGGAAAGTAAGTATCAGGCTTTATCGCCAGCAGCTAGAGGCAATGTGTCCAATTATGAGGTGTTAAAGCGAGCGCTTGCAGATGTAGAGCTAGTTAGCAGCTTAAATGATAAGATGGATAAAATCGGGGAGGTACAGGAGAAAAACCTACCTAAATATATTCAAGAATTGACAGAGGCATATGAGCAATTGGATTTATTGCAACGCAGCTTAGATGTAGAGGATGCACTGTATACAAGCATTAAAAGCTTACAAAATGAGCCAAATGATGTAGAGGAAGTACAGGAAGTTAGAAGGATTCAGCAAGCAATTGTTCAATTACTACGATACGAAAATTCGTATGTGCGATATGTAGCTACAGATAAAGATGCTTTGCAGCAGCTTATTGCGACGATTGAAGCGGATATTGCTAAATTATCACCACATTACCGTGCGGCTGTACAAAACCAAGCTATTTTACAGGAAGCTAAAGCGGATAGTAAAAAGGTGGAGCAATTTCTAAAATTGTTTGATAAGTTATCACCAAGCAATACACCAAATAAGCAAGTAACGGCTGCAAAATCCATTCGTGCTGCCTATGAGAAATTAACGTATAAACAATTGCAGCTAGTACCAGACGCCTATATACAGCAGTTATTGCTGGCAGAGGGTGCAGAAGAAAGTCAAATCGACGCATTAAATCGTGATATTGAGAGCTATATTGGAGAGGATGCTTATCCCATTCATCCATCTGCTAGTTCATGGCAAAGTCATGTCAATAATGTCAATCGCATGATCAAGGAGTATAAAGGCTTAACGAAAGCCTCAGCAGCTCAAATTACAGACTATAATAGTCTGGCTACGCTACAAAAGGATTTAAAGGTAGCTGAAAAAGTGATTAAAAGTATCGATGCTTATCAAAAGCTGGCTGAAGTAGCGGGTGTCAAGGAAAGTAAGCTGCAATCAAGTTATACGAGTACATTGAAAGCTTATCAAAAACTAACCACTTTGCAGCAATCGCTTGTCTATAATGCAGATGATTTTTTACTCAATACACCAAAGGTTTCAGTGGATGGCAATGAGAAAGTGCCTGCTGATGTAGCGGCTGCAGAGGCATTAAAGGCGGATATTGCGAAATTTGCAAATGTCACAAGCTATACATTTGTCCAATTAGAGGCAGCGGTTGACGCAGCATCAGCAGCTTATAAAGGTTTATCCGCAGCGGCACGGAAATATGTGACAAATTATCATTTATTGACAGCGGCGAAAAAGGATATTTCAGGTGTGCAATCCTTCCATAAAAAAGTGCAGGCTGCTAGAGAGGAAACAGATGCTGCGAAGCAGGCGAAAAAAATTCAAACCGTGCAAAAGGCATATGCGAAATTACCTGCCAATCAACAATATTTAGCGAAAGCACAATATGAGGCTTTATTAAATAATCGCATTATTGATGAGCATGCACCAAGTACGACACAGCTTAATGCTGAGATTGCACAAATTGTTGCAGGAGAGCAATATAATGTGTCGATAGCGCACATTCAGCAGCTTTCTACGCAATATAATCGCTTAAGCGCAAGCGATAAAAAGCTAATTACTCATTATGCGACATTAAAAACAGCACTTGCTGATGTAAAAAAGGTTGAATCCTTTATGAAACAATATGATAAATCGTTTCAAAAAAATCCAAGCACGGTTATTAAGGCATTTGCAAAGCTAACAGCTAAACAAGTAAGTCTTATTGAGCCAGCGATTAGACAAGCAATTATAGCAAAGCAACAGGAACAACAGCAAACAAATGATAGTGCTTTAAGCGTGATTGAAGCTATCAATGGGCTACTTGTAAAAGGAGAGTATACTGCAAATTTACAGGAAAAGGTACAAGAAATTCGTACAACCTATGATGCATTGAGCGAGGCAGAGAAGAAGCTTATTAAAAATTATGCAAAGCTTACACAGGCAGAAAGTGATTTAAAAAAGGTGGAAGAAGTTCATGCCTTATATGTGCCAGCAACAGAGGATAATAATAAGGCTCGTAAAGCTTGGCAAACTGCCTATAGTAAGCTTTCGAAAAAATTAGAGCTGCTGTATAACAATATGTACGCAACAGATATATAAATAGCTGGAGCTGACTTCAACGGAAATGTCGAAGTCAGCTTTTTCTTTTGGTTTTATAAAGTATCAGGAGTATGATAAACCAAATAGTAGAAACTCTACAACAGGGCGTTATTAATAAAAAAAGCCGCCTCCTAGTGCTTTGAGACGACTTTTTTCATAGAAAATTTAATATTTTTTTGCTTTTATTTTACCTGTCCAAGTTTTGAAGCCACCTTGAAGTTGGTAGATTTGGTTGTACCCACGTTTTTTAAGAAATAGTGCAGCACGTGAGCTACGGCCTGTATTTTGACAGTATAAGTATACTGGTAAATCTGGGCGAATTTCTTTATAACGCTGACGTAGTGTTGTGGAAGGAATATTGCGTGCACCAAGAATATGACCAGCATCAAATTCCTTTTGCTCACGCACATCGATGAGCTGTGCTTTTCGATAGCCTTCTATAAATTGTTCTTGTGTTAGGTTTGTGACGGCTTTTTTGAGTCGTAGTGCATTAATACCGATATATGCAATTAAGACTACTAAAACGACACCGATTGTGATAAGTATGTCCAAGATTTTCTTACCCCTTTCTATCTTCTTTATTATTATAAAAGATGCGCTAGCGATAGTCCAATGAGTTTGATAAAATTAACTAGGTTGTGGCAGATTTAGTCGTGCTACAAAAGTATATATGTAACATGAACGCCTAAAGTATTATTTTATATTTGTAGGAGATGAAAAGATGACAACTTGGTACTTTCTAAATTCAGGAAAATGTAGTCCTTCTTTTAATATGGCATTAGATGAGGCATTGCTGGATTGGCATAGTGAGGGATTAATTCCACCAGTGATTCGCTTTTATGAGTGGGAGCCTGCGACATTATCGATTGGTTATTTTCAACAAGCGAAGCGCGATATTAATTTAGAGGCTGTACGTGAACAGGGCTTAGGCTTTGTACGTCGACCAACAGGTGGACGAGCTGTGCTGCATGAGCATGAGCTTACATATAGCGTTATTGTGACGGAAAGCTATCCGAATATGCCCGAGTCTGTGACAGAGGCATATCGTGTGCTAAGTGAAGGAATATTGCAAGGCTTCCATAACTTAGGAATGGATGCTTATTTTAGTGTGCCTAATACAGAGGAACAAAGAGCAGACTTAAAGAGTCCAAAAAGTGCAGTATGCTTTGATGCACCAAGCTGGTATGAATTAGTTGTTGAAGGGAAAAAAGTAGCAGGAAGTGCACAAACACGTCAAAAAGGTGTTATTTTGCAGCATGGGGCTATTTTATTAGACCTCGATCAAGAGAAATTATTATCAGTCTTTAATTTTTCTAGTGAGGAAGCGAAGGAGCGTATGCGTAGAAAGCTACCAGAAAAGGCAGTCGCAATTAACAATCTTGTTAAAGAGCCTGTAACGATTGAACAATGTGTGACAGCTTTCCGCGATGGCTTTGCAAAATCGTTGCAAATTGACTTAAAACCATTTACACTTTCTGAGGAGCAATTAGCGTATGTGCATGCACTAGAAGAAAAAAAATATGCATGTGATGAGTGGAATTTTAGGAAATAAAAAATATTTTTTCGCACCCAAGCCTAGTTGTAACAAGTAGTTCTAAGTCTATGAAAAAAAGCAAGAGTTGAATTAAAAAACTATATATAGTATCTTTTTTAAAGACAAATACACAATATGTAGTGTTTAGCAACACGCAATATTGTGTATTTATTTTGTAACACAGAAAACAAGGGAGGCAAAACGATGGTACTCACAAATCATCAACCCGAAGTAAACAATTCATTTGAACAGTTAAACAAAGATATTGAACAATTCCCGCAGGTTCATCCAGTAACGCCTGATATGCATATTACACATAAAGGTGTATCAAGACTGGTGATGATTGATCGCTATTCATTTAAAGACACAGAAAAGAAAACACTCAAAGCTGGTGATTTTGTTGTTTTAACGGTCAAAGCTGATCCAAAATTCCCTGCGCGTGGTTTAGGGACAATTCAAAAACTGGACATGTCTTCAAAGACGGCAGAAATTTTGATTGAGGAAGATTATCGTAGTGCTTTAGATGATCCAAAAGAGCAAGAAACGGGTATGATTACGCGTTCAATTGACGTGATAGAAAAGCCTCTTGAAATTTTTTATGAACAAATTGCCAAACGAAATGCAACAGGGCTTGCTGCTGTTGAAAAAACACCAGAAAAACGCCAAGAATGGTTTGAAAAATTTTATAAGCAATTAGTATCCTTGAAATTTGTTCCAGCAGGGCGTGTTATTTATGGAGCAGGCTCTGAAACAGATGTGACATTTTTCAATTGTTACGTGATGCCATTTGTCGCTGATTCGCGTGAAGGCATTAGTGATCACCGTAAGCAAGTAATGGAAATTATGAGCCGTGGTGGTGGTGTTGGTACGAATGGCTCAACACTACGTCCGCGCAACACATTAGCACGCGGTGTTAACGGCAAATCCTCTGGCTCTGTTTCATGGCTGGATGATATTGCAAAACTGACCCACCTTGTCGAACAAGGAGGTTCGCGCAGAGGTATGCATTGTCTAAGTGCTTCTGCGTAAACAAACCTCGTGAATTGCTGGGAACTCTTTAATGGAAATATGATCACTTTTAGCGAGGTGAAAAATATGGAAGTTTATAATGCGAAACAACCTCAAACTTGTTTAATATGTAACAAGGCTGGTTTACAGCTCATTTGAAAAAAGAGCACAATTTAACATTAGACAATTACTTATTATCTTATTTTTATCCCATTGAAATGATTACGTGCCAATATCCTCTATGTACTAACATCGTGAAGCTTAGACGTGGTATTCCTAATCAATTTTGTAGTAGAAGTTGTCGTGGAAAGGGAGAGCCATTAAAATGCGTAATTTGTGGTAAGCGTTTTGATGGAAAACATCGTCAAACGAAGACTTGTAGCAAGCAATGTACAAGTAAGCTTAGATCTCAAAATACGAGTAAATGGCATCAAGAAATGCCTTGTGAACTGAAAAAGTCTCATTTTGAAAAAATCATTTCCAAAACAGCACAAACACGAAAATTAAATGGAACACCTTCATGGAATAGTGGTAAAACAGGAGTGTATAGTCAAGAAACGATTGAGAAAATTCGACAAGCTACTTTAAAACAACTAGAAAGAGAAATATTTCGAAAAACAAGTATTGAAAAAATCGTTGAAGGCTTCTTGATTGAGGAAGCTATTCCTTACCAATATTCATTTATTTTGCAAGGAGCGCAATTTGATTTTCTGTTAGTAGGTACGACAATTTTAATCGAATGTGATGGGGACTTTTGGCATGGCAACCCCAAATTTTATTCCACTTTTTACGATGTTCAAAAAAGAATTATGATGAGGGATATGGAAAAAATCAATTAGCGGAAAAATATGGCTTTACATTACTCCGCTTCTGGGAAGATGAGATCAAAAACGATTTTGAAAATGTTAAACAACGCATTATAAATGCACTGCTAGCTACAACGTAACTGGGAACGGTAAGCGTGAATGCTTGAAAATAGCAGTGGGATAAAGACAATCAGCAGCCAAGCCTCTAAAAAGAGGAAGGTTCAACGACCATCGAAAACACGCTTATAAAAGCGGAAGTGAGTAGAGTAGGAGTGAAGCCACTCCGAAGTGCGAGGGCATCTATAATGATGTAAGATATGGTCTCAACGTCTATGGTGACATAGAGAGTGGGTGTAGCGAACCCGCGCAAGGAATCGGCACAAATGATAATGCTGGCAGATTGGCACCCTGATATTGTGGAATTTATTATTTCAAAAATGCAAAATCCACGTATTTTACGGTACTTAATCGAAAATACAACAGATGAAACGATTATTCGTCTTGCAAAAGAAAAATTAAACTTTAAGCCGTTAACGGCACAAGAGGAAGCGATGTATCAAGGCATCCTGAACTATAAAAATATTGAAGGCTTAGGTGGATTTGATACGGCGATTATTCGAGAAGCTGAAAATAAATTGCGTGATGGTGGAACATATACGGTTCATAACCCAGAGTTTTTAACAGGCGCAAATATTTCTGTAACGCTGACAAAAGAATTTATGGAAGCTGTTGAAAACGATGCTGACTTCGAGCTTCGTTTCCCAGCCGTTGAAGAATATACAAAAGAAGAAATGAACATTTACAACACAGAGTGGCATAAAGTTGGCGATGTGCGTGAATGGGAGAAAATGGGCTATAAAGTGCGCACGTACCGTACAATTAAAGCAAAAGAGTTATGGAACTTAATTAATGTTTGTGCAACATACTCTGCAGAGCCAGGTATTTTCTTTATCGACAATGCTAATGATATGACAAATGCGAAAGCCTATGGGCAAAGCGTTGTAGCAACAAACCCGTGTGGTGAACCTCGCCTCACGTTAAAAATTGCGGGATAAAGCGGGAAGGCTGTGATGCTAATCCGAACCGAAGGCTAATGGTAAAGCGTTAGTCAGGGGCAACGCATACCCAGTGATCCTACCATGTAGACTATAATCTGGGCACGAGACCGCAACATTACAAAAATAGGTAATGAAAATGTATGCTGAACTTACAGGAACTGAACTGTAAGAGCTAAAGGATAAAAAGCCTTTAGGATAACAATATTGGAACAACCACTTGCACCATACTCTGTGTGTAATTTAGCGGCTGTTAACCTTGCACAGTTTGCAAATAAGGACAATCAAACAGTTGATTATGAAGCATTGCGTGAAACAGTACGTGTGGGTGTTCGTATGCAGGATAATGTAATCGATGCGACACCTTATTTCTTAGAAGAAAATCGTGTACAAGCACTTGGCGAGCGTCGCGTTGGCTTAGGGGTAATGGGCTTAGCTGACTTACTTATTTACTGTGAAAAGGAATATGGCTCAGAGGAAGGTAATGCGTTAGTCGATGAAATTTTTAAAACCATTGCTGAAACGGCATATGAGGCGTCTACAGAGCTTGCCAAAGAGCGTGGTAGCTTCCCATTCTTAGTAGGTGCTACAGACGAAGAAACAGCTCGCTTACGCAAAGCCTTCACAGAAACAGGCTTTATGCAAAAAATGCCTGTTCATATCAAGGAGCAAATTTTAGCAACGGGTATCCGTAATTCACATTTATTAACGGTTGCGCCAACTGGATCAACAGGCACAATGGTGGGAGTAGCAACAGGTCTTGAGCCATACTTCTCCTTCACATATTACCGTTCTGGTCGTCTAGGTAAATTTATTGAAGTAAAAGCTGAAATTGTCCAAGAGTATTTAGAGCGTCATCCAGAAGCAAATGAACAGGAGCTTCCTGAATGGTTTGTGACAGCGATGGAGCTGAAGCCAGAAGCACATGCGGATGTTCAATGTATTATTCAAAAATGGATTGACTCATCTATCTCTAAAACAGTGAACGCACCAAAAGGCTATACAGTAGAGCAAGTGGAAAAAGTTTATGAGCGACTATATAAAGGTGGCGCTAAAGGCGGTACGGTTTATGTAGATGGTAGCCGCGATTCACAAGTTCTAACACTAAAAGCGGAAGAAAATGATATGGATCAATTATCATTTGAAGAGGAATTAGTGGAGGAGCATACAACACGTCCAGTTGTTTTAGTCGACACAATTCAAGCATTAGAATCCACAACAGTAATTGGCTCAGACGTAGGAAATACATGCCCAGTTTGTCGTAAAGGTACAGTCGAAGAAATGGGTGGCTGTAACACATGTACAAACTGTGGTGCACAGTTAAAATGTGGTCTGTAAAATAGTAAAGAATGTCTATTTGTAGAATTGAAATAAAGTCGTAGCGTTTTACCCCTTTAGATTATAGTTGTCTAAAGGGGTGTTTTTATGTCCAAAAGAGCAAGAACATCATAAGTTGAGAATAGAAAAATGAAAAACAAAACTTAGAAATGCTAAAGTGAAAATAAGCAAAGTACCTATTTTAGGCATCGACCAGTTAGTTTAGCTGAATTTCAAAACGTGCCATCTATTGGTAATAAATTAGAGCCGTATATAAGTCTAAAGATGAAGGGAGCTATGTTGTGTGAATATGCAATAACAATGGGATTTTAATCTTACCAGTTGAATGAATAAAGGTATGTAAAACTGTAGTATAAATGCAAGACAACTTCTTAAGTTACTGATTACAGAAAGCAGCTAAAACTTAGTAAATATTGATGATGAGGAAATGTTACAAGGAAACTTAGTGATATAAAGTATCGTCAAACTTATGTATGGAAAATTATTGCGGAATATGCACTTTATTGTTGAAAGGGGAAATTAGAAATGATGAAAAAAGCTATAATTTCAGGAGTTGTATGTTCAATTTTGTTAGTTGGGTGTAATGGAAACGAGAACGAAGAACAAGTTCAAGTATTAGAAAGCGAACAAGGCATAGTAGAGGATGAGCAGGGAAATTTATTATCAGAATTAAAAAATGACATCATAGTATCTATTACAGAACAAACGGAACTTGATAGTGAGTCAATAGCAATAATGTTAGGTGGTAATATTGAAGATATTTCTGTATCAGTAAGTTTCCCGAAGGATGTAAAAGTTGATAATACAATGATTCAACAAATAGTTAAAGATTCTATTAAGAATGCTTCTAAAACAGCAAACGTAACAATTCGCGAAGAAAATATAACAGTAAACATTGAGAAATATTAACGGAGAAGTTCTTAAAGGATGCTATTAACCCTTAAAAGTCCAGTTGCTTTATAAGGTTGAAAAAATGTACTTAAACAAACGGGGATTTTAGTAAAACAAGGATTTATAGAGAATCTAAAAAGAAGCAAAAACGCTCTAGCAATGTCCCCCGTTATTAACGTTCATTGGCAATCAAATTCAATTTGATGAAATAGGAGCAGGTGCGTTAACCGTTGCTAATGCAAATGGATGTGGCGTTTTGATCATCCATTCAAGACAGGTTCACAATGTTCATCAGTTAGTAAGTAAAGGAGAGAAAAACAAAGGTGTCTGTGTTCCTACTGGCAAAAATACTTGGCGGTCTTGGATTTGTGTTGATGCTAATCAAAATTTTATTCTTTACAACAGAGAAGAAGGAAAGTGAAAAGTATCTAATTTACACACTTTTTCTTCTTATTTTTTCTAACATTTGCATCTGGGTTGTTGCAGCAGCTAATTCCTAAAGGAAAAAGGTGGAACCGTTAATATAATATGTACCCTATAAGATAGCTACTTTCAAAAAGGTCATCTTACAGGGTATTTTTGTTTATCGCCTGCAATATACAGACAGCAGCTTCAACAAGTTGCCTAACTTTTTTTAATGGAGGGTACATTTTAAACAAGGAACGTCCTTTAATGATCAGTCTAAATTTCGCAATAAGATAACTGGACCTTTTAATATAAATTCGTAAATAAATGTTAATCTTAAATAAAAATATAATGGAGGTATAATGATGTGGTTAATATTAGGATGTATTGCCATAGTAGCAACTTTTATAAATCTTTATATGTATAAAACAGGAAAAGATTATAAACTTGCGATGGCAATGGGATTATCATTTACAGCATTGACACTCTGTGCAGAATATAGCCTTGTATCTCGGTGGGTAAAAGTGGAGGATTGGTCAGCTTTAGGGGATGTAGTACCTAGTATGGAAAAGGCATTATGGTTTTTGGCAATTGTTTCTATCTTACTAAATATAGCTCCTATACTGTTAGAACTAAAAAATAAAAAATAATTACGTATTGTCGTATTATTTCTATTTTGTGGGATAGCCATTGTCAAAAATATGCTTCTTGATTCATTTGTCCTGCCAACTCTATTATTTGTGCCAAGGCTGGCTAACACATCATCGTCTTTATCAACTGATAGGTGAATCACGTTCCACCCAACTTGTGCGTCCTTTACTACATCAAAGGCATTTTCAATGAAAATTCCAAATAAAATGACAAAGTCATGATGATCTCGGTTAGGTGGAAATGTTATGAAGCGACCTTCACATTCATAAATAAGAGAAGGAATTTCAATAACGTATCTGGTTAGTTTAAGAGCAAATGGATGTTATACTTTGTTTAGGAGGTATGCAACATAATAATGCAAATAGTGCTCCCTAATCCTTTACAGGTGTGCCAGTTATATAGAAGCTCTATTATAGTAATTGGATAGTGTAGTTTTCTTCAATGCTAATGACGGGAGAGATAATATGGAAAATGACTGGGACAAAGCTATAGGTTCTCTTTCTAAAATTAAAGTTTTTTCAAATCCAAATAACGAGCCAGTAACCATAAGTGGTGAAGCTGATGATTTAAAGTGTATTGGTGTCGGGACAGATGCGGCTGTTTTTCAGGCTCTTTCTGCCCCAGCTTATGCATTTAAAATATATGCTAAGGACAAAGTACACAAAGTACAAGTTGAAGCAGATGTTTATCAACTATTAGAGGGCTCACCTTTTTTCCCAACATGCTTTGCTTCATCTGACGAATATCTCGTTTTAAGTTATGAAGAAGGAAAAACACTCTTTGACTGCATTTTACAAGGTGTTCACATTCCTGAACAGATTGTAAAAGAAGTGGAGGATGCAAGAGAATATATACGGAATAAGGGCCTAAATCCCCGTGATATTCATTTAAAAAATATTTTACTACAAAACGGGAAAGCGAAAATAATTGATGTTTCTGAATATACATTACAAGGTAATGATTGTCGATGGGAGCATTTAAAAAAAGGCTATGAGCAATACTATCATTTAATAGATGGAATTCCTGTGCCGTTTTGGTTAGTAGAAACGATTCGAAAGTGGTATAACCAGCGGGGAAGGAATTCTTCATATGAAGAGTTTACAAAAAATATGTTAAAATTTTTGTATAAAAAATAATAGATTAGGAAGCTACAGCCTGCAAAAGCCCACTGATGGAAGATTCACTAAGTGCTTTTACTTATAATGAAATTTGATGAAAATCATCTCAGCTCTAAAATTTTATAGAGGTGAGATGATTTTTTGTTTGGAAATTTCTATATTGCATTACCGGTGGAACAATTAAGCGAAACGAAGACAATAGAAATACGACTAATTTTATAGAGGGGGATATGTGTGAAAAAGTTTAGCTTAATGCTGTGCGTAACCTTTTTATCAATAGTTTTACTTGGTTGCCAAGAGGAAGCTGAAATGAGCGATCAGAAACAAGCTGATTCTTTGGAAGAGGCATTGGCAAATGGAGATGTCGTCAATCTTCACGGAAAAATTAGTAACTTAGAGAAATTTACCAGCTTTATAGAAAATATTCAAAAAGGCGCTAAAGATGCCATTCGTATCACAACCTATACGATTGAAGGGGATCCCATTTATTATCATTTAGATTATGATGGTGACAAAATACAATATACGTATGATAATTCTCAAGATAAATATGCGGGTTCTGGAAAAGGAGCCCAAAGCACGACCTGTTCTACTATAGCATCAAGAAGTGATGATGAAGGCATTGAATACTATTTAAGTGGGTGCTCTTCAGAAGTTGGAGATTCCTTTTATTTTCGATATTCACAATAGGAAAAAGTAGAAGCTTTATGAAATAGTGTACTTCTAGCTATAGTGGCTTAAGGAGATGTCATCAAACATCTATAAATGATTGTATGTTGCCCCCTTTAGATTATCTTTGTCTATAGGGGGCGCTTATTTTTTAGCAAACCTTTATTATTCTTGTACCTTTGACATATGGACAAAGGTCTTTTTAAAAAAGAGATTTTAATAGGACAGTTCCAATCTGTCCAGAAAGAAGTAACACATCACAAAATAACTATTTATTTTCTGTAATGATGCCATTGAATGCAGATTGATAGATTGTAAAGATATCCTTTGCTAATAAGGTCATAGGGCTACGTGCTAAAATTCGCTTTTGCTCCAATGCCGCCGCTGTTAAATGCTTTAATGCCTCCTCAGGAATATTAAATTCCCTTAAGGTAGACGGAATATTAACGTCTTTAACGATTTTTTGTAATTCCTCCACGCAACGATAAGAGGCCTCCTCCTGCGATAAATATGCTGTATGAAAGCCCATTATTTCATAAATATCCTTCATGCGTTTTTCACAGCTTTGGCGAATATAGCCCATCACATAAGGAAGGAGCACTGCATTTGATTCTCCATGTGGGACATGGAATTGCCCTCCAAGTGGATAGGCGAGGGCATGAACACCTGCAACCCCAGCATTAAAGAAGGCAAGCCCAGCAAGATAACTGCCATAACTCATATTTGTACGAGCTTCTTGATTGCTACCATCTGCAACTGCAGTACGAATGGATTGCGTAATTAAACGAATAGCCTGTATAGCCAATGCGTCCGAAATAGGGCTTGCATTTTTTGAAATATAGGCTTCAATGGCATGTGTAAGTGCATCAATTCCTGTTGCAGCAGTAATATTAGGTGGAAGAGAAACCGTTAGTGCAGGGTCTATAATAGCAACATCTGGTAATAAATAGTCATGTGCTACAACATCTTTTGTATTTTCTAATGTCAAGACAGCGATATTGGTTACTTCAGAGCCTGTACCAGACGTTGTTGGTATTAGAATAGTGGGAATCCCTTTGCTTAAGATTTTTTTTGTACCAGTTAAATTTAAATAATCTGCCACAAATCCTTCATGCACAGCAAGTACACCTGCTAGCTTAGATAAATCTAATGCACTACCCCCGCCAATCCCAATAATCATGTCAAATTGATGCTGTCGAGTGTAGGCTACTAATTTTTCTGCGAGTGCTAGTGAAGGCTCTGCTGCCACCTCAGTGTATAGTTCAATGCTATAATTTGCATTGATTAACGGTTGAATGGCTTGAGTAGTTAAGCCAATTTTTATTAACGTTGGATCAGTGACAACAAGTATTTTCTTTGCCTGTAGTCGTTTTACCTCTGCCAATAAGTGAGATAATGAATGCCAGCCTGTATAGTTAAGAGGTGTGAAAGTAATTTTATATACCATATACTAATTCTCCTTACGATTGATTCCAAACAATCAGCTTTGTTTCGGTCATTTCATGGATAGCGTATTTAATCCCTTCTTTTCCTGTACCGCTTTCTTTTACCCCGCCATAGGGCATTTGATCAACACGATAAGTTGGAATGTCATTAATAATGACACCGCCCACCTCCAATGCCTTTGAGGTCATAAAAGCAGTTTGAATATTATTCGTAAAAATGCCAGCCTGCAATCCATAATGTGATTTATTGATGGCTTCAATTCCTTCTTGTATGCTCGTTATTCGATTAACAATCACAATAGGTGCAAATACTTCCTGACAGGATACCTTTAGGTGATCTGCAACATTCGTTAAAATAGTAGGTAACAATATACGATTTTGCAGTTTTCCACCTGTAGCTAATTCGGCTCCATTTGCCAATGCCTCATTAATCCAATCAAGCGCACGAATCTCTTCATTTGCATGAATTAATGAAGAAATATCTGTAGTCATTTCTAAAGGATCGCCTAGCACAAGCTTCTCAGTCTGGACAACGAATTTAGCAAGAAATTCATCATACAGTGTATCCATTACATAAATGCGTTGAAGTGAAATACATACTTGCCCTTGGTTAGAGAAAGAGCCCACAACACATTTTGAAACAATTTCATCAAGATTTACTTGCTCATCAATAAGTAAGCCTGCATTGGAACCAAGCTCCAAGGTAACTTTTTTCAAGCCTGCTCGCTTGCGAATATCCATACCTACAGCTGGGCTCCCAGTAAAGGTAATCATATTGATATGGTCACTTTCAATTAGTACGTCACCTACAAGTTTGCCACTGCCTGTAATGACATTGAAAGCTCCCTTTGGTAAAGAGGTTTGCTCAATTAGCTCTGCTAAAAATAAAGCAGATAGGGGAGTTTGCGATGCTGGCTTAAGAATAATCGTGTTTCCAGCAGCAATTGCAGGTCCTACCTTATGAGCAACCAAGTTTTGAGGAAAGTTGAATGGTGTAATGGCAGCTACAACACCAACAGGCTGTTCAAGTGTGTAACCAAACCGATTATTGCCATTTTTAGCAGCATCCATTGGGACTATTTCACCCACTAAACGTTTGGCTTCCTCTGCCGCAAATTTATAGGTTTCGATTGTACGCTCTATTTCGAGTAGAGCATATTTGAGTGGCTTTCCTGCTTCTAAGGCAATGATTTGGGCTGCTTTTTCTTTGTGTTGTATAAAAAGTTGCACCAACTGCTCCAAGACCTGTGCTCGTTCATAGGTTGTCGTATTGGCAACTGCTGCTTTTGCTTTATAAGCAGCCTGAATGGCCTTTTTAACATCCTCTTCGCTAGCCTGAGGGATTTCAGCAATCTTCTGTCGGGAATAGGGAGCATATAAAGAAGCATAGTTAGCGGTAGATTCCCATTGCCCGTCTATATATAAATTTTTTTTCATCCTTATAAACCTCCTAGGATTATTTATTGATGGTTACGTATTCATTTTTGACAACAATAAAAAACAACTGTACAAGAGAGAAAATAAAAATGGTTACGTATTCATTCGATGATAAAAAGAAACAAACTATTTAATAGTTTGTTTTGGGGCACCTGTTGTGCGCCTATTAAATACTTTAACAGGCTTTGTAATACGAACGCAACTATTTTTTTTATTTTCAATCATTTCAAACAATTCTTTAATAGCTAAAAATCCTAAATTCTCTTCTAAAATGCTACCGACTGTTGTTAATTGAATCATTCCATGCTTACTTAAATCCACATTATCAATGCCTATGATACTGATATCATCTGGTACTTTTAAATTTTTTGTGATGAAGCAATCGAGTAAATGAAGAGCGATGGAGTCCGTTGCTGCACAGATGCCTGTTGGCTGCTGACCTAGTGAAGTTATATGTTGAAAGAGACCTTGAATGGATTGTTTCGACGTATCTATTGTAAAAATATAATCATCATTTTTAGCGATATTATAATCCTCAAGCGCCTTTAAAAACCCTGCATATCGCTCCTTGAATGTGCTGCGATTTTGTGGACCACCAACCCAAGAAATAGCCGTATGTCCAAGCTCCAGCAAATGCTGAGCAGCTAAGTAACCAGCATAAAAATTATCAATCTCTACAAAAAATTCATTGTTTTTATGTCTTCGATTGTACGTAATAAATGGGATATCGAGTTGCTTTAATTTAAAAAACATTGGGTCCTCCCAAAAAATGCATGAGAGAATAACACCATCTACTTTATTTTCAAGAATAGACGTATATGCCTCTTGCAAGCGATCGTCATCTACATATTGGACATGTACCCGATAGCCCTGCTCGTTTGCATAGTTAATAATAGCTGTTGTTGTGTCAACAAAAAATGGGTTATGGATAGGGCCAGACAAAAGGGCTATCGTTTTCGTTTTATTTTGTACAAGAGAGCGAGCATTGGCATTTGGAATATAATTCAATTCCTCAATAGCACGCATCACTTTATCTATTGTAGGTTTTTTAACTAGTTCTGGTGTGTTGAGTACACGTGAAACAGTTGTTTGTGATACCCCTGCTTTCTTTGCTACATCTTTAGATGACACCATGGTAAATTCCTCCTTCTCATAATTTTAATATAGTTGAATTAGCGTAAATATACAACAGCCGCCTGATGATAAGCACTAGAAATAGAGGGGAGAATGAAAAAAAATAGTCAATGTAGAAAGCTGCATTTTAGCTAGAAAACATATAGAAAGAAGAAATTGTAAAATATTTAATTTTCAAAAAACTGTTGACTTTTTTCTAAACGGAAACATATATTAATACTTGTACAGAGCAGAAATTAAAATGAATACGTAGTCATAAGGAGGAGTTTTATTTGATAAATCAATATAAAGAACAACCTTTACATGAAAATTTACGTCAGCATGCAAAAATTCGCCCGCATCAAGATGCCATTATTTATTATGGGAAGCGTATTTCATATCAAGAATTAGACGAACTATCGGATCGATTCGCTGTATTTCTACAAAAACAAGGGATTAAAAAGGGTGATAAAGTAGCTCTCTATATGCAGAACTGTCCACAATATATTATTTGCAGTCTTGGTATACAAAAAATTGGAGCCATTGAAGGTCCGTGCAGCCCTATGTTTAAAGAGTGGGAGTTGGAATATGAGATAAAGGATTTAGGGGCAAGGGCTATTGTTACACTCGACCATTTATATGGCGTTGTTAGAAATATAAAGGATCAAACAGATTTAGAGCATATTATTGTTACCAATTACACAGATTTTTTACCAGAAAAGCCAGTTCCTTTATTTCCAGAACCAATTATTTCAAAGGAAAAAATAGAGGGCACATGTGATTTAATGAGCATTTTACAGCAAGAAATTGACGAAGTGCCTGCTATAGCTATTGATATGGAAAATGATATTTGTTTAATTGTTTACACTTCGGGTTCAACGGGTTTGCCAAAAGGTGCCATGCTCTCTTATGGTAACGCTTTCTATAAAACAAAGGGTGTGGCAGCATGTTATGGCTTTCAACATGATGATATTCATTTAAGTGTAATGCCGATGTGTCATATTGCTGGTAAGCTCTTTAGCGTGAATGTACCTATTTTTACAGGGGGAACGATTGTTATTTTAACAAGGTACTCTGCGGAGGCTTTAATAGAGGCAATTGAAACGTATAAAATTTCTGTTACATATACTGTAACGCCAATGAATGTCGATATCATGAACCTACCAAATGCTCAAGCTATTGATTTTTCAACATTAAAAATTTGCCAATGTACAAGCTTTGGTATTCCGTTAACAGAAGATATTATGCGTGCTTGGACAGCATTAACAGATGCTACGATTTTTGAAATCTCCTATGGTTCAAGTGAAACACATACGGCTGATACAGTTATGCCGCTTGATGATATTGTAGCTGGTGGACATGGTAAACCATTACCGGGTTCAGAGATTCGTATTGTCAATCCTGAAAATACGGATGAAGATATGGCAGTCGGGCAGCTGGGAGAAATTCTGATTAAAAGTCCTGCTGTATTCAAAGGCTATTTGAATAAGCCAGAGGCGACACGAACAGCAATTCAAAATGGTTGGCTGCATACAGGTGATATTGGCTTTATCGATGAACGAGGCCATCTATTTTTCCAAGGGCGTAGAAAAGAGCTGATTAAATGCTCAGGCTATAGTGTATTTCCAGAAGATGTAGAGGTAATGCTCGTAAGACATCCAGCTGTAAGTGCTGCCGCTGTCATCGGTATTCCAGATGCAAAACGAGGTGAAAGTGTAAAGGCCTTTATTGTATTGAAAGATGAATATGCTGGCACTGTCACAGAACAGGACATTATTGCGTGGAGTAAAGAGAAGATGGCGAGTTATAAATATCCACGGAGTATCGAATTTAGAGAGAGCCTTCCTCAAACGGCTACTGGAAAGCTACTTCGTCGAGTGCTAGTAGATGAGGAATTACAACAAAGAGGAGAGAATGAAGCAAATGGCTAATTATCCAAACGTAGTAGCTGTCACGATAGAGAATCATATAGCAACTGTTCAAATCAATCATCCACCATTAAATGTTTTAGGAAAAAAGGTTGTAGAAGGTTTATTGCATGCTTTCCAACAAATTGAAAAAAATGATACGATCAGAGTTGTGATTTTAACAAGCGCTGGACAAAAGGCGTTTATGGCTGGTGCTGATATAAAAGAATTTCCAACATGGCTAGGGGATAAGCAGATGGATAGACATGTTTATGCAAATCATCAGCTCTATAATTATATTGATCGTTTCCCTAAGCCTACAATTGCTGTATTAAATGGTCTGACGCTTGGTGGAGGGTGTGAATTAGCATTATGCTGTGATTTTCGAATTGCTGAACAGCATGCAAAAATAGGACTGCCTGAAATTAATTTAGGTATTTTCCCAGGTGGGGGAGGTACACAGCGATTACCAAGATTGATTGGCATGTCGAAAGCAAAGGAGCTTATATTTTTCGGAGGAAGTATTGACGCGCAGGACGCCTTTACACTTGGCTTAGTCAATAAGGTAACCGCTTCCAATGAAGGGCTTACTGGTGCTAAGGAGTGGGCGAAGCAGTTGGCGATGAAGTCAAGCTATACGCTTAGCAAGATAAAGGAGGCTATGATGTATGGCGCTGATCATTCTATAGCGGAAGGAATTCAGCATGAGGCAGAACTATTCTATGATGTCTTTCAACATCCAGATGCCTTTGAAGGAGTTGGCGCATTTATCGAAAAAAGAAAGCCAATGTTTAATCAACATACGAAGGTAGAAGAATAAAAATACTATAGGAAAAACAAAAGGAGGTAACCTATGAGCGTAATTATGTTAATGATTGGCTTAGCCATTTTGATTTATATGACCGTTCGAGGAATCAACATCATTATTAGTGCTATTATAGCGAGTGTATTTGTAGCCATAACGTCTGGTCAGGATGTTGTGGAAGCCATGACGGGAACATATATGAATGGTTTTACAGGCTATTTTGCATCCTATTTCTTGCTCTTCTTACTAGGGGCTGTTTTTGGTAAAGTGATGGGAGAAACAGGGGCCGCAGAATCCATTGCAACATGGGTTATGAAAGTGATTGGACCGAAAGGCGCTGTTATGGCTGTTGTATTAGCCTGTGCTATTATGACCTATGGTGGCGTATCATTGTTTGTTGTTGGTTTTGCTGTGTATCCTCTAGCAGTTTCATTGTTTAGAACAGCCGATTTGCCAAGACGGTTTATACCAGCAGCTTTGGTGTTTGGTTCGGTAACGTTTACGATGTTTTTACCAGGTTCACCTGAAATTCAAAACATTATGCCAACAGAATTTTTTGGAACAACCCCGTATTCAGGCTTTTGGATTGGAATGATTGTTTCTATCTTTAATTTTGCAGTAGGGTCTTTATGGTTACACTTTGCGATCAGTCGCTCCGTTAAAAGAGGCGAAAAGTTCGAAGCACATGCTAGTGATGCAGAATTAAATGAAAGAGAAAAAGAGAAATTACCAAGTATCTTCTTAGCAATACTTCCAATTGTCGTCGTAGTGGCTGGAATGGTTACGTATTCACAAATGTTTTCCGCAACCTCAGCAGCTATTTTTGCTTTACTAGGGGCAATCGTTGTTGCCTGTGTAACGATGTTTAGATATATTACAGACTTTTGGCGAGTTTTAGAGCGTGGAGCAAATGATGCTATTTTGGCAGCATGTAATACGAGTGCGGTCATTGCCTTTGGGAAAGTAGCGGCTGTTACATCTGGCTTTACACAAATTGTAGACGCAGTGTTACAAATTCCAGGACCGCCATTATTAAGCCTAGCAATCTGTATAAATTTAATAGCAGGTTTAACAGGTTCAGCATCAGGTGGTTTAGGAATTGCTCTTCCGATTTTATCGCCAATTTACTTAAATATGGGCGTTGATCCAGGCGCATTACATCGTGTTTCTGTTATGGCATCAGATGGCTTGGCATCACTTCCTCACAATGGTTATATTGTGACAACGATTAAAAATATTTGTCATGACACCTTTAAACGAGCCTATTTGCCTGTTGCGATGATGGCCGTCGTTCTAACGATGTGTGCCACAGCCCTAGCAATTATTTTATTTACACTATTCACATAATATTTTTTCAATTTTATAGATAAGGAAGGTGCTTATGTTTACAACAGTTATTACACCACGAGTATCCGAAACGGATGGAATGGGTCATATTAATAATACCGTTGTACCTATTTGGTTTGAAGCTGGTCGAAAGGGTATTTTTGAAATTTTTACACCTACGCTATCCTTTGATAATTGGAAGTGTGTTGTCGTTAATTTAAACGTTGATTACATCAATGAAATTCACTATGGACAAGATGTCACGATCCATACGTATATCAAAGAAATTCGGAACTCTAGCTATCTTATTGAGGAAGAAATGTATCAAAACAACCAATTATGTAGTAGAGGAACAGCTACCTATGTCAATTTTAACAAGACAACTAGAAAAGCAGAGCCTATTCCAGAGGAGCTACGTCAGCAATTAGAAAAGCATAAAAAGAATAATGAGGGAGTAGGTGGATGAAATTGAATAAGGTATATATTGTATCAGCTTTAAGAACAGCAGTCGGTAGATTTGGTGGAAGCTTAAAATATTTCAATTCCTCTGATTTATCAGCTGCTACGATAAAAGCGCTCATAGAAAATGTAGAAATACCCTTGGAACAAATTGACGAGGTTATTATTGGCAATGTCTATCAAGCAGGGGGGAAGGGAAATCCTGCTCGGCAAGCTGCGATAAAGGCAGGTCTTCCAAAATCCATCCCTGCTATGACGGTTAATAAACAATGCGCATCAGGTATGCGTTCGGTGTCGTTAGCCTATCAACAAA
This sequence comes from Lysinibacillus sp. FSL K6-0232, assembly GCF_038008325.1. Classification (NCBI taxonomy): domain Bacteria; kingdom Bacillati; phylum Bacillota; class Bacilli; order Caryophanales; family Bacillaceae; genus Lysinibacillus; species Lysinibacillus sp. FSL K6-0232. The sequence goes on along the minus strand of NZ_JBBOYW010000001.1, from coordinate 2,429,389 downwards.
TCAAAGCTGGTGAAGCGGAAATTATACTCGCGGGTGGCACAGAAAGCATGAGCAATGTTCCGCATATTTTATTAGACGGTCGCGATGGTAAAAAAATGGGGTCTATGCATCTAGAAGATAGCTTATTATATGATGGCTTGATTTGTGCAATGGAAAACTATCATATGGGCATTACGGCAGAAAATTTAGCACAACAATACAATATTTCAAGGGAAGAACAAGACCAGTTTTCAGTCAATAGCCAAAATAAAGCATTAAATGCTATTCAGCAAGGGTTATTTGAAAAGGAAATTGTCCCAATTGAAGTGAGTCCCTCTAAATGGTTTACAAAGGATGAACATCCTCGTGAAACGACAGTCGAGGCTTTGAAAAATTTAAAACCTGTCTTTTTAAAAGAGGGTGGCACTGTCACGGCTGGAAATTCTTCTGGCTTGAACGATGGAGCTTCTATTATGTTAATCGTTTCGGAACATGCACTAAGGAAATATAATTTGCAGCCGCTTGCAGAAATTATTTCAGTAGCTTCGGCAGGTGTCGAGCCAAGTGTGATGGGCATTGGTCCTGTACCTGCTACACGGAAAGCTTTAGAAAAGGCAAATTTAACACTAGAGAGCATAGATTTAATTGAACTAAATGAAGCTTTTGCCGCACAGGCTCTAGCTGTGATGAAAGAATTAGATATGAATCCTAATATTGTGAATGTCAATGGTGGCGCTGTGGCATTAGGGCATCCTGTTGGTAGTTCAGGCTCTCGTATTATCGTGTCCTTAGTTCATGAGTTACAAAAACGAAACTTATCATATGGATTGGCAACGTTATGTATTGGAGGCGGACAGGGAGCCGCTGTTATTATAAAAAATGTACAGGATAACTTAGCAGAATAGGAGATGAACATATGGAGCAACAAGTAATGGTCGTTGGTGCAGGTTTAATGGGAAGTGGAATTGCGCAAGTATTTGCTTTAGCTGGTTTTCAGGTGATTTTAACAGATCGAACAGAGGCTGATTTGGCTAGAGGAAGAAATTATATTACAAAGAGTATTCAATCAATGCTAAAAAAAGAAAAATATACACTAGAAGATGAGCAGAAAATTTATGCAAATATTCATTATACATCAGATATAAAGCTTGGGAAAAATGTTGATTTAGTCATTGAAGCCGTTCCAGAAAAATTAGCTATTAAACAAGAGGTATTTAAAATGCTAGATGAGATAGTTCAGCCGAACGCTATCTTAGCAAGTAATACTTCCTCCCTGTCTATTGCAGCTATTGGCTCTGTGACAAAAAGACCTGAGAAAGTAATTGGTCTACATTTTTTTAGCCCAGTGCCAATTATGAGATTGTTGGAAATTGTCACATCTATTGAAACGTCTGAAGAAACATTAAAGCGTGCGCAGCAGTATGGCAAGGAAATTCATAAAGAAACCGTTATTGCACAGGATTATCCAGGCTTTATTGTGAATCGTATTTTATTACCAATGATGAATGAAGCTGCATATCTTGTGATGGAAGGGACAGCCCCAGAGGAGGTAGATCGAGGCTTGATGCTTGGTGCGAATCATCCAATTGGACCGCTACGTTTAGCGGATCAGTGTGGTTTGGATACGACTTTATATGCATTAGAAAGCTTGTACGATGGATTTAGCGATTCTAAATATCGACCATGCCCATTGTTAAAGAGAATGGTAGAGGCAGGGCATTTAGGGCGTAAATCAGGTAAAGGCTTTTATGATTATTAATGGATAAGAAGGAGAGGGTTATTCTGTATGCTAGCAATAGGACATGTTATTGAAAAAATACAAGCTAATGCACAACAAGTTGATGAAATGCAAAGCTTTCCTCATGAAAACTTTCATTTATTAGCAGATGAAGGGCTGTTTGGTTTACATATTGCCAAAAAATATGGTGGTTCCGAGCAATCCTTTTATGCAAGTGCTCAGGCGGTGGAAGAAGTAGCGAAAGTATGTGCCTCAACTTCTGTTTTATTATGCACACAGGCGTTAACAACTTGTTTACTAGATTTAGGAGGCAATGAGGAGCAAAAAGCTAATTATTTACGTGCATTAGCGGAGGGCAAGTATCCGGGAGCGTTTTGTGTAACGGAGGAACAAGCTGGCTCAGATGTTGCGAATATTCAAACGCAAGCAGTGTATGACGAGGGTAGCTATATTCTCACTGGAGAAAAGTGTTTTATTACAAATGCTGGAGAAGCGGGCGCTTATTTAGTATTAGCACGAACAGGAGAGCATCCTACTAGGGGGTTGAGCTTCTTTATTGTAGATGCTGCTGCTTCAGGCTTGGAGTTTGGTGAATGTGTAAGGACACTTGGGGTAAGAGGATCAAGTGTAGGTACTGTTATTTTCGATCAGGTACGTGTGCCAAAAGATAATCTGCTAGGGAGTGAAGGGTCTGGCTTTAAGCTATTAATGAAGACATTCAATAGAAGTAGAACATTAGTAGGTGCACAAGGAGTTGGTATTGCGAAGGGGGCTTTTCAAATTGCACTCGATTATTTAAAAGCACGCAACCAATTTGGCAAACCATTGAGTGAACAGCCGATGATTCAAGGTATGCTAGCAGAGCTAGGCACGAAAATTGTGACGGCAGAGCTGTTAGTAAAGGCGGCTACTGAGCATATTGACGGGCAGACAGATGAGATGGAAAAATATGCATCAATGGCAAAATACTATGCTACAGATGTGGCGATGCAAGTGACGACAGATGCTGTACAGCTTCTGGGAGGAAACGGATTTACAACAATGTATCCGCTTGAAAGAATGATGCGTGATGCAAAAGTAACGCAAATCTATGATGGAACGAATCAAATCCAGCGTGTTATTATTGCTAGACAATTATTAAAATAAGAAAGAAAAACCTCGAATAGGACACGTTTTATGAACGTGTTCACTATTCGGGGTTTTTTAATCATGATGCAATGTTGCTGCGATTTCAGGTTTTTGTTCTACTTGACGTAGCATATTAAAGGATGCAATGGCTACTTCTACTTGATCGTCCTTTGGCTCGCGTGTTGTTAGTAATTGCAGCCATAAACCAGGGTAGCCAAGGAAGCGTAGCACAGGAAGGTTACGGCAAGCATTTGTTGCTTGTAATACTTCAAATGAAACGCCTAGGACAACAGGGATTAATAAAATACGGTCTACAATGCGTAGCCATAGTGGGTCAGTTGGCACGAAGAAGTATAAAAACATGCCGACAAAGACTGTGAAAAGGATAAAGCTACTACCACAACGATAGTGTAGACGTGATTGTGCTTGGACATTTTCTACTGTAATATCTAAGCCTGCCTCATAGCAGTTAATTACTTTGTGTTCAGCGCCATGGTATTGGAATACGCGTTTGATTAATGGCGTTAAAGAGATAAAGTATAAATAGATTAATAGTAATAGTAGTTTAAAACCACTTTCTAGTAAAATTTGTCCTGTTTTGCTGTCAATCCATTTGGAGAAAAAATCAGCGAGAAACACAGGAATCAGTGTAAAGGCAAATTTTCCAAATAAAAAGGATAGCACACCAACTACAGCAACTCCTAAGATCATTTGAAGCTTTGAGCCTTCTTCTTTATGGTCTTCTTCCTCACCAGGTGTTACATCATAACGATCTCCTGCAAATTGCATATGACGTGAGCCTAGGCCCGCTGATTCAATAAGGGCAACAACGCCTCGTACAAATGGTATTTTTTTAAGCTTTTGTAACATCGGTTTTTGTACTTTTTTAAAATGATAATAATCAATAGAATCATCGTTACGACGAATAGCCGTAACCGTATGTTCCTTTCCTCCGAACATCACACCCTCTAATTGTGCCTGTCCCCCGTATACAGGTGAATTGCTCAAGACCAACACCACTCTCTTTATATATTTCAACTGTATCATTGTACTAAATTTAGTGAAAAACCTCTAGAGTTACGCATAGTAAATTTTCTATATGGCTACACTAATCATACATTTTAGGCAATGATTTGTATGTGAAAAGGAGGATATACTGTGAGAGTAGCCGTGATTACAGCCCTAGTTAGCGCTTTTGTTTTGGCGTTGTGCTTAAAGGGGCTACATTATTTTCATCTTATTAAATGGCATCCAATTGGCTTTTATAAAAAGTGGAACTGGTTTGAAGAAAGCTCAAAATTATTTCAGTGGACTCTTTTTATTTTTCTGCTCTTTATTATTGGCTTATGCTTATATTTAACAATGCGCTATGTGTATGTGATTCCAGCCGTGTTTTCCTCGTTTTTACTAGGAGTTTTGGTGACGATTTCCATCGAGTGGATAGCATTAGATTTACCATTACAGCTTTCTTCCTTTAAAAAGCTGTCGATTCCATTTATCGTGATTGTAATTTGTCTATTGCGTTTTTTATTAGAAACCGCCAATTTTCATCAGCAGGAGCATACAGCACAAAAAGGAAATTAGTTGCTGTATGCGCCGTGTATGATAAAATAAATGACAAGTACATAGAAAGAGGGAATCGAAGCGTGAAGTTATTATGTTTGAATGGACCTAACTTAAATCGACTGGGCAAAAGAGAACCACATATTTATGGCTATGAAACATTAGATGATGTTCGGGAGAATCTTCAAAATCTTGCGGCTTCTTTAGGAGCTACAGTGGAATTCCGTCAATCCAATCATGAAGGGGTACTCGTTGATTGGGTGCATGAAGCGGAGGACGAAAAATACGATGGTATTATTTTTAATCCTGGTGCATATACCCATACAAGTATCGCACTACATGATGCGATTGCAGGGATTGCTGTGCCAGTAATTGAAGTACATATTTCGAATATCCATAAACGTGAAGCTTTCCGTCATCATTCCTATCTTGCTCCAGCCTGCCTTGGGCAAATTTGCGGGCTAGGTACGAAAGGCTATGAGCTGGCACTACGTACATTTATTGAGAGGGAGAATTGATTATGTTGAAATTACAAAAGCTACGTAAGGCACTTCAAGAACAAAACATCGATGGCATTTTAATTACAAATGGCTATAACCGTCGTTATATGACTGGTTTTACAGGGACAGCAGGCGTAGCAATTGTATCCCAAAATGATGCGGTGTTTATTACAGATTTTCGTTATACAGAGCAGGCTACTGCACAAGTACAGGACTTCCGAATTGTTCAGCATGAAGCAACAATTATTGAAGAAATTGCTAAACAGGTCAATGAAATGGGTATCAAATTATTGGGCTTTGAGAAAGATACTGTCAGCTATGGCACATATGAACTGTATAAAGCAACTATTCAAGCTGATTTAGTGCCGATTTCTGGACTAATTGAAAAAATTCGCTTGATTAAGACGGAACAAGAGATTAATATTATTAAGGCTGCGTGTGAAATTGCTGATCACGCATTTACACATATTTTAGGCTTCATCAAGCCCGGTAAAACAGAGCTTGAGGTTTCGAATGAATTGGAATTTTTCATGCGTAAACAAGGAGCAACTCAGTCTTCGTTTGATACAATTGTTGCGTCTGGTCTTCGTTCAGCATTACCGCATGGCGTTGCAACGGATAAAGTAATTGAAAAGGGCGACTTTGTAACATTAGACTTTGGCGCACTCTACAATGGCTATATTTCGGATATTACACGTACGGTGGCAGTTGGAGAACCATCTGAAAAGTTAGTAGATATGTACAATGCAGTCCTTGCTTCACAGCTATTGGCACTTGAAAAAGTTGGCCCTGGCTTAACAGGTATTCAAGCGGATGCGATTGCACGTGACTACTTAAAGGAACAAGGATATGGCGAAGCATTTGGTCATTCTTTAGGACACGGTATTGGTCTTGAAGTACATGAAGGCCCTGGCTTGTCAATGCGTTCTGATACAGTATTAGAGCCAGGTATGGCCGTGACGATTGAACCAGGCGTTTATTTACCAGGAATCGGTGGCGTCCGTATCGAGGATGATATTTTAATTACAGAAACAGGTAATGAACGACTGACACATTCGTCAAAAGAACTTATTATTTTATAAACTTTGGAGGAACACAAATGATTTCAGTAAACGATTTCCGTACAGGTCTAACAATTATTGTGGATGGCCAATTATATCGCGTATTAGATTTCCAACACGTAAAACCAGGGAAGGGTGCTGCATTCGTGCGCTCTAAATTACGTAATCTACGTAATGGCTCTGTGAATGAAAAAACATTCCGTGCTGGTGAAAAAGTAGAGAAAGCACAAATTGATAACCGTAAAATGCAATATTTATATGCACAAGGTGACGAGCATGTATTTATGGACTTAGAATCATATGAGCAAACTGAGCTATCTTCAAATGCGATTGAATATGAATTAAAATTCCTAAAAGAAAACATGGAAGTGCATATCCAATCTTACCAAGGTGAAATGCTGGGTGTTGAATTACCGAACACTGTTGAGCTAGAAGTAACAGAAACAGAACCAGGTATTAAAGGTGATACAGCTTCAGGCGGTACAAAACCTGCAACACTTGAAACAGGTCTTATCGTACAAGTACCATTCTTCGTGAACCAAGGCGATGTATTAATCATTAACACAGAAGAAGGTTCTTACGTTTCTCGTGCATAATCAATATAAATATGTAGCCTGCTCTTTTTGCTAAAAGGGTGGGCTTTTATTTTATCTCGTATTAGCAAATATTTTTGTGCGAAGGCGACAAGCTGTAAAACCCACACGGATTAAAGATTTACTCTATAGCGGCAAATAGAAGCTTAGATGGAGCATAATTGATTTTTTCTTATACATATCACGTAAAAACTATTGGGGATTGTGCCATTGGATAGAGGAACGGTCACTTTTTTCTCGACAACCTTTAGCTTTCTATCATTAGATAGATGGTCAACGTTGGAAAAAGTGTTTACAATAGTAGTAAGGAGTGAGGGACATGTTACAAAAAATATTTGATATTCAATATCCAATTATTCAAGCACCAATGGCAGGCGTAACAACACCAACATTTGTGGCGGCTTGTGCTGAGGCGGGGCTATTAGGCTCAGTTGGTGCGGGTTACTTAGATGGCGAGCAAACAAAGCAATTTATTCAGGAAGTAAAGAAGTTAACGACAAAGCCTTTTGCAGTCAATTTATTTGTGCAAGAGGAGCCACAAATTGATATTGAGGTTTTACAACAAGCGCGTATGGCACTACAACCCTTTTATGATGAACTAGGACTATCACCTGTACAAAGTGTTGTGTCCAAAGAAGTTTTTGCAGGGCAGGTGCAAGCGATTATTGAGGAAAAGGTAGCCATTTGCTCCTTTACATTTGGCATTCCATCAGCCGAGGTTCTGCAACAGTTTAAGGACAATGGTATTTATACAATTGGTACAGCTACTACATTAGAAGAGGCAAAGCTTGTCGAGCAGGCAGGGGTAGATGCGGTTGTTTTACAGGGCGGAGAGGCTGGCGGTCATCGAGGCTCCTTTACGACAGCACCAGTGGAACTAATTCCTTTAGATGATTTACTACAGCAGGTAGCTGGGCAAATTACCATTCCAATTATTGCAGCAGGTGGACTTGTGACAAAAGAAGCCATTCAGAGAGCATTGGCAAACGGAGCACAAGCGGTTCAAATTGGCACAGCCTTACTCGTAGCAGAGGAATGTGAAATTTCGCCATTGTATAAAAATGCAGTATTGGCGTCGAAAGAACAGCAAACAACGGTTACGCGTGCATTTACAGGCAAACCAGCGAGAGGCTTAGCAAACACGTTTACACAGCAGATGCAGGATGCAACAGTAGCGCCCTATCCATTACAGCACTATTTAACAACAACGATTCGGAAGGAAAGTGCGGAGCAAGGCAATGCTGAATATTTATCGATGTGGATGGGAGAAAAAAGCTATCTCATTCAGCAAACAGGCACTGTTAAAAGCATTGTGGACAAGCTACTCTAAAAATTTTTGTCAAGAAGACTTCTATACATATGTATAGAGGTCTTTTTTTTTGTAGAGCAACATATATTGCTGTACACGAGGGGGCGTAGGAATGGAATTACAAGACGTATTAAGAGTTGCTGGAGTGGGACTAGTTGTTGCGCTTCTTCATGTTTTCTTTGATCAAACAGGGAAGAAGGAGTTCTCATTTTTCTTATTTTTTATTGCCTACTTATATATGACAGCAGAACTGCTCCGTTTTTTACGTCTATTTTTCAATGAAATTCTCACATTTTTCCAATGGCTAACATCATCTGGGTAGTGTAGATGGAAATTGTACTTGTTGCTGTTGTCATGCTGCTTTTATTACTGCTGATAAAAGAAGTTATACAGCCACTCCATGCGCTAATTAGTGTTATGTTTTCATTTTTGCTTTTTAGCATGTTGTTCTCGACACTTTTATTGCCATTTATGAAGCAGCTTTTAGAAACCTTGGCGTTTCTGCCTTATGCAAAAGCGATTTTAATAAGTGCTAGTTTGTTCTATGTAGGACAATGGGTGTCATTGCTGCTTGTAGAGCATCACTATAAAGTGCTCGGGAACATCGTTTTTGCCGCAGCGAAGATTGTGATTTTGATGTATTGGTTCAAAGAATTTTTGGCTGTTCTACAGGAGGTGTCGTCTATTTTACAAAGGCTAAACTAAGGAGCGAGGCCATTGCAGGAGCAAATACTATCGTTTTTAATCGACCCATTCTTTCTCTTGCTCAAGATGACACTCATGTTATGCAGCTATGTCGTCATTATATTAATTGTCAATATGGTCATACCAGCATTTGAAAAAGGGACAAGGATACTCTTTTTTCTAATTGTTTTAGCAACGATTGGTCCTGTTATTGTTAATTCCTTTACATTAATTGATGAAATTGCACAAGGACTAGCCCATTTATTTACAGCATTCTACCCGATTCTAACGTCAAGCTTTCTGCTATCCAGCAGTATTACAGCCATTGCCTCTTGGCAGCCCTTTTTACTGTTTTTTGTACAAGTTCTTACAATTGTTAGCAGTAAATGGCTTATTCCTGGCGTGCTTTTTGCCATTGTTTTTGATGTATGCAGTGTCATTGTGAAAGAAATATCTTTTACACGTATCGCAGAATTGATTCGCTTTACGATTATGAGCATCGTTTCTGCCTCTGTTATATGCTATGTGCTATTAGTGACGGCAAGCGGTGTAGCAGCATTTAGTGTCAATGCCGCTGTAGCAGAGCCTGTTAAAAAATTAATTGAAGAAAATATTCCTGTTGTCGGGTCTTTTATTGTTGATAGCTTTTCCATGTTTCAGCATATGACACAATTTACATCCTCCATTACAAGTATTAGTGCCTTTATCGCTGTTATTACAGTGTCCTTTATTCCAACCATTCAACTAATTGTTAGTGCCTATTCATTAAAAATGCTGGCTGCTATTTTAGAGCCGATTGCTTTTGATGATATTTGTCGATTGCTTGATCAAGTAAGTAAATCACTCTTTACGCTATGTGCTGTATCATTTTTGATTGCTTTTTCATTTATGTTTTCTTGTTTTTTCCTGATTGTGTTTGTACAAGTAATGGCAGGGGGGAGATAGAGTGATTCTGTTAGTAGCATTGCTTTTTATATGCCAGCTATTTATCTTTTTAACGGATGATAAAGATATCATTTCACTCACCAAATTGGTCATTACATTAGTATTTTTACAATTGCTATTAAAGATTCCATTTATCAATTCATAGGAAGAAACAAGCGTACATACACTTGAAAAAGAGAAGATGAAAGGAGGCCATGTACAAGTGATGTGGAAAAGACACGCAAAAAAACAACGTCATTGATGGTTTTCATACTTATAACTGCCTCCGTGGGAATTTTCATCATTTTACCAATGTATCAAACGAATTCAACAAACGACAAGCAATCGCCGCTCACAAATGAAGAAAAATTGGAACAAACATTAAAGGCTATGGAAGGTGTTGGGGAGGTCAAAGTCTATTTTTATTATGGAGAGATGACAGATGAGCAGGGTGACAATAAACTATTTAGCCAATATTTTCGAGGGACTGAGCAGGGCACAAAAAACGTAACAGGTATGTTAGTTGTGTCAGAAGGTGCGTCCGATATTTTTGTGAAAAATGAAATTCGTGCAGTTGTGAGTCAGGTGATGCAGCTGCCAATTCATCGAATTATTATTGTTCCAATGGAAAATAAGGAGGAAAAGTAAATGCGCGTACGTAGAAGAACAGTTTGGTTTATGACATTATTAAGTTTAGTAGCAGTTATTTCAGTCTATTATTTGGTTGATCCAGCAAAGCAGTTTAATGGGCTTACTATTTTTACGGATGATACATTACAGCAAACAGCCGTAACAGGTGTAACAGATCAGGAAGCAACAAACGATGTCACACAAGAAGTATCCTCACCAAGTCATCTATTTGAAGAAATGCGTATGCAAGTTAGTGATGAAAGAAGTCAGCTTCGTGAGCAATTAACTCAAAAAATTGCATCAGAGGAATATTCTGCTGAGGAGAAAAACGAGGCATTTAATGAAATGGATGGTCTGATTAAGCGCGAATCAGCAGAAGCGATGCTTGAAATGCTCATTAAATCATTAGGTTATTCTGATGCATTTGTTCGTGCTGACGGCGAAAAAATTTCTGTTACAGTGATGGCGGAGGAACTATCAAAGGCGCAAGCAAATGAAATTATTTATCTTGTTAGAACAGAGATGGAAGGCGCGAGTGATGTACAAGTAAAGTTCAGTGCTAATAATTATTAAAAAGTGCAGAAAAGTACAAATATTTAGTTTACTTTTAAAACATTGTTATATAGCAGCGCTATGAAAAGGCTTTCGTTTAGTAAAAGAAAGCCTTTTATTTTGTTCATATTTACTTAATTTTCATTTAACTATTTCAAATTGATTCGAAAAAATATAGAATAGTTAGTGGTAGTAGATTTTATTTCAGAAGGAGAGTTAGAAATGTTCAAAATTCAAGAAATTCGTGAAATTATTAAATTAGTCGATGCGTCTTCCATTGATGAGTTTGTTTATGAAGTAGATGGCGCAAAAGTAAAATTAAAGAAAAATAATGCTGTAGTGACAGAAACTGTAGCACCTAAAAAGGAAGTAGCGGCTCCTGTTGTACAACAAACTGCACCAGTAGAAGCACCAGCAGCACCAGCGCCAGCTAAGGTAGAGGAAGCGCCAGCTGCAGCACCTGCAACCAATGACCCATCGTTACATAAAATTGTATCTCCAATGGTTGGGACGTTCTATCAAGCACCAAACCCAGATTCACCAGCTTATGTAAAAGTAGGGGACAAAGTAGGCAACGAAACAATTGTATGTATCGTAGAGGCGATGAAATTATTCAACGAAATCGAAGCAGAGGTACAAGGGGAAATCGTTGAAGTGCTTGTAAAAGACGGAGAATTAGTAGAATACGGTCAACCATTATTCCTTGTAAAAGCTGAGTAAGGAGTGCAAAACCCATGAAAAAAGTGTTAATTGCCAACCGCGGCGAAATCGCTGTGCGTATTATTCGTGCTTGTAAAGAGCTAGGCATTCAATCGGTGGCTGTCTACTCGGAGGCAGATGCAGACGCATTACATGTGAAATTAGCCGATGAAGCATATTGTATCGGACCAAAATTATCAAAAGATTCATACCTTAGTTTTCCAGCCCTGCTAAGTGTGGCTGAAAAAACAGGGGCAAATGGGATCCATCCAGGTTACGGATTTGTCGCTGAAAATGCTGATTTTGCAGAGGCATGTGAAAACGCAGGCATTAAATTTATCGGACCATCCTCTGACTCCATTAAAATTATGGGGATTAAGGATGTTGCTCGCACAACAATGGAAGCAGCAGGCGTGCCGCTTGTGCCGGGGACAGGCATTGTACCCGATATTGAAACAGGAAAAGAGTGGGCAGCGAACATCGGCTACCCTGTCATTATTAAAGCAACGGCTGGCGGCGGCGGAAAAGGGATTCGTGTCGCGCGTACAGAGGAAGACCTTGTCAAAGGCATTGATATTACGCAAAAAGAGGCGGCTGCAGCATTCGGCAACCCGGGCGTGTATTTAGAGAAATTTATCGAGTATTTCCGTCACTGTGAAATCCAAGTGCTTGCAGATAGCCATGGCAATGTGGTGCATTTAGGCGAGCGTGACTGCACGGTACAGCGTCGTATGCAAAAGCTAGTGGAGGAAGCGCCATCCCCAGCATTATCGGAGGAGCGTCGCGCAGAAATGGGCGAGGCAGCGGTCAAAGCAGCAAAAGCATGTAACTATGAAGGTGCAGGGACAATTGAGTTTATTTACGATTATCAGGAGGACAAGTTCTACTTTATGGAAATGAATACACGTATCCAAGTAGAGCATCCTGTCACAGAAATGATTACAGGCGTTGACCTTGTCCAGCAACAATTAAAGATTGCCTCTGGTGAGGCATTACCATTTCAACAAGAGGATATTCAAATAAAGGGTTGGGCGATTGAATGCCGTATTAATGCAGAGAATGCCTATAAAAACTTTATGCCATCAGCAGGCACGGTGGAAACCTATGTGACACCAGGTGGCTATGGCGTTCGTATTGATTCGGCTGTGTATGCAGGCTATACGATTCCACCATACTACGATTCAATGGTCGCAAAGCTGATTGTGCATGCAGATACACGTGAAGAGGCGATTGCGAAAATGAACCGTGCCCTTAGCGAATTCGAAGTAGCGGGCCCTGGTATTCATACAACGATTCCATTCCACCAAGCACTGATGAACAATGATGTCTTCAAATCCGCACAATTCAATACAAAGTTCTTGGAAGAGAATGATGTGTTAGGTGTAGCTGAATCAGTTAAGTAAGCGTTTGCGATTTTAAAACCTTCTAACTTTTAGTAGTTAGGAGGTTTTTGTTTATTTGAATTACTGGTGTTAAATGTATTGATTAGATTGTGAAAGTTATCGAATAAAAAATAGGCTTTATCGCCCAATTTTTTAAATTTATCGGATAAAATGGCTTTCGACAGCCAAACGTTCTTTTTTATAGTATAATAAATGTAAGTACAGCATTTGTTTGTGATGTGCAAGGGAAAGGATGATATTTGTATGGCAGAGAAAGTAGGACAATCTTTCGTACAACCAACACCTTCTGGAAAAGAAGAGCTGGGGAAAATAGAGGTTGCGGCTGAAGTAATCGAGATTGTAGCGGGAATCGCAGTAAATGAGGTTGAAGGTATTGCTGCAACGCGTGGCAATATTGCTACAGGTGTTGCTGAACGTTTTGGCAAAAAAGTACACAATAAAGGTATTAAATCAGGTGTAACAGAAACTGGTGATATTGCAATCGATGTATTTTGCTCTGTGAAATATGGATATACCATTCCTAAGGTCGCAAAGGAAGTACAAACGCAAATACGTCAAGCAATTTTTCATATGACGGCACTCGAAACAGCGGAAGTGAATGTACATATTACAGGCATTCATTTTGAAAAAGAAGAAGCAACAGCACAGGAATCATAAATAAGCAATTTGATAAAATAACATAACACATTTAATTAGGCTACTTAGTAACCGTATTCTACGGAGTTAAGTAGCCTAAATTGCTGATGAATGATGTCTTTTGAATCATCCTTTGCTTTTAGGAAGTTAGTTAGTAATTTTAAGTAAGTCATCTAAATCGCCTTTAACAAGTTCATATTCTTTTGCGTGAATGTTCAGCATTTCATCTTTAGAAATTAATAGATTAATGGGATTAGTAGGATGATCGTTATCAGTGAAAACTATTTTATAATAGGAGTTCGAAGCATCCGAGCTTTTAAATAATGTCCGCTTTACCTCCCAATTATTTAACATGCTGCGTACTTCCTTATATAACGCATCCTCTTTAGTTGCGATTAATATACTTTTGTTATCGACACCACCATTCATTTCTCAAACAGCAATACTGTCAACAACTTCTTCAAATTTATCAGGGTTTGTAACGAGTTCATCTACAAGACTCTTTGTTCCATATTCTGCATAAAATAGAATACCAGCTATACAAAGGGCAAGAATAGTGGCTACAACTACCAGGTTAAATCGCTTACTTCTTCGCATAACGTAGCACCTCCCAAGTTGTGAAAATACATCTTCTGGTTTATTTTACCTAAATTTCAGAAAGAAGTGAAATAAATCTATTTCTCTTCTGTCTGTGAGCATAGAAAAACCTCTAAAATGACGTTGTGTGTACACACTCACCTTAGAGGTATTTTATGTGATATAGATGAACCCACTTCCTATGATAAGGGGCAATCCTTTGTCTTATAATTCAATATGTTTGGGCTTTCGCCAAAACATCGCTAATATTACGCCAAGCGCTAAAACGATGGTTGCAAAATAATATGGATAGTTTAAATCGATATCGAATAATTTACCACCTAAAATAGGTCCGAATATATTGCCAAGGCTTGTAAACATGGAGTTCATGCCCCCAACAAAGCCTTGCTCATTGCCTGCGATTTTAGATAAATAGGATGTAATGGCAGGGCGTATTAAGTCGAAGCCTACAAAAATAAAGAATGTCACAAATAATATAGCGAAATAATGACTAACAATCGTCATCGCAAATGTTAAAACAGCTGATAAAATAAGCGAGTAGCGAATAACATTGATTTCTCCCATTTTCTTTGTTAGCCAATCAAATAGCATTAATTGTGCCAATGCACCAATAATACCGCTTCCTGTAATAATAATGGCGATATCTGTTGGTGTGAAGGTAAATTTATGGTCAACAAATAAGCTAAAAAGCGATTCGAAGGCTGCAAGACCAAACGATAGCACAAAAATAAGAATAAATGGAATAAAATAAAGCGGGGTAAACACTCGCTTGACGCTGCCAAGCATAGAAGGTGTAGCCTCCTCCTTGTCTTCAACACGCGTTGGTTCCTTTAAGAATGATAGTGATAGAAGGGCGGCGATAAAGCCTAGTACCCCAGCAGCATAAAAGGGAATACGTGTCCCATATTCAGCTAAAAATCCACCAAGCCCAGGCCCAATAATAAACCCTGTACTAATTGCTGCACTCATATAGCCAAGAGCCTTTGGACGCTGTGCCATTGTTGTAATATCCGCAATATAGGCAGTTACCGCTGGCATAATAAAGGCTGCGCTAATGCCACCTAGCATACGAGAGATAAATAAAACTTCAACTGAGCGGCCAAGCCCAAATAGTAGCTCTGAAAGACCAAAAATAAAAAGACCTGCGACAATCATGACTTTACGACCGATACGATCGACCAATTTCCCTGCAATTGGCGATACAATTAGCTGTGTAATGGCAAAGGCTGCTACCATAAAGCCAACGACAGAGCCTGAAATATGAAGCTCATTCATAAGAGTTGGCAGTACAGGAATTACTAAGCCAATACCTAAAAAGGCAATAAAGAGATTGGATAATAAAATTGCTAGTGTTACATGTTGTTTCTTGCTCATAACTTTCTCCTTTAAAACGATATCTAGAATATGTCCATGTAATACAATAACCCCTATAGTAACTATAGGGTCAAAGGATTTGTTTATATTTTTTCATTGCTTGAGGTTTTAGGAAAAGCTTCTTCATGAGGAATCGCCAATTGTCTGTGTGCAATGCTGCTACTTGATTGGTGAAAAATAAATAGTTAATTTAGGTAAAAAAAGGTTTCAGATTATTGAAAACTTGCTTGAAATCGTGTTTCTCTGGCGATTTTATGCTATTATAAACGTTAATGCCACTTAAGAAGGAGAGCTTTACATGAAACGACATGAGGCACGCGAAAAAGCGTTGCAAGTATTGTTTCAGCTAGACAATACAGATTTAACAGTTGAAGAAGCAATGGCCCATATTAAAGGTCAACCGACAAATGTCTTCTACGAAAAGATTGTTACTGGAACAGCTGAACATTTGGAGGAAATTGATGCTACTTTAGAGCAGCATCTTGAAAAGTGGTCACTTGCTCGTCTGCCGAAAATTGAAAGAACGGTTTTACGCCTAGCTGTATACGAGCTATTGTACATGCCTGAAACACCAAAAAGAGTAGTGCTGAATGAAGCAATTGAGTTATGTAAAACATTTGGCGATGATGGGTCATCTAAATTCGTCAATGGTGTACTTTCTAAATTTACAGAACAAGAATAATGTGTTGAATTGGAAGGAGTAACGAAGGTTTATGTCGAGTACAATTATTAATGGTAAAGAAATTGGTCAAGAAATTCGTAATGCGGTAGCGGAGCGCGTTAACCGTCTAAAGGAGCGCGGGGTAACACCTGGCTTAGCGGTTGTTTTAGTTGGAGATAACCAAGCCTCAGCTACATATGTGAGAAATAAACAAAAATCTTGTGAAGCGATTGGGATGTTTTCAGAGCTTGTAAAACTGCCAGAGGAAACGACACAAGAGGAATTATTAACACAAATTCAATTACTCAATCAACGTGAGGATATTCATGGTATTTTAGTACAATTGCCACTGCCAAAGCATATTGATGAGGATACAGTGATTGCGACAATCGCTGTTGAGAAAGATGTGGATGGCTTCTCACCTGTTAGCGTTGGGAAAATGATGCTTGGCCAAGAAACATTTTTACCTTGTACACCATTTGGCGTGATGAAGCTTCTTGAGTATTCAGGAATTGACATCGCAGGCAAGCATGCTGTTATCGTAGGGCGCAGTCATATCGTTGGTAAGCCAATGGGACAACTATTATTGCAAAAGGATGCAACGGTGACGTATACACATTCTAAAACGCCAGATTTACCTTCATTTACAAAGCAAGCAGATATTTTGATAGCTGCTGTGGGACGTGCAAACTTTATTACAAAAGAGCATGTAAAAGAGGGGGCGGTTGTGATTGATGTTGGTATTAACCGTGACGACAATAACAAGCTTTGTGGCGATGTAAACTTTACAGAGGTAGAAGGTGTTGCATCTGCTATTACTCCTGTACCAGGCGGTGTTGGTCCAATGACCATCACAATGTTACTATTCAACACAGTGCAAGCAGCTGAAAATACGCTTGCAAAATAAATATGATAGGAAAAGGTCATTTCAACGGTTGTTTTGAGAGGCCTTTAGACTGTTGCTAAAGGCATCGAGCTTAAATTTCTCGATGCCTTTTAGCATTGTTCCATAGTAACGAAATAGAAGAGCTTATGTTTCATTTTAAGATGACTTTTAGAGCGTAAATGTGGAACTTTTTCTGTGATGTATTATCCTCAACGGTTTCTAATAGTGAGAAAGCATGTGAATATGCTATAGTTGGTTGTCAGTAGCGTACAAGACAACTATTTTTTCTAGCGAAACTGCATTTTGACACGTCAATCACCATAAAAAATGGTATGATAGGTGTAGTTTTGCGAAAAACTTGATTTTAGTAAAGGAGCCGAAAATATGTCCTCTGCTTCTTATTTAACAGTAAAAGCATTAACAAAATATATTAAACGAAAATTTGATGCTGATCCACATTTACGTGAGGTGTATGTAAAGGGTGAGCTATCAAATGTGAAGCTTCATCAATCAGGTCATATTTACTTTACATTAAAGGATGATGGAGCACGAATTGCGGCTACAATGTTTAAAACCGCAGCTACAAAATTAGCATTTGAACCAAAGGAAGGCATGCAAGTATTTATTCGCGGTGATGTAAACGTTTACGAAAACTATGGAGCCTACCAGCTCTATGTGCAGGAAATGCAGCCTGATGGCATTGGTAGCTTATTTGTTGCCTTTCATCAATTAAAAGAACAGCTACAAAAAGAAGGGCTATTCAAGCCTGAGTGGAAACAGTCAATTCCAACATTTCCTGAAACAATTGGTGTCTTAACATCCACAACAGGAGCGGCGATTCGGGATATTTGTACAACGTTAAACAGACGTTACCCGCTTGCGAAAGTGCTGATCTACCCAACGCTTGTTCAAGGAGCACAGGCAGCACCTAATATTGTGGAAAATATTGAACGTGCCAATATGGATGCACAATGTGATGTGCTAATTGTTGGACGAGGTGGAGGCTCCATTGAAGATTTATGGGCTTTTAATGAGGAGATTGTAGCACGCGCCATTTTTGACAGTCACATTCCTATTATTAGTGCAGTTGGTCATGAAACAGATACAACTATTGCAGATTATGTCGCTGATTTACGTGCACCTACACCAACAGCAGCAGCTGAAATAGCTGTGCCAGACCAAACGGAGCTTTATCAGCGGGTGCTTACACAGCAATCACAGCTTTATCAAATGGTTCGGTCGCAACTTCTGGCTGAGCGACAGCGTCTAAATAAGCTCCAACAGTCGTACCCTTTGGCAATGCCCGAAAGACTCTACCGACCATTTACGGAAAAGTTGGCACAACTTGATACGGACTTGCAAAAAGCGATGCAGGTAGATTTAATGAGAAAAACGGCGCAACTTCAGCAGTTACATAGTGCGGTGGAGCAGCATTCACCTAAAAAAGCACTGGCCTTCCATCAACGGGAGCTTGAAGCGCAAGTGCAACAATTAACACGCGCTGTAACGTATTATGTGACAAGGCAGCAGCAGCAATTTGAGGCAACGGTTAGAACACTGGAAGCTTTAAATCCACTGGCGATTTTAACACGAGGCTTTACAGTAGCCTCTAAAGATCAGCAGGTGATTCAATCAGCTAATGAGGTGCAAAAGCAGGATCAGCTAACACTGACCTTCCATGATGGGCAGGTAATGGCTGAAGTGACGAATATCTTGCCAAAGAATGAGGGGGAATCGTTGTGACAGAAAAACAACAAACGTTTGCAGAGGCGATGGCAGCACTAGAAGAAATTGTTCGACAGCTAGAACAAGGCGATGTGCCGTTGGAAAATGCCATTGATTTATATAAGCAAGGAATGGAGCTATCAAAGTTTTGCCATTATAAGCTGCAACATGCAGAGGAACAGTTAGTATCCATTGTACAAGAAAATGGTGAAACAACAGCATTTGATCCATTAAAGGGAGAGAGCTAGCCAATGAATGAATCATTAAAATATTTTATCGAAAGCAATACACCACAAATTGAAGAAACAATGTTTGCGCTTGTTGAAAAAATTGAGGCGCCCGCTAATTTAAAGGACTCGATGCTCTATTCTTTAAAGGCTGGTGGTAAGCGTATTCGACCACTTTTTGTAGTAGCGGTACTTGAGCTCTATCGTCAACATTTACAGGATGGCTTCACGGTAGGCGCTGTGATTGAAATTATTCATACGTATTCTTTAATCCATGATGATTTACCAAGCATGGATAATGATGATTTTAGAAGGGGCAAGCCAACGAACCATAAAGTATATGGAGAGGCACTTGCCACGCTTGCAGGTGATGCCTTAAATACACTTGCATTCGGTATTTTAGCACGTATGGATATTGCTGCTGAAAAACGCATGGAGCTTGTCGAACTATTAAGTGTTGCAGCAGGAGCAGAGGGCATGGTTGGCGGACAGGTGCTTGATATGGAAGGTGAGCAACGTCAGCTTAATTTGGAAGAGCTTGAGCAGGTGCATGTTAATAAAACAGGTGCGCTGTTGCGATTTAGTATTGAAGCGGGAGCAGTATTAGCGGATGTTTCGGCGCAAGATCGTACAATCTTAAAAGAGTATGCACATCATATTGGTCTAGCCTTCCAGATTCAAGATGATATTTTAGATATTGAAGGCACAACAGAAGAGCTTGGCAAAACAGCTGGAAAGGATGTGGCTAGTGATAAAAGCACATATCCAGCTCTTTTAACATTAGAGGGAGCCAAAGCAAAGCTGGAGGAGCATTATCAACATGCCATTCATGCGCTGGATCAATTATCAATAGATGCCAGCTTATTGCGTGATTTTGCATCTTATATTGTTCATCGTAAAAACTAAGAGAAAAATCAAGGCGTTAAAGGAAAAGAATATGCTAGAATAGGTGAGAACATTTGCAAAATGCCAAACAATGAAGGGTTCATGCTTTTAGCATATTGATAACACTGTTATAATGGTGGAAACACAATTACGGTGAATATTTTATTGAAAAGGTGTGTGAGAAAGGTGGATTTAAATAAAATAACTAGTCCATCCTTTTTAAAAAACTTAAATAAGAGGGAGCTTGAGCAGCTTGCACAAGATATTCGTACCTTCTTAATTGAAAAATGTTCTGTCACAGGTGGGCATATTGGACCCAATTTAGGGGTTGTAGAGCTAACGATTATGCTGCATAAAATGTTTGACAGTCCAAAGGATAAGTTTTTATGGGATGTGGGCCACCAAGCTTACGTGCATAAAATTTTAACAGGTCGTGCGAGTCAATTTGACACACTACGTCAGTTCAAAGGGCTTTGTGGATTTCCAAAGCGCGTGGAGAGTGAACATGATGAGTGGGAAACAGGTCATAGCTCGACGTCCTTATCAGCAGCCATGGGTATGGCAGCAGCACGTGATATTAAGAAAGACAAAAACTTTGTTATTCCGATTATTGGGGATGGTGCATTAACAGGTGGCATGGCACTAGAAGCTTTAAATCATATTGGTCATGCCAAAACAAATATGATTGTTATCTTAAATGATAATGAAATGTCCATTGCGCCCAATGTTGGGGCTTTACACAATGTATTAGGACGTTTACGGACTGCAAAGGAATATTCAAAGGCGAAGGAAGAGCTAGAATCTTTAATGAATAAAATTCCTGTGCTTGGTGGCAAGCTTGCATCAACAGCAGAACGTGTAAAGGACAGCCTGAAATATTTAGTCGTATCGGGTGTATTTTTTGAGGAGCTAGGCTTTAAATATTTAGGGCCTATTGATGGGCATGATTTTGAGGCGCTTGAAACAACATTATCCCATGCCAAAAAAGTAAAAGGGCCTGTGCTTGTTCATGTCATTACGAAAAAAGGCAAAGGCTATAAGCCAGCTGAGGATGATACAATTGGTAACTGGCATGGCACAGGACCCTATAAAATTGAAAATGGTGCCTTTGTTAAATCGGAAACAAAAGGCCCTGCATGGAGTAGCTTAATTGCGGAAACGGTTCGTAAGATTGCCCGTGAGGATGAACGCGTTGTGACAATTACGCCTGCGATGCCTGTTGGCTCAAAGCTGCAAGGTATTCAAAAGGATTTTCCAAATCGTTTCTTTGATGTTGGGATTGCTGAGCAGCATGCATCGACAATGGCAGCAGGTTTAGCAACACAAAAAATGAAGCCATTTTTAGCGATTTATTCGACATTTCTGCAGCGTGCATATGACCAAGTGTTACATGATATTGCTCGTCCAAACTTAAATGTTTTTATCGGTATTGATCGTGCAGGCTTAGTTGGGGCAGATGGGGAAACACATCAGGGTGTCTTTGATATTGCGTTCCTACGCCATATTCCAAATATGACCATTATGATGCCAAAGGATGAAAACGAAGGTCAGCATATGGTGAAAACAGCGATTGATTATGATGGTGGTCCAATCGCTTTAAGATACCCGCGCGGTAATGGCATCGGTGTACCATTGGATGAGGAGCTTGTCGCTTTACCAATTGGTAGCTGGGAAGTGTTGCGTGAGGGGAAAGATGCAGCTATTTTAACATTTGGTACAACGATACCAATGGCAATGGCAGCAGCGGATATGCTGGCACAGCAAGGTATTGAAATTGAAGTGGTGAATGCGCGTTTTATCAAGCCGATGGATGAGGAGATACTACATCGTATTTTATCTAGCCATAAACCAATTTTAACGATTGAGGAAGCTGTTTTACAAGGTGGATTTGGTAGTGGGGTATTGGAATTTGCACACGACCATGGTTACTTACATGCGTTAATTGATCGTATCGGTATTCCAGATCAATATATTGAGCATGGCAATGTTGACCAGCTACTTGCGGAAATTCATATGACAGCAGAGGATACAGTGGCACGTATGCATGTATTACTTCAACAAAAACAGCAAGTAGGTTTGAATAAATAATGACAAAACAACCAAAAGAACGAGTAGACCTTTTACTTGTTGAGCGTGGATTGTGTGAAACAAGAGAGAAAGCCAAACGCTCCATTATGGCAGGGCTTGTTTTTTCAAATGAAATTCGCATTGATAAGGCAGGCGAAAAAATTGCGATTGACGCTCCACTGCAAGTAAAGGGCTCTGATTTAAAATATGTAAGCCGCGGTGGCTTAAAGCTAGAAAAGGCACTGCAAATTTTTGATATGTCTGTAGAGGGGAAGCTAATGCTTGATATTGGCTCCTCTACGGGCGGTTTTACGGATTGTGCCTTACAGCATGGTGCAAGACATTGCTATGCACTCGATGTAGGCTCTAACCAATTAGCATGGAAAATTCGCTCCGATGAACGTGTTACCGTGATGGAGAAAACGAATTTCCGCTATACAACTGCGGCAGACTTAACAGAGGGTTTGCCTGATTTTGCGACAATTGATGTTAGCTTTATTTCATTATCGTTAATTTTACCAGTGTTAAAAACATTGCTACTGCCAGGTGGCGATGTCATGGCATTGGTGAAGCCTCAGTTTGAAGCGGGCAAAGAGAAGGTTGGTAAAAAAGGTATTGTTCGCGATAAAAAGGTGCATCTTGAAGTGCTTGAAAAAACAGCTACTATGGCAACAGAGCTTGGCTTTGTGGTAAAGGATGCCTCCTTCTCACCCATTACAGGTGGGGAAGGGAATATTGAATTTTTATTCCATTTAGTGAATCCTATCGGGGAGGAAGAAATTCCTGCATATACAGCATTTAATGCACTCGTAGAAGAAGCGCATAATGCCTTGAAATAACACGTGCTCATATAAAGAGCCGTGTTTTTTCTTGTGCTTTTTTGTTGAAAATGGTAGTGTGAATATACATATATTTAATTATTTATAAGAGGTGACGATCATGAATAAAAGTCAAAGACATATACGAATTCGGGACATTATTGCTAATCATGAGATTGAAACACAGGATGATTTAGTCGATTTTTTAAAAGAAGCAGGCTATAATGTGACACAGGCTACAGTATCAAGAGATATTAAAGAGCTACATTTAGTAAAGGTACCATTACAGGATGGACGTTATAAATATAGCTTGCCCGCTGACCAACGTTTCAATCCTGTTCAAAAATTACATCGTGCATTGGCAGATGCCTTTGTTAGTATTGACGGTGCATCGCATTTTTTAGTGATGAAAGCTCTTCCGGGGAATGCGAATGCGATTGCCTCATTGCTCGACCATTTAGATTGGCCAGAAATTTTAGGGACAATTTCAGGGGACGATACGATTTTAATTATTTGTCGAGATGAAAATGAACGTGAAAATACAAAAAAACGTTTATTAGATATGCTATAAAATAGCGGGGAATTTACTTCAGAGGTGACATTTTGTGTTAAGAGAGCTTAGTATTCGAAACTTTGCCATCATTGAGGATTTAACTGTTAGTTTTTCCGAAGGCTTAACTGTATTAACAGGGGAAACAGGCGCAGGGAAATCCATTATTATTGATGCTGTCCATTTACTTGCAGGTGGACGTGGCAATTCTGAATTTATTCGTCATGGCGCAAGAAAAGCAGAATTAGGTGGCTTATTTCAAATTTCAAGTACCGATCATCCTGTGCTGAAAAAATTAGAGGAAGCTGGCATTGAAATAGAAGAAGATACCATTATTTTACGTCGTGACCTTCATGATTCTGGCAAAAGTGTTTGCCGTGTGAATGGTAAACTTGTGCCATTGTCGGTACTAAGAGATATTGGAGCTAGCTTAATTGATATTCATGGTCAGCATGAAAATCAAGAGCTAATGGATGAGAAGCAACATATTCATTTACTTGACCATTTTGCAGAGGAGCAGCTTATGCCTATTCAGGCGTCCTATAGTACACAGTATGAGGAATACCGTTTACTCAAAAAGGAGCTAGCCTCTATTTCCATTGATGAGCAATTAATGGCACAACGCATTGATTTGTACCAATTCCAAATCAAAGAGCTAGAGGAAGCCAATTTAAAGCTTGGTGAAGAAGATGAGCTATTAGATGAACGCCGTCGTCTGATGAATTTTAATAAAATTTTTGAACGCTCTAGCGCAGCCTATGAAGCCATTCAAGGGGAGTCAAAGGGACTTGATTGGGTTGGGAATGCGATGGATGCATTAGAAGATGCTGCAACGGTGGATGAGCAATTTAAAGAAGCATCTGAAGCGGTAACAACTGCCTTTTATGCGTTACAGGATGCTGCTTATCAGGTGAAAAATGCTTTAGATGAATTGGAATTCGACCCAGCTCGTTTAAATGAGGTAGAGCAACGTTTAGCCTTACTGCAAAATTTAAAGCGCAAGTATGGTTCAACAGTGGAAGATATTTTAGCCTATTATGAAAAAATTAAAACTGAGTTAAGTGAGCTGCTGAATCGTGATGAAATTTTGCAGGTGAAAGAACGTAAGGTGATTGCGATGGAAGCTACATTAAATGAGCTAGCTGGACAGCTTTCAACAGTGCGTAAAGCTGCTGCTCAACAGTTAAGTGAGGCAATTATGGCAGAGCTACGTGAATTACATATGGAAAAAGCAAAATTTATTGTGAATTTCGATGAATTACCATATTTCGATGCCAATGGTAAAGATCAAATTGTTTTCTATATCTCTACAAATGTTGGGGAACCACCAAAGTCCTTACCAAAAATTGCATCGGGAGGAGAATTATCACGCATGATGCTTGCATTAAAAACAATTTTTTCATCCTCTAATGGTATTACATCCATTATTTTTGATGAGGTGGATACAGGTGTAAGTGGTCGTGTAGCACAGGCAATTGCTGAAAAAATTGCAGCGATTTCCATTAATTCGCAAGTTTTATGTATTTCGCATTTACCGCAGGTTGCGGCGATGGCAGATCATCATTACTTTATTAAAAAAGAAGTCGAGCATGATCGCACATTTACATCTTTAGCAGAAATCGATCAACATGCACGAATTGAAGAAGTAAGCCGTATGATGTCTGGTGCAGAAATTACAAATTTAACATTGCAGCATGCAACAGAGCTTTTAAAAATGGCAGAGGAACGCAAACAGCAAATGCGCGAATAGTGATCTCTAAATGTATTATTTCCCATAGTAAATTAGGTTTCCGCAGCTATAGCTTCCATCCATCGGAGAAATCCATACTTGCACACGTTTACAACGAAAAATAGCCAGTGTTCCTATTGATAACATGCCTGATTGATCCCAAAAGCAGTGAAAGCTGTTTTTGGGTTTTTTCATTTTGCACAAATATTTACCGCTTATAAGAATGCCACAACAACACATAGTAAAAAGACAAAAATGAAAAGGAGGTGTCGTATGAATCGTCGTTGGCGTCAATTAGTCATTTTGCCTATGCTCATCTTTTTATTTATGATGCCCATTCAAGCTTTTGCTGCAAAAAAGCTTATTCCAATGGGTGAAGCAATTGGCATTCAGCTTCAGTTGTCACATGTATTTGTTGCACATGATATACTATTGGCTTCCAATCAGTGGATGAAAGGGGGCGCTGTTATTGAAAAAATTAATGATACACCTGTAAAAACATTGGCTGATGCCAAACAGGCTGTTGCCAAAAAGGGACAGCAGCAATGGACGATTAACAGTGAGGGTAAACAAATTACACTTGAATTACAAAACCAAGAAGCAGAGCATGTCATTTCCTTTTTAAAAGATGAAACAGATGGAGTAGGAACACTGACATATATTGATCCAGAGACAAAAAATTATGGTGCACTTGGTCATCAAATTATCGATTCAACCCTACAAGAAGCTCCCGTTTTTAGAGCTGGCTCCATTTTTTTAGCTTCGATTCAACAAATTCGCAAAAGCACACCAGGTCAACCGGGTTATAAAATATCCTCCATTGAAAAACATCAAGAGCGACTAGGTACTATCGATAAAAATACGATATATGGTATTTTTGGTCGCTGGGAAGATAGCTATCAACAAAGATTACCCAAAGCCATTGAAATTATGCATGAAAAAGATATAAAACTGGGAAAAGCAGAAATTTATACAGCCATTGAGGGCAGTAAAGTAGAAACCTTTTCCATTGAAATTACAAAAGCTGAAAATGAACGTCTTGAATTTGTCGTATCTGACGACAAGCTGATTGAAAAAACAGGTGGTATTTTACAGGGGATGAGTGGCAGCCCTATTATTCAAGATGGTCGTTTTGTCGGTGCTGTGACACATATGTTTGTGGAGGAGCCGAAAAAAGGAGCCGCATTAACAGTAGCAGAAATGTTACGTAAGTCCTCATAAAAAGAATAAATGGCAAAAATCCGCCTTATGGTCTGTGGATAAGATAGCAAGAAGTCAGCTAAAGCATGGTGGCTTTTGTTGTTCTATCTTGCTTTTTCCGCAGAAATCAACGCGGATTTTTGCCCTTATCCTTTCTTTTACCAAATATATTCCGGGATGACAGGATATTTAAAAAACTATAGTTTTATTTTATTTTTTTATCTAAAATAGGGAATAGAGATGTTCGGTGACTTGCCGTTCTTTAGCGTAACTTGTCGATATAAAAAGAAAGTATCAGACTACATACTCATTTTTGGAAATAGAAAAGGTTTTTAAAGTGAAAATGTCGAAATTTTCAAAGTGTGCCAAAAAAGGCATTAGGGGTTAGGTTATCGCTTTGAGCTGTTCAAAGCAAGTCCAGAAGGAGGAATTGAAATGACAAAAATAAAAGTAGCGATCGCGGATGATAACCGTGAGTTATTAAAAACAATGGAGCAGTATTTTCAAGGACATTCTGAAATAGAAATTATTGCCACTGCTCCAAACGGAAAAGTTTGTCTTCAAATGCTTGAGGAATTTACACCAGATATTTTACTTCTTGATATAATAATGCCGCATCTTGATGGATTAGCTGTATTAGAGTCCATGTATCAAAATGAAAAAATGGCATCCATTCAAGTCATTATGCTAACCGCCTTTGGGCAGGAGGATGTGATGAAGCAAGCAGTCGAATTAGGAGCCTCCTATTTTATGCTCAAGCCATTTGAATTCGATCAATTGGTGCAAAAGATTTTACACTGCGCAGGACAAAAGGCAGCAATTCCGAAAAAAGCAAGTGTCTTACAGCCAGCAGCGCCTCAAAAATTAAACCAACATCAATTAGATAGCACCATCACAGCAATTATTAAGGAAATCGGTGTACCTGCACATATTAAAGGGTACTCTTATTTGCGTGAAGCTATTCAAATGGTCTTTGAGGATATTGATCTACTAGGCTCTGTGACAAAAATTTTATATCCAGAGATCGCCAAAAAGTTCAACACAACACCATCACGCGTGGAGCGTGCCATTCGTCATGCCATCGAGGTTGCATGGAATCGTGGAAACTACGAATCTATTTCGTCCATGTTTGGCTACACGGTCCACCATCTCAAATCGAAGCCAACCAATTCC
Organism: Lysinibacillus sp. FSL K6-0232; assembly: GCF_038008325.1. Lineage (NCBI taxonomy): Bacteria > Bacillati > Bacillota > Bacilli > Caryophanales > Bacillaceae > Lysinibacillus > Lysinibacillus sp. FSL K6-0232. The sequence goes on along the minus strand of NZ_JBBOYW010000001.1, from coordinate 2,402,098 downwards.
GAGTTTATCGCCATGATTGCCGATAAAATTCGCATTGATATGATGGCGAGCTAGGTGTTGAGGAACGTTGATATGTAGGGGATTATGAGTATCATGGGAATTAAAGAGAGGAAATTTATTTGGCAATAAACTTCCTTTAAGGGCTATAAATAACTAATTGTATATGTACGAATTTCAGGCACACTCTAGTTTATTGGTTTACATACAAACTGATGAAATAGGAGTGTGTTTTTTTGCGTAGAAAAATTGACAATAAGATTACTGAATTTGATTTACAGTTAGAAAATATCATGCTGCATGTCGATCATAAGCATTTCCTAAGCAACCTTAAAAAGTAATCTCGGATACAGCTATAAAAATATTCTTTCTTGTCATAGAGTATGTCTGAGCTATTTATTGTCTAGTTTAAGAATGGCAGAGAATGATACATATATAGTTAGCTACAGCTTTCTATGATATAATTTACTAACATATTTTATCGTGGTGGGGGAATATAAGATGGAACATAATGAATTTCATACCTTAGTTAAAATGTTCGGCGAGATACAAGAAGGAATGCAGGAATTAAAGAGTTCAGTAGATAAACTTGAAACGAAAGTAGATCAGCTTGAAACAAAGGTAGATAAACTTGAGTCGAAGGTAGATGACCAGGGCGCAAAATTAGATAAGCTTGAGTCGAAGGTAGATGATCAGGGTGCAAAATTAGATAAGCTTGAGTCGAAGGTAGATGATCAGGGCGCAAAATTAGATAAGCTTGAGTCAAAGGTAGATGACCAGGGCACAAAATTAGATAAGCTTGAGTCGAAGGTAGATGATCAGGGCACAAAATTAGATAAGCTTGAGTCGAAGGTAGATGATCAAGGCGCAAAATTAGATAAGCTTGAGGCAAAGGTAGATGTCATTATGCAGCAAACAGCAGAAAACACAGAAATGCAACAACAGCTTACGGAAACGACTAAATTAGCCAAAAAAGCATTGTTTGAAGTTGAATTACTAAAAAACTATTTAAATAATTAATGAGAGAAATAGTTTTTAGCTTAAATGGCTACATTATTAAATATATCTCAGGGTAGTCTTGAAGTTTCATGTAATCGTTCTAACAATAAAAACCATGCATTTTGAACATCACTCAAAATGCATGGTTTTTGTCTATTTATTTTGCTTCAAGGTCCTCAATAGAATCAATATCTACATATGTTGGTACGGCTAAGCCAGAGCGTGCGCCTTCCATATTTGGACCTAGGTCGATCACATTGTCTTTGTGCTGCTCATAGAAGGTTTTGTGTGTCATCGGTAGCCATGGGGCAACAGTTACATCAGCAGAATCCATAGCGACAGCTTGGAACATGACGGCTGGATCGACTTCTGTTAGCTCGACATTATAGCCTTGTTCTGTTAAGACATATTTGATGACATTGGATGAGGCTTGCTCGGATTCCCAAGGTACAGAAACGACTCGAATGGTTTCGCCATCGACTTTCTCTGTGCCTGCTAGCCATTCATTCACCTTTTCCTCATTATTTGTGACCCAATTTTCTGCGGCTTCTTCAAACGAGGACTTTTCCGCCTCTGCCATAACAGCTTGCATATCTTCTACTTCCCAATGAAAGGCATCTAAAATTTTATAGGCATTCGGCATATCCTCGTCAAAGCCAAGTCTTGCAAGGGTATGAATGCTTTCCGTCCCGCCATAAATATTTTTAGGATCCTCTAAAAATTTTAAATCAAATTCTTCAAACATCCAGTGAGGTGTCCAGCCTGTTACGACAATAGGCTCCTCGTTTTGAATTGCCTCATCTAAAAGAATCAACATCCCAGCTGTCGAGCTTTCCTCAATATCCCAGTCTGCTAAATTTTCGTACCCATCCAATACTCTATGTGTAGCATCAGATATTCCTGCACCAGGTTCAATCCCAGTTATCGTATAATTAACAGCTTCCCCCACACTAGCATTAACATCTTTTTCTTCTTGCTTGCCACATCCTGTTAGAAATAAGGAAAGTGATAAGGCTGATAAAATACTAATCTTTTTTAAATTCATCATATCCTCCTAAAATAAGTTTTATCATAAAAGCTCTTTAATAAAGCTTTACAATCAACTGTAAATAAAGCGTAACACAGAATAAAAAAAGTAACAACTTATAAAATAAAACAAGTTGTTACTTTATGTGCATAAAGCAATGAAAACAAATGGTATGCAATTATCATATAATAGAGAAGAATAAAGGAAGCGAAATGATAAATAGGTGATAATAATGAAAACAGTCAATTTTCAATTAGATGGTATGAATTCATTAGAAATAACACATTTGGACAATGATTTATTTGAAGTGCGTTTAGCAATAGATGGTCAAATTGCTCTGTATTATATGACACGAGTGCAAGTGAGGCGACTTGGTGCTACATATTGTGCAGAAAGCACTTTCCTAATATTATTGGATGAATAGTAAGAAGGGACTAACTTATAAAATTGCATAGCATAAGTGAAACTTTATTCCGTATGGATTGGTTATTACTTATTCAAATTAGCCTAACGAGCTAATATTAGATTAAAAGGATTTTTTTATTAAAAATAATTGCCTGGGTAGTGAAATATATCTAAATAAATTAGAAAAAATAAGATATTGCTAGAACTTTTAATAATTAAGTAGTTCTATTTTCTTTTTTGATAGTGACAATGGTCGCTAAACAAATGTAAGTAGATTGTATATACTTACATATAGAGGGAAGGAGGAGGTAGCTTGATTCTAGTTCGAAATGAAAACTTCGAAATTTCTGAAGAAAATGGCAAGGTATTTATGCTTACGTTTAGTGCTGGTTTCCCATTGAAAGAATTTGATAGTATTTTACGTAGCTATCCACGACTGAAATTATCTAATTTTGCAATATTAAAAAATGTACTGACAACAGTAAGCACAAATCCTGTTGAAATCGGACGCTGGCTTCCAAATATTGAAGCTGAGATTGCACGTGATAAAATGTCAGCCTCTATTTTTATATATGAAACGCATGAATATATTCAGCAGCATCAAGAGAAATTGACACAGCAAATTCTAGAAACACTCGAAGAAAAAGGGATTGTTTACGGGGTTTTAGATTTTGATATTTTGAAAGCTGAACCAGGCAAGGCATTTTTAATTGCTCAAGGGACACCACCTATAGCAGGAACAGATGCGCAAATTACATACTTACCTAAACCCGAGAGAAAACCAGTAATACGTGAGGATGGAAAAGCCGATTATTATGATATGAATTTTATCTCAGAAATTTCAGAAGGTTCGTGGCTAGGTGAAAAGATTCCTGCAACATTGGGTATACCCGGAAAAAATGTGCTCGGTGAAGTAGTAGCTGCTGCTCCGGGAAGGGATTTTCCTATCCGTTATGATACAAAATCAGCCTATGAAGTGGAAGAGGACGGAAAAATCGTCATTCGTTCTAAAATTGCAGGCGCTTTAGATGATGTTAAGGGATTGATTGGTGTAAATAGACACCTTCCTATCCATGGTGATGTTGGCGTGGAAACAGGAAATCTAGAGTTTAATGGTTCCCTGAGTATTAAAGGAACCGTTACAAATGGTTATACTGTAATTGCCACTGGCGATATTTCAATTGATGGAGCTGAAGGTGTAAGCGGTGCCAAATTAATTAAATCCATTGAAGGTGATGTTTATATTCGTGGGGGCATCTTTGGGCTTGGCACAACAGTTGTAGAGGCGGGCGGCAATATTTTTGTTAAACATGTCAATGAGGCAAATTTACTTGCGGCTGATAGTATTCATATTGGCTTTTATGCGTTAGGATCACAGCTTTCTGCAAATTCTATTTTTGTTGACGAACGCAAAGGAAAAATTATAGGTGGACGTACGATAGCAAAAAATACGATTGTTACAGCGGTATCAGGTAATCGATTAGAGCGTCGAACAGATTTGATTATTGAAAGCGTCAATAAGCAGGAAAGTCAGTTAATGATGCAGGAAAAGGCGATACAGCTTAAGCAGGTACAAGCAGAAATTTTAGCACATGAGGAAAAAATAAAAAGCTTATTACCATTTTTGAATCAGCTATCTAAAGAGCAGACGGCAAGCTTTGAAGTAACAAAGCAGGCTTTAAACGCATTAAAGGCTGAGGCAGCAACATTAGATCGTGAAATTAAATTATTGATGGAAGAAATGCGTCGTGTGGGAAAAGAGGAGATTATTGTGACGAAAGAAGCCTATCCAGGTACGTATATTCAAATTGGCAGAAAATCGTCCTTATTAAATAAAATGACCAATGGTAAATTCCTATTAGAATTTGGTGAGCTCAATGTCTAATCCATCAACCATTCCTGTGTTTGCGCATCGCGGAGCCTCTGCTTATGCGCTGGAAAATACGTTGCAAGCTTTTGATAAGGCGATGGAGCTAGGAGCTGATGGGATTGAATTAGATATTCAATTTTCAAAAGAAGGATTGCCCGTTGTATACCATGATCCACAGTTATCGAGGCTGGTCGGTAGCAATAAGCTAGTGAGCGATTGTACGCTTGAGGAGTTGCTAGGCTTTAAATTAGGCAAGCCATGGAAACGGTTTTTTTCATCTTATAAAATGCCGTCTTTTGATGCCGTTTTAGCATGGGCAATGCTGCATCAGATACCTTTGAATATTGAGCTAAAGTCCACGATTCTTGACCAAAAAAATGCGCTTATTCATATGTTGGATGGCTTAAAAGTGCCAGCAGGCAGCCATTTTTCATCATTTCACTATGAATTGCTGGAAATTGTCAAAAAACAGCGTCCTGAATATGAAACAGCATTGATTGCCACGAAAAAAATAAAATGGGATTTATTGTCGGATTATCGAGCCGCAGATACTGTGCATATGCATAAAAGGTACTATAAGCCTCGATATTTAGAGGCTTGCGTAAGTAGTAACAAAGCCTGTCGATTTTATGCGATTGATGGTACAGAATCATTTTTAACGAATCCACATCCTGCTGTAATTGGTTGGATTACAGATTATCCTGATAAAGTTTTAGCAGCGCAGCAACGTCTATAAAAATAGCTATCCAAATAAGTCATCGAAGACTTACTGGATAGCTATTTTTATTTTTTTTGGAAGCGAGGCGCTACTTTTCCCTTTTTTCTATCACGATGAAGTAAAAATCCTGCGAAAAAGCCAAAGCCTATAACAAAGAGAATAACTCCTACTACAAATTGCAGCCATAAAAATGGGAAAGGTGAGATAAGCTTACCAAACAATGTATCACGCATAAATTTAATGCCACCTGCAGCCATAAGACCTGGAATCAGCATGACAATAAATGCAGCTAAACGGGCCATAGATACTCCTCCTTATTTCTACCTTAATTGTACTTGTGGGTGATGGAATGTCAAGGAAGGTTGAAGCACACTTATAAATATAGCTGAAATTTTCAAACTAAAGTTAGTAGAGAGGTTGATTGAAGTGTAGCAAAAATCGACATGATTTACTGTCCTCAAAAAGAATGGATGAGAGTGCACAATCCATGTTGAAATATCATTATTTTAAAATCATTTTATATTGAGTGAATATTTAGAAAATTATTACTTAAACAAGAATATGTAATAATAGTTGCGAAATTGTGAATTTGTCAGTATTGTAAAAATAAGTGGAGCAATATTATCCATTACTAAACAATTTTTTCTTCCACTATTGGGGTCTAAATACCTGCTAAAAAAGGGGAGATCAGCCTGCTGATTTTAGAGGCTGTGAGCATAATGACAAGAAGAAGTAAATTGTACAATTAAACTTGATTAGGATGGGCATTTTGGGGATGTACCTTCCAAAGCAAAGGGGCGAGTTTCATGGAAATCTTCAAGTATATGGAAAAGTATGATTATGAACAATTGGTATTTTGCCAAGATGAAGCATCAGGGTTAAAGGCGGTTATCGCTATCCATGATACAACACTTGGACCAGCACTTGGTGGAGCACGTATGTGGACATATGCATCAGAGGAAAATGCTATTGAAGATGCATTACGTTTAGCACGAGGAATGACTTACAAAAATGCTGCAGCTGGTTTAAACCTTGGCGGCGGAAAAACGGTCATTATTGGTGATCCATTTAAAGATAAAAATGAAGAGATGTTTCGAGCATTAGGCCGCTTTATTCAGGGATTAAATGGCCGCTATATTACGGCAGAGGATGTAGGGACAACAGTAACGGATATGGATTTAATTCATGAGGAAACAAACTATGTAACAGGTATTTCTCCTGCATTTGGTTCATCAGGTAACCCATCTCCAGTAACAGCTTATGGCGTTTATCGTGGTATGAAAGCGGCTGCAAAAGAAGCGTTTGGCTCGGATTCATTAGAAGGGTTAAAAGTTTCTGTGCAAGGTTTAGGCAATGTAGCCTACAAACTTTGCGAGTATTTACATAATGAAGGGGCAAAACTTGTCGTTACGGATATTAATCAGGCTGCAATTGATCGAGTTGTTACTGACTTTGGCGCAATTGCTGTGGCGCCTGATGAAATCTATGCGCAAGAAGTTGATATTTTTTCCCCTTGTGCATTAGGAGCAATTTTAAATGATGAAACAATTCCGCAACTAAAGGCAAAGGTAATTGCTGGCTCCGCAAATAACCAGCTAAAAGATTCACGTCATGGAGATGTACTGCATGAGTTAGGGATTGTCTATGCGCCAGACTATGTTATTAACGCTGGTGGGGTGATTAATGTTGCGGATGAATTATATGGCTATAATCGTGAGCGTGCAATGAAACGCGTTGATGGAATTTATGATAGCATTGAAAAAATCTTTGCAATTTCAAAGCGCGATGGTATTCCAACATATGTGGCAGCGAATCGTTTAGCAGAGGAGCGTATTGCTCGTGTAGCCAAATCTCGTAGCCAATTTTTAAAAAATGAAAAAAATATTTTACACGGTCGCTAAAGCGAATTTTTAATATGTATAATGAAATTTTTATGAAGAGCTTTTGATAGAAGCTCTTCATTTTTAACAGCACCGCACAGTGAAGCTAAAGCATAGATAAATAGATTGATACTTTAGCACTTTTCTCAAAAGGGGGAATCCATATGGCTCAAAATTATGATGTTGTCATTTTAGGTGGAGGTACAGGCGGTTATGTGGCAGCGATTCGTGCTGCACAGCTAGGCTTGAAAACAGCGATTGTGGAACGTGAGCGTCTAGGTGGTACGTGCTTGCATAAAGGCTGTATTCCAAGTAAAGCCCTACTTCGAAGTGCAGAAGTATATCGAATGGCAAATAAAACAGCTAGTGAATATGGTGTTACGATTGAAGGTGTGACATTGCAATTTGACAAAGTACAGGCTCGTAAGCAGGCCATTGTTGAGCAACTAAGTCAAGGTGTAAATGCACTAATGAAAAAAGGCAAAATAGATGTTTACCATGGCACAGGCCGAATTTTAGGACCATCTATTTTTTCACCGATGCCAGGAACAATTTCTGTTGAAATGGCAAATGGTACAGAAAATGAAATGCTTGTGCCCACAAATGTTGTTATTGCAACAGGCTCGAAGCCAAGAGGAATGGCAGGCTTAACAGTTGATGGTCAATATGTATTGAACTCAGATCATGCCTTGGAGCTAGAGCAGTTACCAACATCATTATTAATTGTTGGTGGTGGCGTGATCGGCATTGAATGGGCATCGATGTTATGTGATTTTGGGGTGGATGTCACAGTTGTAGAATATGGACCAACTATTTTGCCAGCAGAGGATGCGGATATTGTCAAAGAAGTAACAAAGCAATTGGAAAAACGAGGTGTTCGTATTGTAACAAATGCGCGACTCGATACAACTACGTTCAAAATTGAAAATGATAACGTTTTCATTTCTGCGAAGGTGAATGAGCAGGAAGAAGTTTTTAAAGCAGAAAAACTATTATTATGTGTAGGGCGTGAAGCAAATACACAAGGGATTGGCTTGGAAAATACAGAAATTCATGTGGAAAATGGCTTTATTCAAGTGAATGATTGTTATCAAACGAAAGAAGCACATATGTATGCCATAGGGGATGTGATTGGTGGCTTGCAATTAGCACATGTTGCTTCTCATGAAGGGCTGGCAGCTATTGAGCATATTGCTACGGGGAAAACAGTAGCATTAGATGCTTTAAAAGTGCCAAAATGTGTTTATTCTTATCCGGAGGTTGCTAGTATAGGCTTAACAGAAAGTGCTGCCAAAGAGCAAGGCTTGTCATTGAAGGTTGGTAAGTTCCCATTTAAGGCAATTGGTAAAGCATTAGTAAATGGTGAAACAGAGGGCTTTGTGAAAATTATTGCTGATCAAGAAACAGACGATATTTTAGGTGTTCATATGGTAGGACCACATGTAACAGATTTAATTGGCGAGGCATCATTGGCAAAAGTGCTAGATGCAACACCATGGGAAGTGAGTCAGGCCATTCATCCACACCCATCATTAAATGAAGTTTTGGCAGAATCAGCCTTAGCCGTGGATGATCGTGCTATCCATTTTTAGTCGATTGTAGAGGTCTATAGAATGAAAGGGGTGCTCATATGCAAGATGTTCAAATTAAACATGAAGATTTAGGGTTATCAAATGAGGATGTACTGGCAATGTTTGAAACAATGTTAATGGCAAGAAGATTAGATGAGCGTATGTGGTTATTAAACCGTTCTGGTAAAATTCCATTTGTCATCTCTTGTCAGGGGCAAGAGGCAGCACAGGTTGGAGCAGCCTTTGCGCTTGATAAAAATAAGGACTATATCGCACCTTATTATCGTGATATGGGCGTTGTTTTACATTTTGGTATGACACCAAGAGAGTTGATGCTATCAGCCTTTGCCAAAGCGGAAGACCCAAACTCTGGTGGACGTCAAATGCCGGGGCACTTTGGTCAAAAGAAAAATCGTATTTTAACAGGTTCCTCTCCTGTAACAACGCAAGTTCCCCATGCAGTTGGTGTAGCATTAGCAGGGAAAATCCAACAGCAGGATTTTATTACATTTGTGACACTTGGCGAAGGCTCATCTAACCAAGGTGACTTCCACGAGGGCGCAAACTTTGCAGGTGTCCATAAGCTACCAGTAATTATTATGGTAGAAAACAATCAATATGCGATTTCAGTACCAGTGGAACGCCAGTTAGGCTGTGCGAAAGTATCTGATCGTGGTATTGGCTATGGCATGCCGGGCGTAACGGTTGATGGTAAAAATCCACTTGAAGTTTATAAGGTTGTCAAAGAGGCAGCGGACCGTGCAAGACGTGGAGAAGGTCCAAGCTTGATTGAAACAGTGACATACCGTTTAACTGCCCATTCCTCAGATGATGATGACCGCCAATATCGTACAGCTGAAGATATTGCAGAAGGTAAGGCAAAGGACCCGATTTTATTATTTGAAAAATATTTAATGGATGCAGGTGTACTATCAGAAGAAGTACGTGCTGAAATTGAAGAGCGTGTGATGGCAGAAGTGAACGAAGCAACAGATTATGCGGAGGCTGCTCCATATGCACAGCCAGAGCATGCACTGAAATATGTCTATGCACCAGTGGACGGAGGTGACGCGTAATGGCAGTAATGTCTTATATTGATGCGATTACATTAGCGATGAAAGAAGAGATGGAACGCGATGAGCGCGTTTTTATTTTAGGAGAGGACGTTGGTCGTAAGGGTGGCGTATTTAAAGCTACTACAGGTCTATACGATCAATTTGGCGAATATCGCGTGCTTGATACACCGCTGGCAGAAAGTGCGATAGCAGGGGTAGGTATTGGTGCTGCGATGTATGGTATGCGTCCAATTGCTGAAATGCAATTCGCTGATTTTATTATGCCTGCAGTGAATCAAATTGTTTCCGAGGCAGCTAAAATCCGTTATCGTTCTAATAATGACTGGTCTTGCCCAATGGTCATTCGTGCGCCATTCGGTGGAGGTATTCATGGAGCACTCTATCATTCGCAATCCGTTGAAGCACTTTTCGCAGGGACACCGGGTTTGAAAATTGTTATCCCTTCAACACCATATGATGCAAAAGGCTTATTAAAAGCAGCTATTCGTGATGAGGACCCTGTTCTATTCTTTGAACATAAACGTGCCTATCGCTTAATTAAAGGTGAAGTGCCACTAGATGACTATACATTGCCAATTGGTAAAGCAGATGTGAAGCGTGAAGGGGATGATGTCACGGTTATTACGTATGGTTTAGCTGTGCATTTTGCCCTCCAAGCGGCAGAGCGTCTTGCAGCAGATGGTATTTCCGCTCATATCCTTGATTTGCGTACAGTCTACCCGCTCGATAAAGAAGCCATTATTGAGGCAGCAAGCAAAACAGGAAAAGTCTTGCTTGTCACAGAGGATAATAAAGAAGGCAGTATTATGAGTGAAGTTGCAGCGATTATTGCAGAACATTGTTTATTTGAGCTTGATGCGCCAATTCAACGCCTAGCAGGGCCTGATGTGCCAGCGATGCCATATGCGCCAACAATGGAAAAATATTTTATGATCAATCCTGAAAAAGTTGAACGTGCAATGCGAGAACTAGCAGCATTTTAACATAATCAAATAGCAAGCAGATATTGGCTTACGTGCAAGAAAGCCAATATCTGCTGAAGTGCCTATTGCATCAGATGCGATGACGCTTAGGTTTAATTGATGGGAGGAATAAAGGATGGCAGTTCAAAATATTACAATGCCACAGCTTGGTGAAAGTGTCACAGAAGGTACAATTGAAAAATGGCTTGTCAAACCTGGCGATACAGTCAAAAAATATGATCCGCTTGCAGAGGTTGTGACAGATAAAGTAAATGCAGAAATTCCATCGTCATTTGAAGGGGTGATTACGGAGCTTATTGCACAGGAAGGACAAACATTACCGGTAGGTGCTGTTGTCTGCTCCATTGAAATCGCAGGAAATAATGATTTACCATCGCCACCTCCAGAAAAAAAATCTGCCGTTAGCTCAGCTATTTTAAATGCAGGCATCCAACGAAAACAGGAGGTGCAGCCATCTGCGTCAACACCACCTGCTGGAGCAAAAGAAGCACGTAAGAATAAAGTGCGCTATTCACCAGCCGTTTTACGACTTGCACAGGAGCATGATATTGCATTAGAGCATGTTACAGGAACGGGTGAAGGTGGACGTATTACAAGAAAAGACTTATTAAAGCTAATTGACAGTGGTAATGTGCCTACTACTAAAGAGGTTGCATCAGCACCGGTAGCCCCGTCGCCAGCCGCTGAGCCAGTATCATCACCTGAAGCAAAGGAGCAACAACCAGCTGCACCAGCACAGCCTGTACAAGCAGGTGATATTGAAATTCCTGTGACGAAGGTACGTCGCGCAATTGCCAATAATATGGTAAGAAGTGTACATGAAGTGCCACATGCTTGGATGATGATGGAAGTGGATGTAACGGATTTAGTTGCTTATCGTGATAGCTTGAAACATGAATTTAAACAAAAAGAGGGCTTTAATCTTACTTATTTCGCATTCTTTGTCAAAGCGGTAGCACAGGCCTTAAAAGAGTTCCCAATGATGAATGCTACATGGGCTGAAGATAAAATTATTCAAAAGCATGATATTAATATCTCGATTGCTGTAGCAACAGATGATGCTCTCTTTGTGCCTGTTATCAAGCATGCGGATGAAAAGTCTATTAAAGGCATTGCAAAAGAAATTCATGAGCTTGCCGTTAAGGTTCGAGCAGGAAAATTAACAATGGATGATATTAAAGGTGGTACATTCACTGTCAATAACACAGGAGCGTTCGGCTCTGTGCAATCAATGGGCATTATTAATTACCCACAAGCAGCGATCCTTCAAGTGGAAAGCATTGTCAAAAAGCCTGTTGTTTTACCTGGCGGTGTATTTGCTGCACGCGATATTGTGAATTTATGTTTATCTTTAGATCATCGTGTGCTGGATGGACTTGTATGTGGTAAATTCCTAAATAGAGTAAAAGAAATACTCGAAAATACAAGTAAATCTTCAACGTCAGTCTACTGATGACTTGTCGGAAGCCCGTTATATAAGGGCTTCCGAATTTTTTTATACTTTTCGAGCGACAATTTGTCATGTAGAATAACAATTAGAAAACACTAAGGGGGGAAGCTGATTAAGCGTCCGCATGTCAAATAACATGAAAAATATTGAATTTGAGAAGCCAGCTTATACTGACTGGCAAGATGCAGCAATCAAAGCTTTAAAGGGGAAACCATTTGAATCTCTTTTCACAACAACAAGTGAAGGTATCACATTACAGCCACTTTACACGCAAGAAAGTTTAATAACAAAGCTTGGCGATGAGCTTGATCGACAAGTTGCGACTATTCGTTCCCTACAAAGTAGTCCAGTATTTCAAGTAGCGCAGCAAGTTCATGCTGATACAAGTGAAGCCTTTTTTACACAGCTAGATGATAGCTTAGCGCGAGGCAATGAAGTGATCACCATTGATAGCCGTGTACATTTTGAGTGGACAGAAGAGGTATTAGCAAAGCTGGCACCATATTTCTCTGAATATTCGTTTAAAATCACTGTTGAAAATGCACAGGACCCATTGTTAGCTGTGTTTCATTACATCGCTGCCGATCAACAACAAGCAGTGCGAGGTTTTATTGTTTCACAAGATACTATTTCTTTACCTGCATTTCCGAACGTGCGCTCAGTCAATGCAGATACAACGATTTATCATTATCAAGGTGCAAATGCTGTACAAGAGCTAGCTTATGCATTGGCATTAGCTGCAAAGCTGGCAGGGCAAGAGGAAAGCTTTGAAGCATTTTCAAAGCAATTTTTTGTAACCTTTGCGATTGATACGCAATTTTTTACAGAGATTGCAAAGCTTCGTGCATTTAAGGTGCTGTGGAAGGCATTTTTAGCGGCATATGGCGTCACAGAAAATTTAAAAGTACCTACTGTTGCTGAAACATCGTTAAGAAGCTTTTCTAAATTAGATGTTTACGTGAATTTATTACGCTCTTCAAATGAAGCGCTTTCAGGATTAATTGGCGGTGCAGATGTCTTTACGGTGCACCCACATGATGTATTAACAAAGCCTACAGAGCAGTCTATTCGTATTGCTCGCAATGTATCATTAATTTTAAAAGAAGAAACAAATGTACTAAAGGTGATAGACCCAGCAGGTGGCTCTTACTTTATTGAGTCGCTAACAGCAGATTTTGTGAAAGAGGCATGGGCTTTATTTTTAGCTATTGAGGCAGCAGGCGGTATTGATGAATATACAGCTTCTGGTAAGCTTGCAGAGGAAATCGAAACATCCTATCAATCTCGCATTAAAGCAGTACAAACACGTAAGCAATCATTAATTGGTACGAATATTTATGCAAACCCAGCGGACGTGCTTGAAGAGGCAACAAACCCATTGTTTGCACATATTAAACGTGTTGCAGCTCCATTTGAACAGCTTCGTGCAGAAATGTCAGCGGCTGATGTGAAAACAGGCATTGTAGCATTAGGTACATTGAAAAGCTCTAAGCCACGCGCAGATTTTGTCACTGGTTTCTTAAATACAGTTGGTCTTGTTCCGGAAAAAAGTGAACCAGTCGGAACTGTGGAAGAGGCAGTTGCTTGGCTAAAGGCAACGGAGGCTAAGTATGTGGTCATTGCGGGTAATGATGATGATACAAAGGCATTTGTGACAGCTATTTTAGCCGAAAAACCAGCGCATATTATTGTGGATGTGGCAGGTAAATTTAAAGATGAAGAGCAAGCTTGGTTAGCAAACGGCTTAAACGGCTTTATTTTTGCAGGACAGAACATTATTGAAAAATTACAGTCCGTGTTCACAAGCATGAAGGAGGTCCAACGATGAGCAAGCCAAATTTTAGTGCAGTCGAAATCGACAAAGTGTTAACAACCAAAGCACCTCAAGCGTCAGACGATAAGTTTCTAACGAATGAAGGCATTGAAATTAAAGATATTTATACAAAAGATGATATTCAAGATGTCAAGCATTTAAACGATGTGGCAGGTATTGCACCTAATACGCGTGGTCCATACCCTACCATGTATGTAGCTCGTCCTTGGACAGTTCGTCAATATGCAGGTTTCTCCACAGCAGAAGAATCCAATGCCTTTTATAAACGCAATCTAGCAATGGGGCAAAAAGGGCTTTCTGTGGCATTTGATTTAGCTACTCACCGTGGCTATGACTCAGACCACCCACGTGTAACAGGGGATGTAGGGAAAGCAGGGGTTGCTATTGACTCTGTGGAGGATATGAAAATTCTGTTTGATCAAATTCCATTGGATCAAATGTCTGTTTCCATGACAATGAATGGTGCTGTTTTGCCAGTGCTTGCTTTTTATATTGTGGCAGCAGAGGAGCAAGGGGTAACACCAGAAAAATTAGCAGGCACGATTCAAAATGATATTTTAAAAGAATATATGGTGCGTAATACATATATTTACCCACCTGCAATGTCCATGAAAATTATTGCGGATATTTTCGAATATACAGCAAAATATATGCCAAAATTTAACTCGATTTCGATTTCTGGTTACCATATTCAAGAAGCTGGTGCAACAAATGATATCGAGCTTGCCTACACATTAGCGGATGGCTTGGAGTATGTACGCACAGGGCTAAAAGCGGGTATCGATATTGATGCATTTGCACCACGTCTGTCATTCTTCTGGGCAATTGGTATGAACTATTATATGGAAGTTGCTAAAATGCGTGCAGCACGTCGTATTTGGGCACAAATGATGTCAACATTTAATCCGAAAAATCCAAAAACATTAGCATTACGTACGCATTCACAAACATCTGGCTGGTCTTTAACAGAGCAAGATCCATTTAACAATGTGGCACGTACATTAATTGAAGCGAATGCATCTGCAATGGGGCATACACAATCACTTCATACAAATGCGCTGGATGAAGCGATTGCTTTACCAACAGATTTCTCTGCACGTATTGCACGAAATACCCAGCTATTTTTACAGGAAGAAACAGCAATGACAAAAGTCATTGATCCATGGGGCGGTTCATACTACGTGGAGAAATTAACAGAAGAAATTACAAAATCCGCTTGGGCGTTGATTGAAGAGATTGAGTCACTTGGAGGAATGGCGAAAGCAATTGAAACAGGATTACCAAAAATGAAGGTTGAGGAAGCGGCAGCCAAGCGTCAGGCAAAAATTGACTCGAAAACAGAAACGATTGTTGGCGTCAATAAATATCGCCTAGAGAAAGAAGAGCCAATTGATATTTTAGATATTGATAATACCATTGTTCGACAAAAGCAAATTGAGCGCTTAGAGGCAATGAAGGCTGCGCGTGATGAGGCAGAGGTGCAAAAGCATTTAGCTCGTTTAACAAAAGCAGCACAAGATGGCACAGAAAATTTACTTGCTGTAGCAGTGGATGCAGCGCGTGCTCGTGCATCTTTAGGTGAAATTTCAGATGCGATTGAGGCGGTATCTGGTCGTCATAAGGCTGTCATCCGTTCCATCTCTGGTGTTTACTCTGCCAACTTCTCGGATGAGGAGCAAATTGCTGAAGTGAAACAAATGACGGAGGAATTCCTAGAAAATGAAGGGCGTCGTCCACGTATTTTAGTCGCTAAAATGGGTCAAGATGGACATGATCGCGGTGCTAAGGTTGTGGCAACAGGCTATGCAGATTTAGGCTTTGATGTCGATATTTCACCATTATTTATGACGCCTGCTGAGGCAGCGCAAATGGCTGTAGAAAACGATGTACATGTTATTGGTGTGTCCTCCCTAGCTGCGGGTCATAAAACATTAGTGCCTGAATTAGTGAAGGAGCTAGAAAAATTAGGGCGCGAGGATATTATTATTATTGTTGGCGGTGTTATACCTGCACAAGATTATGACTTCCTTTATAAGGCAGGTGCAGTAGCTATTTTTGGACCAGGTACAGTGATTCCAGTATCGGCACAAAAGATTATTGAAGAAATTTACAGACGTTTAGGCTATGAGGAAGTGTCTGAATAATGGACAAAAGTAAAGAGGTAGAGGACAGCGCACTATTTGTCATGGACGGCATTGAGGCAACACATGATGGGATGCACTATGGTACACCGAAAAAATTCCGTAAGAAAAAGGTAGAGCAACTCAATATTCCAGAGCTGGCACAAAAGGTGCGAGCAGGCTCTCGCACACATTTGTCAAAGGCGATTACCTTAATTGAAAGCTCCAATGCCACACACAAGGTGCAAGCACAGGAGCTTTTGCAGGAGCTACTGCCATACACAGGAAATAGCATTCGCATTGGCATTACAGGTGTGCCTGGCGCAGGAAAAAGCTCATTTATTGAAGCTTTTGGCACAATGCTTTGTGAGATGGGGAAGCGAGTAGCTGTGCTGGCGATCGATCCAAGCTCATCATTATCAGGCGGCAGTATTTTAGGGGATAAAACCCGCATGGAGGAGTTAGTGAAAAAGCCAACTGCATTTGTGCGACCCTCTCCATCCGCAGGTACTCTAGGAGGGGTTCATAAAAAAACACGTGAAACAATGCTTGTTTGTGAAGCAGCGGGCTATGATGTGCTTTTAATTGAAACCGTTGGGGTTGGTCAAAGTGAAACATATGTCCGTGGCATGGTTGATTTCTTCCTACTGCTTGTGTTAACAGGTGCTGGTGATGAGCTACAAGGTATGAAAAAGGGCATTATGGAATTAGCTGATGCTATCGTTGTGCATAAAGCAGATGGTGATAATGTACGATTGGCGAAAAAAACGGTGTCGGAATATAAGCAAATTTTGCATTTCCTACAGCCTGCTACACCTGGCTGGATGTCCACTGCGATGCCTGTGAGCTCATTACAAAAGCAAGGGCTTGATAAGGTTTGGCATACAATTGAGGAATTTAAGCAAACTGTGGAAAGCAATAATTATTGGGCGACTCGACGCCAAAACCAAACAAAAGAATGGTTCCAATCAATGATTACAGATCATTTAATTGATATGTTTTATGGCAATCCACAGCGTAAGGCGCAAGTGCAGCTGTTAGAACGCCAAATTTTAAATGGACAGTTAACTGTTACACAAGGTGTTGATCGTTTATTTAACGATGAACAACTAAAAAAGTAACCATCGATAGCGATGATATGAGCAAGTAGGTGCACAAATTTGTCGCAAACTGCTATGATAAGAGATGTATAAGCGTCATATCTCTACTATAAAATATGCGAAACTGGCGCGAACTTGAAAGGAGCTATCGTTAGATGAATATGGATTACGATTTATTTATGCAGGAAATTTTAAAAACGGCACGTGCTGAGATTGAGGCAGCTGGTTATGAACAGCTAACAACGCCAGAAGCTGTTGAAGAGGCGTTTGCACGTCCCGGAACAACATTGGTCATGGTGAACTCTGTCTGTGGTTGTGCAGGTGGTATCGCGCGTCCAGCAGCAGCACAATGCGTACATTATGATAAACGCCCAGACCATCTTGTCACAGTGTTTGCAGGACAAGATAAAGAAGCTACTGCGGCTGCACGTTACCATTTTGGTGAAGATCATTTACCTTCCTCGCCATCCTTTGTCCTTTTAAAAGATGGACAAGTAGTAGCAGAGGTTGGTCGCTATGAAATTGAAGGACATGACCCAATGTCTGTTGTCACAAATCTACAAGCAAACTTTGAAGAATATTGTGATGAACTGTAAGATAATGCTTGCATAAAAAATTGCATAAGTAACAGCCTCATAGATAGATGCTATCTATAGAGGCTTGCTACTTATCATCATGTAATAGATAGCTTGCCAATTTTCATGATACACATGTAGAATTTTCGTAATATTGGCTAAATAATAAGAAGAGAGCATGAAAGGACAGGAGGCAGTCGGCTTGAAAAAGTTTTCAATCGGCTATCGTACATTAAAAACAGCAATTGGAGCGGCAATTGCGATCGCCATTGCCCAGTATTTTGATTTAGCCTCATACGCGTCTGCTGGTATTTTAACCATATTATGTATACAGCCAACGAAAAAGAGGTCTATCCATGCAGCCTATACACGCTTGGCAGCCAGTATGATTGGGATGGTTTTCGCATTTGGTAGCTTTGAGCTTTTTTCTTATCATCCATTAACATTAGCAGGTATGCTGCTTGTGTTTATTCCAACAATTGTATCATTAAAGATTACGGATGGATTTATTTCTAGTGCCGTTATTATGATGCATATTTATGCAGCAGGTAGTTTTTCATTACCACTTGTTTATAATGAACTAGCATTAATGGCTATTGGCTATGGAACAGGATTAGCCGTTAATATGTATATGCCAGATATTCAAAAGGAATTAAATTACTATCGAGTTAAAATTGAGGAGCTATATAGCAAGATTTTTTTTGAAGTTGCAAACTATTTACGTCAAGGAGATACACTGTGGGATGGACGAGAAATTATTGAAGCGGTTAGCACATTAGAAAATGCTAAATCATTGGCATTTAAAGATGTTGAAAACCATTTTATGCGGCGTAAAAATGATTACTATATTTATTTTGATATGCGTGAGCAGCAGTTAGAAATTATTGAACGAGTGCTGCCAAAAGTGACCACATTACCTGTTATAGTACAAGAGGCAGAACTTGTGGCAGATTTTTTACAAGACCTTGGCGAACATGTGCATTCAGGAAATACAGCAGGGCATTACCGAGAGAAGTTGGAGCGGGTGAAGCAGGATTTTTCTCAGCTACCGCTGCCACAAAATCATCAGCAATTTATTGCGCAGGCAGCTCTCTATCAGCTTATTGAGGAAATGGACAGGTATTTAGAAATAAAGCAGTCATTTAAAGGCTTAAAGGTCAAAAAAGAGCGCCCATAACTAGATGGACGCCTCTGCTTTGTCTTAAAGAAACATAGACAAGCCAAATGCCAAAGATGAAATTAGCATAATTACTACCATTGTATAGACAACGATTTTTTGAAATTTTTTATTACTCATATGCTCGTTCGCTCCTTCTTTTCTTATAAATAGTTTAGCAAATCTGAAAAATTTCTCAAGTGGTAGAGTTTTGACGAAAAACTCTGTAAAATAGGTTATGTACCATAACAGAAGGAGATGTGCCCATGGAGAAAGTAGACCATATCGGGATTGCGGTGCGCGATCTAGATGAACGCATTACATATTATACTGAAACTTTAGGCTTAAAGTTGATGAAAGTGGAAGAAGTAGAATCACAGCAAGTTCGTGTTGCATTCATTGACGCAGGTAATGTGAAAATTGAATTATTGGAGCCAATGAGTGAGAAAAGTGCAATTTATGGGTTTATTGAAAAGCGTGGCGAGGGGATTCACCATGTTGCTTTCGGTGTAACAGGTATTCGTGAACGTATGGCAGAGCTTCGTGAAAAAGGTGTACGTTTGCTATCTGAAGAGCCAGGACCAGGTGCTGGAGGTGCAGAGGTTGCCTTTATGCATCCTAAATCTTCCTTCGGGGTGTTATATGAATTATGTGATAAAAGTGGAAAAGGGGATAAGTGATTATTATGGATATGTTCGACAAAATCAATGACTTGTATGACCGTAAGACAGTAATTGAGCTTGGGGGTGGCTATGAGCGTATCGACAAGCAGCACGAAAAGGGGAAATTAACAGCTCGTGAACGTATTGAATTGTTGCTAGATGAAGGTACATTTTTTGAAATTAATCCATTTATTACGCACCGTACAGTAGACTTTGGTATGGACAAGCTAGAGGGACCAGGAGATGGGGTTGTAACTGGTTTTGGTAAAATCAATGGTCGTCCAGTCTACTTATTCTCACAAGATTTCACAGTATTTGGTGGAGCTCTTGGTGAAATGCATGCTAAAAAAATGGCGACAGTGATGGATTTAGCTGCGAAAAATGGTACACCATTTATCGGCATTAATGATTCAGGTGGTGCGCGTATCCAAGAGGGTGTACTATCGCTAGATGGGTATGGTCATATTTTCTACCGTAATGCTATTTATTCAGGTGTTATTCCACAAATCTCTGTTATTATGGGGCCATGTGCTGGTGGTGCAGTATATTCGCCTGCTATTACAGACTTTATTTTAATGGTTGATAAAACATCTCAAATGTTTATTACAGGTCCAAAAGTAATTGAAACAGTAACAGGTGAAAAAATCTCTGCTGAAAATCTAGGTGGCTCTAAAGTAAACAATGCTGTAAGTGGTAATGCCCATTTCCGTGCACCATCTGAAGAAGAGGCAATCAATCAAATTAAAAAACTATTAAGCTATTTACCACAAAATAATAAGGAAAAGGCACCTCGACAAGCACGACCTGAGGGAGATGACTATCGCCCAGAAATCGTGGATACAGTGCCAATTGAAACAACACGTCCATATGATGTGCGTAAAGTTGTGGAGCAGGTTGTGGATGAAGGTTCCTTTATGGAAGTGCATGCAGAGTTTGCCAAAAATGTAGTCGTTGGTTTTGCGCGTATTGCTGGTGAGTCCGTTGGGCTTGTTTGTAACCAACCAAAAGTATTAGCAGGTGGATTAGATATTGATTCTTCCGATAAAGCAGCTCGCTTTATCCGTACTTGTGATGCTTACAATATCCCAATCATCACATTTGAAGACGTTTCTGGCTTCTTCCCAGGCGTTAAGCAAGAGCATGGTGGTATTATTCGTCATGGTGCAAAAATTCTTTATGCTTACTCAGAAGCGACTGTACCAAAAATTACAGTGATTCTTCGTAAAGCTTATGGAGGCGCTTACGTTGCCTTAAACTCTAAATCAATCGGTGCTGACCTTGTCTTTGCATGGCCAAATGCTGAAATTGCCGTAATGGGAGCTGCGGGTGCTGCCAATATTATTTTTGCGCGTGAAATTGCTCAATCCAGTGATCCAGAAGCAACACGTGCAGCAAAAATTGAAGAATATAAAGAAAAATTTGCAAATCCATATGTGGCAGCTTCACGCGGTATGGTAGACGATGTTATTGACCCACGCGATACTCGTATTAAGCTAATTCAAGGGCTTGATATGCTAGCAAACAAACACGAAACACGTCCAGAGAAAAAACACGGAAATATTCCACTTTAACATAAGATAAGCCTAGCAGCTATATAGTTGCTAGGCCTTATTTTTACTAAAAATCAATGAAAATTATTAACAAATATTTGAAACATTTTTCATTTTCATTCGTACTTTATAGTAAGAGGAGTTGAGTCGAATGGAATGGAAGCAATTACAAGAAGAGCAGGAACGGATTTATACACAGTTAAGAACTAAGACAAGGTTAAATGAGCAAAGTCTATTAATTGATAAGCAGATTGAACATGCACAAGAGGAAATAACAAAATATTCTACAGCACTTCAGCAACTTCGCACAAAACTTGATAAATTAGATGGTTTCTCATTTATGAATATGATTCGTACATGGACAGGACAGCAAGATGAGCTGCGAGCAGAAAAAATTGATAAAGCAGCAGTGCTAGAATTAAAAATCAACGAAGCTAAAAAAATGCAAGCAGACTTAACAGCAGATCAAGCCCAAGTAACACAAAAATTAGCACAAATAGATGAGCAAGCATTACAGCAAACACTGCGACATATTCATGCGAAAAAGCAAGGCTACTTACAAATTCATGATCCAGCACAGGCACAAAGGCTTGAACAGTTAGCAGAGGAAGAGATGCTAACAAAGCAATTAATGCTTGAAATTCAAGAGGCTGAGGAGGCGGGTGAAGTAGCACTGACAAAGCTAGGGCAAGCAGCAGCTTCATTACATTCGGCAAGTGGCTACTCTACATGGGATACATTCTTTGGCGGCGGGCTTATCGCTACACATTTGAAGCATGATGCACTTGATCAATCAGAAAGCTATTTACATAATGCACAAATTGCCTTGCAACGCTTTCACAATGAATTATTAGATATTCATGAAATGTCTACCAAATCACTGCATGTAGAAACAGATGGTTTTGTAAAATTTGCTGACTACTTTTTCGATGATATTTTTTCTGCTTGGTCTGTGCACTCGAAAATTTCAACGGCAAGAGAGCAGGTTTCTCGTATACAGGATGATGTACATAATACAATTTTACGCTTACAAGATAAACGTACAAAGGCTGTTCACTACTTACAAACATTACAGCAGGAAAAGGAAGCTATTTTAAATGGTTAAAGCAAGTCTAGGAAATCTTTTCCTAGGCTTTTTTTAAGGCTATGTTGAATGATGTCAACTCCATGAACGTTGTGCTAAAATAATGAGTATACTATTACGTGGAAAAACACGTAAACTAAGGAGTTTTTCAACATGACAAGTCGTTTAGTAGAAGAGTTTTTTGAGCTTGTTCAAATTGATTCAGAAGCAAAGCATGAACAAGTAATTGCACCAATTTTAGTAGAAAAATTAACGGCACTGGGATTGACAGTTATTCAAGATGATGCACATACGCGCAATGGGCATGGAGCTGGCAATATTATTGCAACATTAAAAGGTACATTGGATGTAGAGCCAATCTACTTTACTGCTCATATGGATACAGTTGTGCCAGGTAAAGGTATTCAACCATCTTTACGTGAAGACGGTTATATTGTATCAGACGGTACAACGATTTTAGGCGCGGATGATAAAGCAGGAATTGCGGCATTGCTGGAGCTGGTGAAGCGCTTAAAAGAACAGCAAGTTGAACACGGGGATATCGAGCTTATTATTACAGCAGGTGAGGAAAGTGGTCTTGCTGGAGCGAAGGAGTTAGACCCTTCTAGCATTACAGCAAAATATGGCTTTGCTGTGGATAGCGATGGCAAAGTAGGCGGTATTGTCACAGCAGCTCCATTCCAAGCGAAAATTTTTGCCAAAATTATTGGAAAAACTGCACATGCAGGAGTTGCACCTGAAAAAGGCATTTCAGCCATTACAGTGGCTTCTAAGTGTATTGCTCAAATGAAGCTAGGCCGCTTAGATGAAGAAACAACAGCGAATATTGGGCGCTTTGAGGGTGGGCAAGCGACAAATATTGTTTGCGATGAAGTGACAATTTTAGCGGAAGCACGCTCAATCGACCAAGCAAAGCTAAATGCACAAACAAAGCATATGCAAGAAACCTTTGAACAAGTATCTGCTTCTTTAGGGGCACGTGCTGAAGTAGAAGTAAAGCTAATGTATCCAGGTTTCCGTGTAACAGAATCAGATAAAGTTGTCCAAGTGGCGATGGCAGCGGCACGCAATATTGACCGTACACCTGTCTTAGGTGTTTCAGGTGGAGGGTCTGATGCGAATGTCATTGCAGGCTTTGGTATTCCAACGGTAAATTTATCTGTTGGCTATGAGGATATTCATACAACAAATGAAAAAATACCTGTAGAAGAATTAGAAAAATTAGCAGATTTACTTGTTGAAATTGTGAAAGAGTCTGCGAAGAAATAATCGTTGAATAGAAGGATGTGAACGCATGGAGAGTGTAAAAGCAGTTGTTTTTGCTTGTGGTACAGAGGAATATGCAGTACCTGTGGAGCAAACGATTTCTATTGAAAAATTAGAGCAGGTAACACCTATTCCTCATTTACCAAACTATCTTCTAGGCTTTACAAGAATTCGAGGTGAGCTTGTGCCTGTGCTTGATTTTGAACGAATTTTGTACAATCGTTCATCCAATACAGAAACAGCTCGCGTGATCGTGTTAAATACCGATGTTGTTAATTATGGCTTACTTGTAACAGAAGCGCGCGAGATTCTTGATTTCGATGATACGGTATTGCAGCAATTAGGTCTTGTTAATTATGCAAAAACGCGTTATTTTACAGCCGTAGCCAATCTTGAAAACCGCATGATTACGTATGTTGACCCAAAAATACTCGTCAATTCATTAGATGGCATTCGCGAGATTATCGCTTATTTACATAAAATGCTGGAAAATGAAAGGGAAGAAGCATAAAGCGGATAGAATGCTCGAAATGACGGATAGAGCGCACGAAATGTAGGATAGCGATGCGCAGCAAAAGCTAAAAGCCCCTCCAGTGCTGGAGGGGCTTTTAGAAGTGGCTTAGGATAGCCTGCCGCTATAGTCTTCAAATGTAAATTCGCGAATGACCTTGATACCTTCTTCATCATTATAAGAAACGATAGCAGGTAAGTTGACACCATTAAACATATGATTTTTCACCATTGAATAGTGAGCCATATCTGTAAAGACAAGACGATCACCGGGTTTTAATGGTTCTTCAAAGGAATAGTCACCAATGACATCGCCAGCAAGACATGTTAGCCCGCCTAAGCGATATGTGTGTGCGAATTCATTGGCTTGTCCAGAGCCGATAATCATTGGACGGTATGGCATCTCAAGTACATCAGGCATATGACATGTTGCAGATGTATCTAAAATAGCAAGGTCCATACCATTTTGCTGAATATCCAGCACTGTTGCGACTAGATAGCCTGTATTGAGCGCTACGGCTTCACCTGGCTCAAGATAAACAAGTAAGTTATACTTTTCTTGGATGTAGTTAATGATATTTACAAGCTTTTCTACATCGTAATCTTCACGCGTAATATGGTGACCACCGCCGAAATTTAACCATTTCATTTGGTGCAAAACATCCCCAAATTTTTCTTCAACAACTTCAATAATACGCTCTAAAGTATCTGAATTTTGCTCACACATTGCATGGAAGTGTAAGCCATCAATACCATCAAGCTGTGATTTATCAAAATTAGCTAACGTTGTGCCAAGACGAGAATTTGTATAGCAAGGATCGTAAAGAGCTGTTTCAATCTCAGAGTATTCAGGGTTTACGCGAATACCACATTCGATTGTTTTACCAGCCGATTTTACTTTATCTTTGTATTGTGCCCATTGATTAAATGAGTTAAAAACAATGTGATCTACATAGCCTAGTAGCTCGTCCATTTCATGCTCAATATAAGCAGGCGCATAAACATGCACTTCCTTGCCCATTTTTTCATAGCCAAGTCGCGCTTCATGCAATGAGCTAGCTGTAATACCTGCTAAATATTTCCCAACTAAAGGGAAGGTTGAATGCATGGAAAAGCCTTTAAGGGCTAGTAAAATGCGACAGCCTGTACGCTCTTGGATTGATTTTAAAAGCTCAAGATTTTTTGTTAATAATCGCTCATCCACTACATAGGAAGGGGATGGAACTTTTGAAAAATCAATTGGTTTCATCGGTTTACTTCCTTTGCATCTAAATCAAGGTCAAGCAATTCTGGATTATGGCTTTCTTGCCATGGTAGACCCCATTTATTTAGTGCATCCATAAATGGATCTGGATCGAATTCTTCTACATTCCAAACGCCTGGTTTACGCCATTCGCCATTCATTACAAGCATTGCACCAATCATAGCTGGTACGCCAGTTGTGTAAGAGATCGCTTGTGAGCCAACCTCGTTATAGCATTCCTCATGATCACATACATTGTATACATAGTATGTTTTTTCTTTACCATCTTTTAGACCGCGAATGATACAGCCGATATTTGTTTTACCTTTTGTACGTGGTCCAAGTGAAGCTGGGTCTGGTAATACTGCCTTCAAGAAGTGAATAGGCTGAATCATTTGACCTTCAAATTCGATTGGTTCGATAGATGTCATTCCAACGTTTTCTAATACTTTTAAGTGTGTTAAGTATTTTTCAGAGAACGTCATCCAGAAGCGGATTTGCTTTAAGCCTTTAATGTTTTTCGCAAGCGATTCAAGCTCTTCATGATATAGAAGGTAAATATCTTTTGGTCCGATTTCTGGTAGGTTATACACTTCTTTTTTCTCAAGTGGTGCTGTTTCAATCCACTCGCCTTCTTTCCAGTAACGACCATTCGCTGTGATTTCACGAATATTGATTTCTGGGTTGAAGTTTGTTGCGAAAGGATAACCATGATCACCAGCATTTGCATCCACAATATCGATATAGTGGATTTCATCAAACTCATGTTTTTGTGCATAAGCTGTAAAGACGCCTGTTACACCTGGGTCAAAACCGCTACCAAGCAGTGCAGTTAAGCCAGCTTTTTCAAACTTTTCTTTATAGGCCCATTGCCATTTATATTCAAATTTTGCCGTTTCAGGTGGCTCATAGTTTGCAGTATCCACATAGTGTACACCTGTCGCTAAGCAAGCATCCATAATCGTTAAGTCCTGATAAGGTAATGCAACGTTAATGACTACATCTGGTCCGAAAGCTTTAATAAGCTCAATAACCTCTTCAGTATTATCTGCGTCTACCTGTGCAGTTTGAATCTTTGTTTTTCCGCCATCAAGTTTTTCTTTTAGAGCGTCACATTTTGAAACAGTTCTACTTGCGATACAAATTTCCTCAAATACGTCCGAATTTTGAACACACTTGTGTACCACAACACTGGCAACTCCGCCAGCTCCGATAATCAATGCTTTACCCAATTGTCTACCCCCAAGTTCATAAAAAGTATTGTCAAACAAGCCGATTATACAGAAAATTGTTATACTACTCAATCATTGTTTTAAAATTTTCTCCAAAAAAATTTATTTTTCTACAATCCCTTGATGTATTTGGAGGAGAATGCCATTTGTAAAGGGAATTTAACTGGATATTTGTTGCTTGTCATCTCCCCATACATAGAAAAAGATAATAAGCAATGTGCTTAAAAAACTTATTACAAGAGCATATGTACTGATGGCCACTTGTACTTGACTTTGCACAGCGTAAATAAAAATAGCGCCTATTATTAATAAATTCCCTATAATAAGTGATATCAAGTGAAAACGTCTATTCATAGCAAGCCCTCCTAAGATGTAATGGTCATCAGTGCTCAAAGAAAAAATATACCATTTCAATTATCGCATAATTCAGAACATTTATCCAATGTTTTTAGTTTGCTAGAATCATTAAAGATGCTTTTTTAATACATCTTTTTATAGTATGATGAGAAATAACGAGGAATGCTTATACAAGTATGACAAGAAAGGGGAGAGGGTGAATCGTGAATTTACGCAATTCATTAACTTTTCAGCTTGGAACGATTATTGCTGGTATTTTAGTGGTGATGCTAGGGATTACATCGTTCGCAACATACATAACTGCATACAATAAATTGTATGACGCTGCTGGTGTGGAGGCTTATGGCTGTGCCAATATTACAACAGGCTTGATTAATCCTGAAGAACTTACGAAGGCGATAGCTGGCGATAAAGCTGCACAGGCACAGATTGGACAGGATTTAAATTGGACAACTGATCATAAAGATATTTTTCAAACGCAGTATATTTTAGCGCTCGATGGTACATTGCTGGCGCTTGATGACCATTTAATAGAGAAGGGCTATGCACCTGGTGACGCATTTTACTTAGATCAAGAGGCCATTGATATGATGCTGACACATAAACACCCAACTTATTCAGAGCCTTACGATTTTGCTGGGATGGAGCGTTTATCAGGCTATGCACCAATTTATCAAGACCATGACTCAAACAAAGAGATTATTGCCATCAGTGTTATTGATTTTGATGCGAATATTGTCAAGGAACGCACATGGGATGTTGTAAGAAGCGGTATTTTAATTAGTATTTTCCCAATGCTCATTGCGTCTATTATTACTGGCTTCTTAATCCGTCGTAAAGTAAGACCGATTAGTATTTTAATTCAGCAGGCAAAAGAGATTGCAAATGGCAATTTAGCAGTCGAAGAAACAAAGATTCGTAGCAAAGATGAGGTGGAGGATTTAGCAAATACGCTGAATCGTATGACCGCTAATTTACAAAATATGCTTATGACGATGCGTTCAACTTCTGTAACATTAGTAACGAATGCAGATGAAACCGCTTCAACTTTAAACGATATGACAAATACCATACAAGGCGTGGCTAATAATATTGAGGAAGCATCCAGTGCCGTAACAGCAGGGATGCACCATGCTGAAAATGCGACAGATGTGCTTACTTCATTGGCAGAGGATTTACAAGAAATTCAAAGCAATGCTAATAATAGTGCCGATAATGCGCGAGAAACAATGAAGCTTGCAACAGAGGGTGAGCGACTGGCAAAGGATATTAGTCATGATATGGCATTAATTCATAAAGGCTCGGATGAAGTTAAACACACAGTAGAAAACTTAGTAACATCTGCAACTAAAATTCAAGCAATTACAACATCTATTGCGAACATTGCTTCACAAACGAATTTACTAGCTTTGAATGCTTCCATTGAGGCAGCTAGAGCAGGAGAGCATGGCAAGGGCTTTGCGGTTGTTGCCGAAGAGGTACGTAAGCTTGCGGAGCAGTCAAATGAAGAGGTGCTACAGGTTGAACAGCTTATTCAAGATATTATGAAGCATGTGCAGCAAGTAATGACATCAACAAATGATAATACGCAATATATTGAAAAAGGCACAGAAACTGTTCTTTTAACAGCACAATCTTTAAGCAATATTTCTACTGCTGTGGCGACAACAGTGGAAGAAATGATTGCCATTTCCAATGCGTTAACGGCTGAAAATGAAAAATCAGATCGAATTGTACAGATGATTCAACAATTAACCGAGTCAATACGAGATATTGAAGAAACAATGCATATGATTACAGTAGCTGCACAGCAAACAACAGCAAGCATTGATGAAGTAGCACAAGGCTCTAATGAAACAACGCAGATGGCACATACATTAGAGCAGCATGTTAAAGCCTTTCGATTAAAAGAATTGTAGAAAGGCTCCCTTTTGCTGCTCCTTGAAAGATGGTACACTAGCAATGAGATTTTTCGTTTGGCGAAGGTGAGGATTGTAAGCGTGGTAAAACAATTGGATGAGCAAGTTCAGCAAGTCAATGACTTATTTGTGAGTGGACAAGTAAAGGAAAGCTA
The DNA here is from genome assembly GCF_038008325.1 of Lysinibacillus sp. FSL K6-0232. Lineage (NCBI taxonomy): Bacteria > Bacillati > Bacillota > Bacilli > Caryophanales > Bacillaceae > Lysinibacillus > Lysinibacillus sp. FSL K6-0232. Next base: position 2,373,359 of record NZ_JBBOYW010000001.1, on the reverse strand, counting down.
TCAATTAGCAAAGATTATTGTCAGCAACGATACAGCAATGGAGAAGGAACAATATCAAACATTGCAACAGCATATTGCATTGCTAGAGGCAAATGGCTATGCCAATATGCCAATTCCGACGAACGATAGAGTTAAGCAAAGCGTGGAGCGAGCAGATGGCTCATATCCTGAACGAGATGTACTTGCTGCCTATTTAGGGAGCCAAGACCATGAACTATTTGGAAAAGTAGTGGATGAATTATTAGCAGGTGAGGTTGGCGCACAGGCAAATGCCTATTATACAATGGCAGAATATTATGTCCTTGCAACAGAGCATGATAAGGCGATGGTGCAATTTGCAGAGGCGATTAAGCTGCAACCAAATAAAGCACTCTATTGGGGAGCATTCGCTCAATTTTTAAACCGTACTGAGGGCAGTCCATATTTAGCACTACGTCTAATTGAAGAAGCCATTCAATTAGATGGCATGAACCCTCGCTGGCACTATATTCAAGGTAATATTTTTTTTCAGCTAGTAGCAGCTAGCAAAAATTTAAGCTATTTACCAGCTTTAGAGGAAGCATGGAGCAAAGCAAAAAAACGCTGCACCACAAAGCAGGTCGTATTAAAAATCGATATTGCAAAATCTGAGGATCTGTTAGCGCAATGGAAAAAGCAGATGCTATAATAAAGAATATGACTAGAGGCGTCCCTTTTGTATAAGGGATGCTTTTTTTATGAATATACTAATAATTATTTCGTTTTAAGTATATTTATGCTATATTAAGCGAATAAACGGACGTATGAAGCTTATCGATAAGATGAAAGAAGTTGTTTGTTTGAGTTTATATGTAGCATATGTATTGGTAGGGCTTGCGATTGCCATGCCTGTAGGTGCAATTACAGTGGAAATGACAAAGCAAGGACTGAAAAATGGTTTTATGCATGGCTGGGCTGTAGGGCTTGGTGGTATGACCATTGATGTTGTATTGGTGTTTGCTCTTTATATGGGGCTAGCCTCTATTTTAGCAATGCCAATTATTCAAATTCCTATGTGGCTTATTGGAGCGGGGTTTTTACTGTTTTTAGGCTATGATTCGATTAAAAATGCCGATCATGATATTACATTGGCAGGAGAAAAGGTAACGAAATCATTTTTTGCCTCGTATTTTAATGGCTTATTGGTCGCTGTTTCGCCGGGGAATCTGGTGTTTTGGGTGAATGTATTCGGTGTTGTGTTAGCGAAATCGTATGGACAGGGGCAGCCAACAAGCTTTTTAATCATTGCTGCGGGTGTTCTCAGTGGAATTTTACTCCATGATATTGGCTTGCTAGCAATTGTATCGGTTACACGGAAGGCAATGAATCGTAAAATGATTCAAATATTAACGGTTATAGCAGGCCTTTTATTAATAGGCTTTGCAGGCTACTTTATTTACGAATTTATACAAGCTGTTAAGGTATATATATAAATAAGCGCAAATAAAAATCCACGTACTAGTGGATTTTTATTTGTTTAAAGCAGCGATGGGGGTATTTTCATGGATAGAGGCTAAAATTTCTTCTGCTACACGATGAGCGAAGGATAGCTCTGAAGTAAAGCCGACACAGGAGCAATTTATTTCGCCTAAAATATAGCAATCTTCGCCAGCTTCATTCGTGTCTAGCATAAAATCAGCTGTCCAAATAAGTGGTAAGTCATAATTACCTAATAGGCTTGTTATTTGAGGAAGCTGCGCTAAAAAATTTTGGACAAGTGCTGCCCAATCCTCGGGAGCATCATAACGGTAATGAGCTCCAGAAAATAGTGTGGCACTAAAGGCATCTGCCGTGTCTGCAGGCTTTTTATGGACAACGTGGACAGGGTGGTGACGTAACATTAATAAACGAATTTCGCCTTCTGTAATGCGCGGAAGGAAGCGCATATCAATTAGCATACCGTTTGGTCCTGTGATATATTGCTCACAAAACGTCATAAAATCGCCAAGCTGCCAGTATTCTACATGATTATCTTTTGCTTCTGTGCATTTAATTTTTGCGTCAAGCGGGACGGTTGTCATGCCTTCAGCTAATGGTTCGACTACATGAACGCGCCAAATGCCCTCACCTGTTGAGCCGCGATTTTGCTTGAGCACACGCTCTGTTAAAGCTAAGGAGATAGGGAACTGTGCCTTAAAGACGTCAACTGTGTAGTAGGCAAATGTATCATCAGGCACTAAATTAGTAGTTGTAAGTTTTGATAAAGCATCCTTTGAGCCATAGCTAATCATCGCATCTGGATGTGGCATTCCCATCACACCAGCTTGGCATAGCTCGCGTAGCATAGCAAAATACGCCTCTTCATGCTGTAAGTTACCAGGATTAATACGTGATACATAGGCAATACCATGTTCCTTCACATAGTCAAATATTTGCTGTGTTTTCGTTACATTAAAGAAAATAACCTCTGCTTCTTGTCCGCGCTGCTGTAGTGCATCCACCATTGGCATCGTATCAGGACGATAGCCATCAGGTCCTTTATCTGTGCCACCTTCAACCTCAAAGAAAATAACCTTTTTACCCATAAAAATACCTCCCTTTATCCATTATTATATTTAGTATAATAGCGAAATAAGGAAAAAAGATATATAAAATATGTAAATTTTATGTATAAATTTATATTTTTCTACATATTTTTAGGAGGTATTCACTGTTGTAATAGGCTTTATTGCTTTTTCTGAAAGACGGTGAGATATAAAATCATTAGCAAAATTAGCAATGTGCCAATAAATTGAAAGCTGCCAAAGGAAATTTTTAGCCACAATACGCTGGTGATGACGGCTGTTAGTGGCTCAAGGCTGCCTAATAAGCTTGCCTCCTTTGGCGATAAATAACGTAGGCTTGCAATAAAAAACCAAAAGGCAAGCATGGTTCCAAAAATAATAATAAAAAAGTAATAAGCCACTGTGGAAAATGTCCAAGTGGATAATTCAATGACCCATGGCTGATGGAAAAGGCTCATCACGGCTCCCCCAATAAGCATGGACCAGCCAACAACAAGCAATGAATGAAATTGCTGTAATAGTGGTCCAGCATAGATTGTATAAAAGGCGAGCGAAAGTCCAGAGAGTATACCCCAGAACACAGCCGTAAATGGAACTGACAAGGTAGAAAAAGAGCCGTTTGTTAGTAATAAAAAAGTCCCGACAAGTGTAAGTGTAACGGCTATACCATCTTGTTTTGTTAAGGTGCTCTGCCTTGTAAGCAAGTAGTATGCGATAATAAATAGCGGTGCTAAATATTGTAGCAATGTTGCTACTGCTGAATTCCCAATCGCAATCGACATCATATATGTATATTGAACAGCTAGCATGCCAAGTAAACTAAATAAAATTTGTCGCAAGGCTGTTTGCTTTGTGCGCCATATAACAAATATGGATGCTTGGCGGTGGGTTATTTTATAGAGGGCGAGCAGCAAGACACCCGCTAATAGCAAACGGCTAGATACAAGCCATTCTACAGGGATATTGTCCTGCTGAAACAGCCGTTGTGCTACCGTTCCACCAATTCCCCAAAAGCTTGCTCCTAAAATAACAAGTAGCAAGCCGAGTGTACGTTTTTTCTTGATAATTTGATTCACATCATCACATCTCCTAAACTATCAATATAGGATGATTATAAAAGATTTCCAACTGAATAAATATCGAATTATACAGCTAAAAATATTGAGGTGGTCAAACCCCATATTAAAATAGCGAAGGATTTACAGGAGCTTACATTGCACGGCTCAAAGGCATTTCCACTTGCTTTGTATGAAACAATATTGCGCCTAGCAAGCATGGATGTTTTACCTTTGTATTGGCATAAGGAAATTCAATTTGTTTATATTAAAAGTGGGCATGTACAGTATCGAATAGAAACGGAAACAGTAGTTCTTGAAGCAGGGGAAGGATTGTTTATTAATACAGCAAGGCTACATGAAGCAAAGCCTTACCAAATGGAACATACTGTATTAATATAGACCCTTTTTTAATAGGAGGATATGCAGACAGTGTTATTATGACGAACTATATTGAGCCTTATATAACGAATAATTGATTATCCTATGTCAAGCTTACAGTAGCGTTAGCTGGCAGGGTGAACGACATTGCTCATTTATTGCAGACGTAAGTGCCATTTTTTGAGCTACAGGTTTGGAGGGAGCTGTTAACCATATGGGAAACAATGCTTACACAATCCATGCTAACAACGGAAATTATGGATACCCTCACAATTGTCCAACATGAACGAGTAAAGGCTATGCTTGATTTTTTACATAGCCATTATCATCAGAAAATTACATTGGCAGATTTAGCAGCACATATTTATATCAGCCCAGCAGAATGCAGTCGCTTTTTTAAAAAAGTTGTTGGAATGACGCCTTTTACATATTTGCTATATTATCAGCTTCGTAAAAGTCTGAAGCTATTGCAAAATCATGAGCAATCCATTACAACGATTGCAGTGCTAACAGGCTTTAGTACAGTTAGCTACTATATTGAAAAATTCAAAAAATATACAGGCTACTCACCGCATATCTATCGCAAAAAATTTTTACAGTAGGAGAAAAAAGCTTCAATAATTTAACCAATTTTTAACCTTCGCTTTTTATAGTAGTAAATACATAAAGATGGAGAGGTGTCTAGTTTAAGAATGGTGCAATGGATGATTTAGCTGATAAAAACAAGCATAACCAAACCATTCAACTAAGCCCTATAACGAAAGGAGGAACTGCCTATGAATGATTGTATTCTTTTACAATCAACACAGCATTGGCATCTGCAAAGAATGTATATGCAAAAATATAATCGCTTGGTCCTTGTGAAAAGCATTCATCATAACTCTGCTGAAAAAAGAGCAAAGCTGCAATATGAATTTTCATTGTTTGCCCACGAGCAAAATCCTTGGCTATTACAGCCAATTGCTATTGATTATATTGATGGCCAATATGCAATTATTTATGAAAATTTTAACGGAGTGGCCTTAAAGCGCTTGACCTATCATCATATTTCTTTACATCAATTTTTACAAATAGCTATTGAGCTAACAAATATTTGTATAAAAATGCAGCAAAGTGAACTGCTTTATTTGCACCTTAATCCACAGCAAATTTTAATTAATCCGAACTCATTAAAAATAAAGCTATTAAGCTCAACGTATAGCGCTAAGTATGATGCGGAGTCACCCGTTGTTATTGACAATCCATATGAGCAAATAGAGCAATTGCCTTACTATGCGCCAGAGCAAACAGGAAGGCTTAATGCAGCCGTGGATTACCGCTCTGATTTATATGCGCTCGGTGTGATTTTTTATGAGATAGTGGGCGGTCAATTACCTTTTCAGGCGGAGGACGCTGTTGATCTTATTTATGAAATTGTGACGAAAAAGCCAGCAGCCTTAATAAGCGCTCAAAATAGTTTGCCTCCGATTCTTTGGCACATTATTGACAAGCTATTGGCAAAAAATCCAGATGCACGCTATCAAAGTGCCATTGGATTAAGGGGGGATTTGCTTTCCATTCAGCACAAGCTGCTAGCAAATGAGTCGCTTGACGATTTTCCATTAGGCGAACAGGATATGCGTATAAGCACAGGGTTATCGACGAAGCTTTATGGCAGAGAACAGCAATTTGCGGAGCTTTCCTCCATCTTTCAGCAAGTAGCAAGAGGTGATAAAAAGCTTGTAACGATTGTAGGAGAGGCTGGATGTGGTAAATCAAGGCTTGTTGAGGAGCTAAAGGGAGAAATTGCGGCTGCCAAAGGGTATTTTATTACAACAAAGTATGAGCAGCTACAGCTAGATAACGATTATACAATCGATGCTCACCCATTACGAACTTTATTGAAATTAGTTTATATGGAAGGAGAAAAATCTGTTCAGCTATGGCAAAAATTATTTCAGGATGTCAAGCTTGTCATTACAGAGGAGCTTGTTCGTTTATTGCCTGAGCTGAAATGGTTTATTCAGAAGGAAACAGAGATTCCAAAGGAAGTTCGTGAAAATACAAAACAGCTCCAATCTCATATATTGCTGTCGATTCAAAAAATATTAATGACATTCGCGCTACAAAAAAAGCCCGTTGTATGGTTTGTCGACGATGTCCATTGGGCTACAAGCAGTACCATGGATATTATGGCACAAATTTATGAGCAACATCGAGCGGGCTATTTTATGATTATTAGCGCATTTCGTCCTAATGAAGAAAGCGAGTCGCAGGGAGCACCAATTGTTTCTTATGATACTATGATTCATGTACCTCCTTTGACAGAGCAAGCCGTGCAGCATTGGCTAGAAGCATCCTTCCATGCACAGCCAGAAACCATACAAATGCTTGCCCAGCAATTATTTCATGTGACAAAGGGTAATTCATTATTTGTGAAAGAGGCTGTGCGTTCACTACAGCAAAATAACACAATCTATTTTCAAGCTGAGCAAAAGGAATGGCAGTTTAGCCTGCAAAAATTTCAGCAATTATTTTTAAAGAAGGAGCTATTAACCTTTATTGAAAATAGAATGGCTACATTAGCAATAGATGTACATGACGTATTGCGCATTATCGCTTGTTTTGGCCGCCAGTTTGAGCTGAGTGCCGTATTAAAGCTTGTTGATCTATCAGCACAGGATTTGCTAACGTTTATCAATAGATTAATTGAAGACGGCTTTATTGTACCATTGGATGCTCATTTTAAATGGGCGAGTAAGTTTGCACATGAAGGTATTTTGCATACAATGCCGATGAGGTTTCAATTTGTCCATGATCGTATTCAGCAGGTAGCTTATCATGATTTACCATTGCAAGAGCGTAGGAGGCTTCATTATCAAATTGGTAAGCTATTAACAGAGAACGAAGCTAATATGGGGGATTATTATCGTTTAAATGAGATTGTGAAGCATTATAATTATGCGCAAGTATTATTAACGCAAGAGGAAAGGCAGCAATTAGTGCTATGGAATTATCAGCTAGGGCTAGAGGCGAAGTGTATGGGTCTTTTTGATAATGCACTTTATTATTTTACAACGAGTAAAGAGCTATTACCTGCCAATCACTGGGTCATGTTGAGAGAGCAATCTGTCAAACTATATGCCAACTTAGGTGAGTGTGAATATATAATAGGGCACTATGCACAATCAGAAATCCATTTAACAGAAGCGTTAGAGCATGCAGAAACGGTGTTGGAAAAGCTGCTGGTAAATAGTTTGAAAACGGTGCTATACATTGAATCTGATAGCCCTACAATTGGCTTGAAGGCGGGGCTAGCAGGCTTACAGGTTGCGCGTATCAATATTACAGAACATCCTAAAAAATCACAGCTTTTAAAGGAGTTTTTATTATTAAAATGGGCTTTACGTCATATGTCTGATGAGGATTTATTGCAGCATCCGCCAACAGATAGCGAGGAAATTGATGTATTGATTCATTTAATTATTAGTATGACAGCAAGCGCTTTTTTACTAAATCCAAATTTAACAGGTATTTTGTTAATGAAGGGATTACGTTTGCAATTGCAGCATGGAACTACTTCGAAAAATGGCATGGTCTTGATTAACTATGCTCTACTATTAAATGCAGGTTTCGACAATATTCAAGAAGCTACTCGCTTTGGCAAGCTTGCGCTTACAGTTGCTGATAAGCAGGAGAATCTATATATTAAAGGGCATACGTATTATGTGTACGGTGTATTTATTAATCACTGGACAGCGCCATATGAAGCTAGTATTCAATATATTAGTATCTCCCAGCAAAAAAATCAGGAGATTGGCTTACATCATTTAGTGTCCTCTGCCTCCTGCTTTATTGTTGCGATCAGATTTATTCAAGGCACAACAATTCAAGATTTACAGCAAGAAATTAGACATCAGCAGGAGGAGTTTTTCAATCAGGCGACCACTTTATCGATAGACTTTTTAGCTGAAATGGACAGATGGATCAATATACTTCGTTATCCCAATCATCTCGTCCATTGGGCCTATCCTTTTACGATACAGGATCAGCCCGCTATTAAAATTATGCATTATGCTGTGCGCCTGCAAATGTCTTTTTTATTAGGTGATAAACAGCAAGGGAAGGCGATTTTACAGGCATTAAAGGAACTCAACAAAGAAACATATACATTACCAGTTACAACTGTTTATTATTTTTATCGTGCGCTGTGGCAAATTGATTGGCTGCATTCTCAGCAATGTAGCAGACAGGAAAAAAGGCGCTATCTTGCCGATATTCAGCAAAGCATAAAAAAATTTAAAAAATGGTCACACTATGCTACGGAAAATTATGAGCATCTCTATGCTTTATTAGTAGCTGAGTATTATCGTTTGAAAAAGCAAGATAAGGATGCTGAGCTTTATTATGATCGAGCAATTCGATTGGCAAATTTACATGCTTTTATACAGGATGCGGGATTGGCATATGAACGTGCAGCCAATTATTATCGAGCAAAGCAACAGCATAAAATGGCAAGGCATTATATCGTCCATGCTATTCAAAAGGTGCAAGCATGGGGAGCTGACACAATTGCTAGAAGGTGGGAACTCATTTATCAGGTGCAGCGCATACCAGAAAATCAGCGTAAACAAGCACTTACCTTTGATATGATGACAGTTTTTGAAACAACACAATCCTTTGCAACGGCTATACGAATGGAGGATTTATTGCATAAAATATTGTTTTCCCTATTAAAGCATATAGGGGCAGATGTCGGCTACTTTATCCATAACCAACAGCAACAATTAATGGTGCTAGCAAAGGCAGAAGCACAGGCAACAACCTTTACAATGTATGACCAGCAAACAGTGGAGGATTTAAGCGCAACGATGCAATCCATCGTACGCTATGTCTTAAAAAGCAAAGAGCATCTTATTATTCAAAATGGACAAGGACATCATCAACTATCCTTATATGCATCTGCTAAGTCCATATTATGTCTGCCGATTGTTCATCAGAATCATATTATTGCAGTGTTGTATTTTGAAAATACATTAATGACGAATGCCTTTCATCCATCGCATGTTCATTTATTGCAAGTAATCGCTGCACAAATTGCCGTATCCATTGAAAATGCTAAAATATATGGTGAATTAGAGCAGCGCGTGCATATGCGTACAAGGGAATTAGATGAAACAAATAGACATTTAACAGCCATGAATGAGCGCTTAGAAAAAAATGAATTAGAGCGTAAAAAGCTTTTGCATAGTATTTCTCATGAATTACGCTCACCATTAACCTCTACGTTAGGCTATATTGAATTAATGCTTGAGGGTGTCATCGAGGATAAAGCAGCCATCGAGAAATATTTAATTAGAAGTAAGGAAAGGCTATTATCGTTAAATCGACTGATTCAAGGTTTATTTGATTTAGCGAACTTGGAAGCGGGGAGAGCAGAATTCACCTTTACAGAAATAACCGCACAGGAATTATTCCAGCGCTTTGCGTACCGTTATGAGGATGATGTCAAACGATTAGGTTTAGACTATAGCGCACACTTTGAAGGGCATCCAGAGGCGCGGCTCTTAATAGATGAGGCACGCATAGCACAAGTGATGGAAAATTTAATGAATAATGCGATGAAATATACAACTGATGGACATATTCAATTGATGATACATGTAGAGAAGATGCAGCTACGCTGTTTAGTAGCCGATAGTGGCATTGGTATAGCTGACAGTGATTTGCCCTTTGTTTTCGATAGCTATTATCGAGCATCTCCTAGTCAGCATTTGGAGTCACATGGTATTGGCTTAGCCATCTGTAAGCAAATTATTACACAGCACAATGGAGAAATAACAGTTGAAAGTCCTAAACAGCAAGGCACAATTTTTAGCTTTACATTACCGCTTGTGACAGGAGTTACTTAGCAAGAGTGATGGTGCTTTACGAGCCATCACTCTTTTTTTTATGGACAAATTGATAGCCAAACCCTCGCACCGTTTGAATCCATTTAGGTTTAGCAGGTGTATCCTCAATTTTACGGCGTAGTGTACTAATATGAACAGATACTGTTTTTGAATCTGCTACCCCATCCCGCCCCCAAACATGGTCGATTAATTGATCCACGCTAATCACTTGGTTGGCATGCTCAATCAAATAGAACAGCAGTAGCTTTTCCTTTGTAAATAAATTTAACAATACCCCATCTTTATAAACATTTTTTTCATCATAATGAATGGCTAAATTATCAATATGTATAATATTGCCTTTCTTTGGTCCTGCTTTTCGCTTTAAATTTGCCTGCACACGTGCTAGTAATTCCTTTGGGATAAATGGTTTTGTAATATAGTCATCTGCACCAACCTCAAAGCCTTCAAGCTTTTGATCAATAAAATGATTCACCGTCACAAAAATAATAATAACATCTGATTGGGCACGAATTTTTTTCGCCAGCTCAAAGCCTGTGCCATCTGGTAAATTAACATCCAATAAAATTAAATCAGGCTGCTCAGTCATCGCCATATGCCAGCCTTGTGCAATGGATATTGCCTTCAGTACTGTATAATGAGCCTTGGCAATCGTAAGAGAGAGCACTTCCATAATATCGATATCATCTTCAACGATTAAAATTTTTTCGTTCCTCATATCGGTAAAGCTCCTTTCATTCGATTTAAACAAATGATGATATAGAAAAGGAGGATACTATTTTCGACTCGGAAAAATCACATATGACAAGCTAATAATGGCATCAATCACTAAAACAATGCCCCAGGTTTTCATTATTTGCAGCAAGGGAGATGTATCGGTAGCAGTACCAGCAAATTGAGTCATTCCGTATAAGCAGCCAGCACCAATGGCAAATGCACCAATATGGCGCACAAGCATCTTGACTTCGTGAAGGCCTTTCGCCTTGCCAGTGAGTGGTGTCTTTTTTGACTTTTTGAAAAACCATTGTTGGAATTTTTCATCTGCCCATGCAATCATTGTTTTCCCATATGCAATGGACACGCCGATATAAATCGCCGCAATGCCATGAGAAGCCGAGGCAGGTGTCCCTCTTTTTAGATCAATGGTTGTCAAGATAATTAGGACTAAATCAATAACAGGTGTTAAGGCAAAGAAGAAAATGCTTAACTTTGGCATTTTCAGTACATAGCGGCTAATTAGCCCTAGAATAATCACAATCCAAAAGGCAATTTCCGCCGCTATAATCCAAGGTATCATAATAGGTTCCTCTCATTCTCTAGTAAAATAATCCATAGATAGCTAAAAGCATAGAAAATATTCAGCACATACTTAGGGTGACGTCCAGTCGTTTAGAAGCTTGTCATTTTCATTCTATGTCTGTCAGTCGAGATAGGCAACAGCATCGAGAAGGTCTTCGCGGACAGCCTCCCAAAATTGCTGCTGGACGGCATCACAATACGTATAAAGCTCCTTTTGCTGCGTATGCTCATATAAGGCAGCGATAGCTTCTTTGTGAAAATGTAGCCGATGGTTCAGTGTTCCACGCTCTTCCTCTATACAAAACATTTTATAGACATCTGCCAAACGCTCTAATTTGGCTAATTGTTGTGTGATGCTTTCATATTGGGCTTGATGAAAGCGCCCAACCGCAGAGGTCATTGAAATTTTTGCTCGATGTGCTGCTTGTAATGTTCGCAATTCCTCCTGACGAATAGCTACACGATACCAAAATTCATAGCGATTAGGCAATGCTCTTAATTCATAGGTAAGAAAAGATTTTAAAATAGTATGCATTTGCTCATAGCTATCTATGGTTTTCTCTGTTTCTTTAAAAATACCAAACATCTAAACCACCCCCATGTCATTGTAATACTACAAAAATAATGAAAAATCCTTTAAATCACGGCTATTTTCATAGAAATCAGTTCATGCTTAGCCAACAAAATGCAGAATAGCCATTTACAAAATAAAAATATATGTGTTAACTTAATTGTTGTAATAAGTTAACTTAAAAAGAGGGGGAGGTTAACCATGCATTTTTGGGTTGTAGGAACCGATACGGATGTCGGTAAAACGGTTGTTACGACATTGTTAATGCGTCAACTGCAGCAGGAGTATTTACAGGTTATACCATACAAGCCAGTGCAAACAGGTGAGGTTTGTGTAAATGGACATGGCTATTATGAGGATACCGCTATGTATCAAAAGTATTCTTTACAAACATTAAAGGAGGAGCACCTAAATAGCTATTCCTTGAGGGAGGCAGCATCACCACATTTTGCTGCACAGCTGGAGGGGCAGCAAATTGAAGTAGATAAGCTGTTACAGCATATCGAAGAACTACAACAATCCTATGAGGTTGTCATATGCGAGGGAGCTGGTGGACTTTTTGTACCTTTAGATAGTGAGAAGAGAACAACTTTTCTCGATGTAATTGTCCGTAGTCAGCTACCCGTTGTGCTTGTGACAAGAACAGCTCTTGGCACAATTAATCATACATTATTAACGATGGAGGCATTGCAAGCTCGGCAAATTGAGGTGCTTGGTATTGTCTTTAATGGCTATACAGGTAGCGTGCTAGAGCAGGATAATATCAACACCATTTTGACCTATCACCCTGTCCCATATGCTATTATTCCATCACTACAGGACAGTGCACAATTAGTAGCATATGCGATTAAAACAACATCATTATTTGAAAGGCTTTATGCATATGAATCAACTATTCACTGATTTACAGACAAGAGATTTGCAGTATGTTTGGCATCCATGCTCACAAATGAAGGATTATGAAACATTTCCACCGATTGTTATTACAAAAGGGCAAGGTGTATGGCTTTATGATGAGCAAGGGCAACGTTATTTAGATGCTGTATCATCTTGGTGGGTCAATCTTTTTGGACATGCCAATCCGCGCATTAGTCAGGCATTGAGTGAGCAGGCCTTTACATTGGAGCATACGATTTTTGCTAATTTTACACATGAGCCTGCTATTCGCTTAGCTGAAAAATTAGTCGCTTTAACACCGAGAGGGCTACAGAAAGTATTTTTTGCAGATAATGGCTCATCCGCAATTGAAGTAGCTTTAAAAATGAGCTTCCAATATCATAGGCAAACAGGGAAATCGGCAAAGAAGCGTTTTCTGGCGTTAACAGATGCTTATCATGGCGAAACGATTGGTGCTTTATCTGTAGGAGGCGTTGGACTTTACAATGATATATACCAGCCATTGCTGTTAGATACGGTACGCGCTAAAGGACCAGATTGCTTCCGTTGTCCATTCCAAGAGGAGCCAGCAAGCTGTCATGCCCCGTGCAGTCAGTTTGTAGAGGAGCAGCTAAAAGTGCATCATCAGGACATTACGGCTGTTATTATTGAGCCACTGATTCAAGCAGCGGCGGGCATGAAAATGTATCCACCTGTTTACTTAAAGCGTTTACGAGCATTGTGTACACAGTATGGTGTACATCTGATTGCAGATGAAATTGCGGTTGGCTTTGGACGTACAGGTACATTATTTGCCTGTGAGCAGGCGGATATTACACCTGATTTTATGTGTTTATCAAAGGGCTTGACAGGTGGCTATTTACCATTATCTGTGGTAGTAACAACAAATGAAATTTATCACGCTTTTTACGATGACTATGGCACAATGAAAGCATTTTTACATTCTCATAGTTATTCAGGCAATACACTAGCATGTCGTGTTGCCCTTGAAGTATTGACGATATTTGAAGAAGAGCATGTAATCGCGATGATTCAAGAAAAAGGGCAATGGATGCGAGAGCTAGCAATGGCGGCATTTAGTGAGATGCCTTATGTGGGTGAATATCGACAACTGGGCTTAGTTGGGGCGATTGAGCTTGTGGCGAATCGCGCTACAAAGGAGCCATTTGCAAGCAGGGAGCGCATAGGCTATCAAATTTATCAGTATGCCTTAGCAAAGGGGTTATTATTACGTCCACTTGGCAATGTTTTGTATTTTATGCCACCTTATATTATTTCAGAAGAGGACATGCATATGATGATTGCTACTGCAAAAGAAGCCATCGAACAATTTTTCCAGGAGCGGGGGGAGTATTTTGGTTAAACGACAATCTACATTGGCACTTGTGATGATTGCGATGTTTGCCGCTTTAACGGCTATTGGCGCATTTATTAAAATTCCATTACCTGTCGTTCCATTTACATTACAAATTGTGTTTGTATTTTTAGCGGGCTGCTTGCTAGGAAGCCGTAATGCTTTATCTAGTCAACTTGTTTATATAGGTGTTGGCTTAGTGGGACTGCCTGTATTTACGCAAGGGGGTGGCATCACCTATGTGTTACAGCCAACATTCGGCTATTTGATTGGCTTTGCGCTTGCTGCCTATTGTATTGGCTGGCTCATTGAAAGAGTGCAGACACCTACGAAAAAGCATTTTATTGGGGCAACCATTGTAGGGCTTATCATTATTTATGCGGTAGCTGTGCCGTATTTATATATAGCCTTGAATTTTTGGTTAGATATGAAAACAAGCTGGTCACATGTGTTCGCTGTCGGCTTTTTAGGCAGTATTGTCGCTGATTTTTGCTTAGCTGTTACATCCGCGTTATTAGCTGAACGATTGTATAAAGTATTCCAATCAGCAAGAACGCTGAAAATTTCACAGATGGAAAGGGAGAACATGATATGAATTATTTACAATTAGCACAAGAGGTCATCGCTGGGAAGGTGATTAGCAATGAGGAGGCACTTGCGATTTTAAATAGTGAGGATGATAAGCTGTTACAGCTTATGGATGGTGCTTTTGCCATTCGTCGCCATTATTTTGGCAAAAAGGTCAAGCTCAATATGATTATGAATGCGAAGAGTGGCTACTGTCCTGAGGATTGCGGCTATTGCTCCCAGTCTTCTCGCTCAACTGCACCGATTGAAAAATATCCTTTTATTACAAAGGAGGAAATTTTAGCAGGGGCAAAGCAGGCATTTGACAATAAAATTGGAACCTATTGCATTGTAGCAAGTGGGCGTGGGCCAACACGTAAGGATGTTCATGTCGTAAGCGAGGCTGTTGCTGAAATTAAGGCGAAGTATGGCTTAAAGGTTTGTGCCTGCCTTGGTTTATTAAAAGAGGAGCAAGCACAGCAATTAAAGGAAGCGGGTGTGGATCGCTACAATCATAACTTAAATACATCGGAGCGCCATCACTCCTTTATTACAACCTCCCATACATATGAGGATCGTGTCAACACGGTGGAAATTGTGAAAAAGCATGGCATTTCACCTTGCTCAGGTGCGATTATTGGGATGAAGGAAACAAAGGAGGATGTTGTTAATATTGCTCGCGCGCTTTATCAATTAGATGCAGATTCGATTCCCGTGAATTTTTTAAATGCCATTGATGGCACAAAGCTAGAGGGAACAAAGGACTTAAATCCACGCTATTGCTTAAAAGTATTAGCGCTGTTCCGTTATATCAATCCTACAAAGGAAATCCGTATCGCTGGTGGACGTGAAATTAATCTCGGCTCCCTACAGCCACTCGGCCTTTACGCTGCTAACAGTATTTTTGTAGGAGATTACTTAACAACAGCGGGACAGGAGGAAAATAGTGATTATCGTATGTTAGAGGACTTGGGCTTTGAAATTGAATTAACGGAGAAGCAAGAGGAGGTGTTTTGCTAGGAGATTGAGTAGCGGGGCGGAAAGTGACGGATAGAAAGTTAAATGTGACGGATAGAACTTGAGAACTGACGGATAGCTTACAAGCAAAAGCCGTATAAGCGCTGTAAAAAGCGTTTATACGGCTTTGTTTTTTATAAAATAGTTGCTAAACGTTGAATGCCTTCACGGATAACTTCAGGTGTAGCATTTGTATAGTTTAAACGCATTGTATTCACGTTTGTTTTAGATGTGTAGAATGGATCGCCTGGCACAAAGGCAACCTTTTGCTCCATTGCTTTATAGAAAACGTCAAGGGCTGGTGTGCCATCTTTCATTGTTGCCCAAATAAACATGCCCCCATCAGGTCGTGTATATTCTACATGTGCAGGGAAAAATTCTTCCATTGCATCCAGCATCGCCTGTGCCTGATTTTTATATAAAGCAATAATTTTTTGTACATGCTCCATATACTCATTATTCGCTAAATAATCATAGATAACATACTGTGAGAAAATATTTGTATGCAAATCAGAGGCTTGCTTCGCTGTTTCAATATGCTGCAATAGCTCTTTATTTTTCGTAATAATAAAGCCAAGTCGCATACCAGGCGTAACTGTTTTTGAGAAAGAACCTAGTAAAATACTATTTTCTAATTTTCCAGCACCGATATATGGCAGTGTTTCGCCATGGAAGCGCAATTCTCCATATGGATCATCCTCAATTAAAGCAACATCATATTTTGCGACGATTTCACAAATTTGCTGACGTTTTTCCTTTGAGTATGTAAGCCCTGTTGGATTTTGGAAATTTGGCACAGTATACAAAATTTTCACATTTGGCTGTTGCAGTGCTTGTTCTAGCTCCTCTAAATTAAGACCATCATGTTCAAGTGTAACACCATGGAAAGTTGGCTCACATAATGTAAAAGCTTGGATAGCCCCTAAGTAGCCAGGCTCCTCAATGACAATGCCATCGCCTTTATTAATTAGCACCTTGCTAATCAATTCTAGTGCTTGCTGTGAGCCTGTTGTAATTAATACATCATCAGCATGTACATCTAAGCCGTGTAATTGCTGATATTTAGTAGCAATATACTCACGTAATGGCGCATAGCCCTGTGTAGAAGCATATTGGAATACACGGCTACCATTTGCTGTAATCGCATGATCTACAGATGCTTTTAGTGCATCTACTGGAAACGAGATAGGGTTTGGAAGTCCCCCTGCAAAGGAAATAACATCCTCTGCATCAGTTACTTTTAAAATATTTCGAATAAATGAGGATGGTGTCTTTAAGATTCTTTCTGAATATTGCATAATTATCGGTCCTTTTTTTCTGATTTTTTAAAAATTATATCATTGTCATCGTGTGCATACAATATTATCATTGTATGCAAGACAATTAAAGATTGTATGCAAATTAAAAAAAGGAGCTTAACGCATGCCAATTAATTCATTTGATGAATACCCAATGAGCTGGAAGCCTGATATTCGCAATAGTTCAGCACCATTATATATAGCCATCGCACAACAGCTTGAGCAAGATATTAAGGATGGCAAGCTACTACCTGGGACAAAGCTGCCTCCACAACGTGAATTGGCTGATTTTTTAGATGTCAATCTAAGCACAATTACACGAGCCTTTAAGCTATGTGGACAAAAAGGGCTTATTTATGCCTCGATTGGTAGTGGTACATTTGTGTCAGCGGATGCAGCAAGCAATAAAATATTATTACCAGCAAATCATACAACACCTATGATTGAAATGGGCTCTGTGCTACCTGATAATTTTGCCAATGAGGATATTACACGCTTTATGAAGAAAATGTTAAATGAGCCTAGTGTGAGCAAGCTGTTTCAATATGGACGTCCTGAGGGCAATGCTTGGCAGCAGGAGGCAGTGATGAAGCTTTTTGAATGGATTCATTTCCAACCTAATCAGCCTATTTTGCTTGGGTCAGGAGGGCAAAATGCGATTGTTGGGACGCTGGCGGCATTATTTCAGGCAGGTGACCGCATTGGCACAGACCCTATGACCTATGCGGGCATTAAAACGGCTGCCAATATGCTTGGTATTCAGCTTGTCGCCATTCAGCAAGAAAATGGTGAGATGACAAGGGAGGGGCTATTGTATGCCTGTAAAAATGAACATATTAAGGGCATCTATGTGATTCCTGACTTTCATAATCCAACAACCCATACAATGTCTGTGGCAACAAGACAAATGATTGCAGAGGTGGCAAGGCAGAAGGATTTAATTGTGATTGAGGATGCGATTTATAGCTTTTTAAAGGAGCAGGCGATCGCTCCAATTGCTTCCTATGCACCAGAAAAGGTCATTTATATTGCCAGTCTATCAAAAACGATTTCACCAGGCTTGCGTTTGTCCTTTATTGTGACACCGCCAGCCTATCGTAAAAAAATTATGGAAACCCTTTATAATATTAATATTTCGGTTTCACCACTTATGCTAGAGCTTGCAGTAAGATTAATTCATGAGGGAGTAGCACAAACAATTTTAGAGAAACATCGCACCTACACAAAGCAGCAAAATGCACTGGTCAATCATTATTTAGGTGATTATCATATTTTAGGTGATGAGGAATGTATTTTTAGATGGCTGCTATTGCCTGAGCAATTTACAGGTGTGCAATTTGAATTGCTGGCTGCCAAGGCAGGGGTACAGGTATATGCAGCAGAGCGCTTTGCTGTAGGTAATGCCAAGCCTGTCAATGCTGTTCGTTTAGCGATTACAGCACCTGAGCATCAGCTTGAGCAAGCATTAATCATCTTAAAGGATATACTTGAGAGCAATGGGGATTATGCGTTTGTTGATTAACGGAAGGCTGACGTATAATAAATGTATAGCAGAAAAGAGGTGAAGCAAATGGCTCATAAAGGGCGCGTTATTTTTCATGTGGATATGAATAGCTTTTATGCCTCTGTGGAGCAGGCACATCATCCTGACTTAAAGGGCAAGCCCCTTGCCATAGCTGGCAATCCAAAGGAGCGGCGTGGTATTTTAGTGACCTGCTCCTATGAAGCGAGGGCACTTGGCATTTATACGACTATGACGGTTTATGAGGCACAACGTAAATGTCCTGAGCTATTGCTACTGCCACCTGATTTTCCAAAGTATCGTGCAGCCTCAAAAGAAATATTTACCATTCTTCGTAGCTATACAGATTTAGTGGAGCCTGTTTCGATTGATGAGGGCTATATGGATGTGACGGCATTAAGCAAGGAAAGACATGCCCTTAGTATTGCCCAGGAAATACAGCAGCGTATTTTAACAGAGCTTGATTTACCTTGCTCCATAGGCATTGCTCCAAATAAATTTTTAGCGAAAACGGCTTCTGATCGTAGAAAGCCAATGGGCATTACCATTTTGCGAATACGTGACCTGGAACAACTGCTGTGGCCAGATGAGGTAGTAAAAATGCATGGTATTGGTGTAAGCACAGCGAAAAAATTAAATGCACATGGCATATTTACCATTGGTGATTTAGCGCAAACGGATGAGTATACTATCAAGCAAATGTTGGGAAAAAATGGTGTGCGCCTTCGTGCAAGGGCGAATGGCATTGATGACCGTGCAGTAGACCCAGAGGCTATTTTTGATACAAAAAGTGTAGGCAATTCTACAACATTGCCTGAAGATGTATCAGATATTCGCGCATTGCATAAAACGATTGAAGGGCTATGTAAAAAAGTAGCAGAGCGGCTAGATGCGAAGCGTTTAGCAGGCTCCACTGTGAGCATTCAAATCAGGGATGCTCATTGGCAAAATCATACACGCTCAAAAACAATGACCAATGTCCTTTACCGTTTTGAGGATATTTTTCCTGTTGCATGTGCATTATTTGATAGGCATTGGGATGAAACACCTGTTAGATTACTTGGTGTTACTATTTCCAATGTTGTTGACCGCAAAGATTATTCACAGCAGTTATCCATTTTTAATTTTCAGGAGCATGTAAAGGATGAACCGATTTTAAAAATTGTGGATGAAATAGAGGAACGCTTTGGTAAGGGCATGATTCAGCGGGGTGTCGATCTTGGCAAGCGTTCGTCCTATCAATCTCAAACAAGCTTTAGTAAAGATTTTTTAGACGATCATCACTAAAAGGGGATGGCAAGATCATGAATTATAAGGAATATGGCAATAGCAACAAGCCATTGATGATGTTTATTCATGGAGGTGGCGTAGGGGGATGGATGTGGGATAAACAAGTGCAGCATTTTTCCAACTATCACTGTATTGTACCAGAGCTTTTATCAGTAGCTCCATTTTCCATTGAGCATTGTGCCAACAAGCTTGTACAGTTAATTGAAGAAAAGGCAAATGGCAAAACAGTTATTGTGATTGGCTTTTCCTTAGGTGCGCAAATTGCTATTCAAATGCTTAGTATAAAGCCGAATGTCAGCGATTTTACGATGATTAATAGCGCACTTGTGATCCCTTCACCTACTATGACAAGGCTTATGCAGCCAGTGATTCAACTAACATTTCCACTTGTTAAAAATAAAGCATTTGCTAAGCTACAAGCGAAAGCCTTATATATTGATGACCGTTATTTTGAACGCTATTATCATGAGAGCTCCACTATGCATGTGGAGGTATTGCTGCAAATCCTGCAAGAGAATATGTCGTTTTCTATTCCACCCAATTTCCATAAAGCACAGGGAGGAATTTTAATTACAGTGGGCGCTCAAGAAAAAAGCATAATGAAAAAATCCGCCAAAGCATTGCTTCAGCATCATCCTACTTGTCATGGGGTAATATTGGGGAATATTGGTCACGGTGTGTCGTTAGCGAAGCCTGCCTTTTTCAATGATTTTGTTGAACATTGGCTAAAGGATGGGCAATTGCCTAAGGGCACGGTGATGGAATCAATAAAACGCCACGATTAATATATATCATGGCGTTTATGATAATGAGGATATAAATTTTTATGCTGTAGCATCCAGTCCTTCATCTCTACAATCATAGCTTGATAGCTAGGAACAACAAAGGAGAAATCATGTCTTGTATTGATTAATGTTTTATCGACATTGATAAGTGGATCAGGAAGAATATTGATGGTATTGTTTCTAAAATATTGATTCAATAATTGTAAAAGATCATATTTTGAAATATTTGTTGTATGGACTAAATGATAGAGTCCTGTTAAACCTTCTTTGGCAGCCTGTTCAATCGCTTTTGCCAAGGTCAGTGTGGTAACGCCCGTCCAAAGCGCACCTGTATAGCCGTTAATGGAGCCATGCTGCTGCATAAACCAATTAAACAGCCCGATGCCATCCTTTTGTAGATCAGGGCCAATAATAGAGTTGCGGAATGTTAAATGCTTGTTGTTATCAATTTCCCCTAAGCCCTTTGTACGATCATAAAAGGTTTCTCCATCCCGTGTGCTTTGTTCATAATAGGGGGCGGCTTTTCCCGAAAAAACGCAATCGGTACTAAGCTGAATTAGCCTTGTTTCGCGATCTTTTAGGTGAGCGGCAATGGCATGGGGTAAATAGCTATTTAAAAAAATACTTTTAGCAGGATATTGTTCACAGGCATTGTTTAACATACCAATACAATTAACAACAATATCAGCATCGGTAGTTGCTAAGAGCGCTTGTAAAAATTGACGATCTGTAATATCGCCGACAATATTGTTGCCATAGGGAAAGGCTGTTCTGGAGTAGGTGGTAACATGATGCCCTTGCTCACATAAATATATAGCAATCATATGACCAGCCATGCCTGTAGCACCAAGCACTAAAAATTTCATGGTTTTCCTCCCATCCAGTGAAGAAGCTCCTGTTGAATAAGTGGCAGCTTGATTAATTTTTCTTTGAGCTCAGCGATACTTAATAGTTGTGTATTATTGGAATTATATTCATCCGTTAATGATATTTTAGGGGAGCCTTCATCGAGGTATTTGCCATAATGTAAATCTCGATTATCTGCGGGAATGCGATAAAAATTACCTACATCTCTCGCTTTTGCAGCTTCTTCCTTTGTACATAATACTTCATACATTTTTTCACCGTGCCGTGTGCCAATAATTTGAATCGCATTATTTGCCTGGAATATCTCCAGTAAAGCTTGTGCTAAATCTTGCACTGTAGCGGCAGGCGATTTTTGTACCATAATATCGCCGTGCTGGGCATGAGCGAAGGCATATAACACTAATTCGACTGCCTCATCAAGGCTCATGATAAAGCGTGTCATTTGAGGTTCTGTAATGGTTAAAGGCTGACCAGCTTTAATTTGTTCGATAAATAACGGAATAACAGAGCCGCGAGAAGCCATCACATTGCCGTACCTTGTGCCACAAATTAAGGTTTGCTTAGGGTCTACCATTCTTGATTTTGCAATAAATGTTTTCTCCATCATTGCTTTGGAGATGCCCATCGCATTTACAGGATAGGCAGCCTTATCAGTAGAGAGACAAATAATTTTTTGAACGCCAGCCTGAATCGCAGCTGTTAGGACATTTTCTGTTCCTAAAATATTTGTTTTAACAGCCTCTAAAGGGAAAAATTCACAGGAGGGAACTTGCTTTAGGGCTGCCGCATGGAAGACAAAATCAACCTGATACATGGCATGATGAATGCTTTCAATATCGCGCACATCCCCAATATAAAACTTTATTTTAGAATGCTGGTAAAGCTTTCGCATATCATCCTGCTTTTTTTCATCTCTAGAGAAAATACGAATTTCCTTTATATTGGTATTTAAAAAACGCTGTAAGACCGCATTACCGAAAGAGCCAGTACCGCCAGTAATCAGTAAAATTTTATTTGTAAACATCGTATGCTGGATGACACCTCCCACATGCTATTTCAACCCTCTTTGATGTAAATCGCATTCTGAGTTTTCCCGTGGATAGTTGTACCAATAAGCGAGTTCATTTGTATATTTACATATTGGATTTTTATCCATCAGAGCACGATTAAAGTCCCAATCCCCAGCAATATCCTTACGTATTGTAAATGCAGCATCACCGATAAAGCTTCTGCGAATAATTTTAAATTGTCCAGGCAATGAGTAGCGGTTGGATTCATCTTTAATAAATGCGTAGCCGTTTTTAATAAGCATATTATAGTAGTAAATATCAAACGTACCATCGACTTGTGCTAATACATTGCGAATAGCAGGTAAATAATGGTCATCGCTATCAATAATCGCTATATAATCACCTGTTGCCTCTGCAATGCAGCGATTATAAGCAACACTCGCGCCTAAATTTGTTGGATGGACAATGATTTTTAAGGCTGCACAGTTTTTTTGATAGTCTTGTAAAAGGGCTAATGTATTATCTGTAGAGCCATCATCCACCACTATGATTTCATAGGCATATTCTTTCGGAATACTGTCTAGCATGGTGACAATCCATTGCTCGCTATTAAACGCAGGTGATAAAAAACTAATCTTCATATGCTCCCTCCATTCTTACTAGATTCTTAGCATTTTTCTCGCTCACGTTGGCAGAGTAGATTCTTTATTACAATATGCATACATGATGTACGCTTGTAGGCAATTGCTTGTTTACAGAAGTTTTTAAAAGAGATATTTACGAGAGAAAATAGATGTAGAGGGATGAAAAATGCTAAGTTAGGCACATTTGGAAGCTGTGACCATATACTAGTAGAACGCCTTTTAGAAAGAGGGAAACAATGTCAAAAAGGATTGCCTTTATTTGTAGCGTGGAGTCTTATAAGCTTTCTGATGCCCATATTTTTAAAGACCTTTGTCTTGTACCGATTTTATTAGGAGAGCATTTAGGGTATGACGTGAGCATTCTCACAACGGAAATGAATGAAGCACTTCTTCAACAAACCTTTCCTGCTGTAAAGTTTGAGCGGATACCCTTTGAAGATGACTATATTGCCAATATGAACGCTTATTTAGCAGGGCATGCAAAGGATATTGATATTGTCTTTGCTATAGGACCCTATCCATCCTATTTACCCATTTTAAAAGCCTATAAGCACTACAATCCTCACGGGAAAATTTATATGAAGCTAGATGTGAATCGTTATTGGCTTAATCGTTTAAAAACCTATCCTTATTTTTTAGAGCTGTTGCAACTCTGTGATCTTCTATCCTCTGAATGTGTAGCCATTCAGACGGCTATTCAAGAATTTTCACAATTAACGATTCAGCATCTCCCAAATGGCTTTTATGAGCATTTTCCAACAGCCCCTGTATTGTTTAGTGAGAAAGAAAATCGCATTTTAATGGTAGGGCGCTTAGATGCACCAGAGAAGCAAACATTATTGGCGGTCAAGGCATTTCTAGCAGCACAGCTTAGCGATTGGGAGCTGCGTTTAGTCGGACCAATGTCTGAGCCATTTTATCAGGAGCTCATGGCATTACTGGATGGTCATCCATTTTCTGCCCAGGTGATCATCGTAGGGTCAATTCAGGATAAGGTGCAATTAGAGGAAGAATATCGAAAGGCTAAAATTTTTTGCTTAACGTCCTTCGTTGAATGCTATGCCCATGTATTTGCAGAGGCTGCTAAAAATGGCTGTTATATTGTGACAACGGATGTGGATGGTGCTATGGATATTACTCAGCAGCAGCGCTTTGGAACAATTCATCCAACACATGATTGGCAAAGCATCAGCAAGACCTTACAGCATGTAACACAGCAGGAGGCATTGCTAGCTACTACCTGTGTGCAGCTACAAGCCTTTGCACGTCAAACCTTAAATTGGCGTGATCTTGTTACAAAGATTACTCGTTATTTAGTGTAAATAATGGCTTGTTTTAGAGAGTTTTCTTTTCTTTATCCGCTTATTTTCTATATAATCAATACTAGCACTAACAATCATGGGAAGACATAAGGGGAGAAAAGAATGAAGATATTTCAAGCAACAATGAATGAACTAGAGGAGTTAACAGTGCTCTTTGATGAATATCGCCAGTTTTATGGGATTGAGTCAGATATCAGCAGTGCGAAAGCATTTTTACAATTACGCTTAGCCTTAAAGGAGTCAGTAATTTTTCTAGCAATGAAGGAAGGCAGGGCTGTTGGCTTTACCCAATTATATCCAACGTTTTCTTCACTTGCCTTACAGCGTGCTTATATTTTAAATGATATTTATGTAACGGATGATGCGAGAGGCTTAGGGGTGGGCACGGCATTGATGGAGAAGGCATTCCAATATTGCGAGCAGCAATACGCACGCTATGTAACATTGCAAACAGCAACGGATAATATTAATGCACAAAGATTATATGAAAAACTACATATGCAACAAGATGAATTTTGTAATTATGTGAAATATTTTAAATAAGCGTTAGTATTGCTAAAAATGCCCCTAGGCATAGAGAGCCTAGGGGCGTTTTTTGGGTTTTATTGAATTTCAAGTGTATAAGGTTGTGTACTTGCCTTGCCGTAAGCTTCGCTAACCTCGATATAGTAGTTGCCGGCATCTAGCTCAACGGTGCCGACCTCCGCATCCTCTGCACCATATAAATCTAAGGTTGTAACTGTTTTACCATTTGCCTGAATAATACGAATAACGCCGTCCAATGCCTTTTCAGTTTGAAGAGAGAAGGACACTTCACGTTTTTGGTCAATGGTAAATGCAAAGTAATCCTTATCACCAAATGGAATGCCTGTATTGAAATAGTGAGAGGCTACCCATTTATCATCCTTCTTCGTAAGGGCAAGTGGCTGTGTTGGCACACCATTGACCAACGTAGAATCCGCATCTTCATCCACTCGGTGATGGTCAAACAATGTTAATGTATAGGGCTGAATAGATACTTGACCAAAGTTCATGCTGCTGACAAGAATAAAATAGCCTCGATCCTTCTTCGCTTGGAACGATGTATTGACATCTGCTGTTCCCATCACACCGAGCAGCATTTCTAGGATATTATCACCTAGACCGAATGGAACTTCCGTTGCTAATTCCTTGGCATCAATTTTCATATTGCCATTTGTATCTTCAATAATGGAACCTGCAAATTTCAAGTCTTGATGAAGCTCCTTTGGTAATTGCTTGAACTGATCATTTGTAAAAGGAACCGTTGAAAGCAGTAAGCTCATTACTTCATCATTACCCTGTTGCTTATAATAGTAATAATCAATATCGTTCTGATAAATGAGATGATCTTTATAGGTTGTACCAAGTTGCAATGATTGGGCTTTTGCTGCTTCATTGTTATTTGGATTATAGTCCGCTGGAATATCGCCAGCTTTACTTGTTTTCAATGTATATGGTTCAACAGAGCGTTCACCAGCATTCATTACAGCAATGACATAGGTTTTATCTTTTTTCAGCGGCACAATCTTTGTATCATTTTCAAGGTTTACTGCACCTGTTAATAATGCAAGGATGTTTAGTTCATTTGTAAGGGAGGAGGTAGGTATTAGCTCCTTTGCTTCCTCATCATATTCAAATACTGTGCCAGTCGGTATTTGACCTGCGCCTTTTACAAATTTAAAGTTATAAAGAGCGTCTTCAGGTGATTGTAATACAAAGTAATCTTCATCATAATCTGATTGGAAATATGCTTTTTGGTCTTCACCAATCGTTAAACGAATCGCCTTGTCCATAATTGGTTCAACATTTTCCAGCTTCTCTGAGTCTGAAGGATTCATAAGCATCGTTAGTAAGCTATCTACCTCATCTTGCTTTTTGCTATTGCTTGGTGTGGTTGGTAATGCCTCTTCCAAAGCGGCTTCTTCGAATGCTTCTTCCGCTGCTGGTAGACCATCCTCATCTTTTGGAAGTGTTACAGCCTTTCCTTTTAATGTGTAAGGAAGAATGGACTCACTAATTGTTTCTTCTTTTTCAATGCCACCACTAAAGAACATTTCCATTGAAAAATCGCTACTATTTTCATTTGATACGCGTAAAACATATTCTTGCTCAGGCATAGCATCAACGATTAGGCTAACACCTTCACCTTTTGCAGTACCATAAGCTGCTTGCATTGGATAAGCTTCCATTTCCTCATCCTGTGCTGTTTCCTCTGGAAGTGACATTAAGTCTTCTTTTAAATATAGTTCCATAGATGCTGTTACACCTGGAATGCCTGATAAATCAAATTGCAGTGTTGTTGGTGTTTTTACGGAAAATGTAAAATAATCTTCATCCTTTTGCTGATCCTTTGATAGCAGCGTATAGTCTTTTCCAGCCGTACTATATGGGAACTTCTTGATTTCTTCCATATTTGTTTGATCTACTGCATCTACGGGCAAGTTTTTAACTGTTTGAGCTGTAAAGACATATGTTGATTTGCCTTTTGAGCTATAGCTGCCATTATGATCCTTCACCCCAATTAATAGCGTACCCTCTTGGGCTGCTTTAAAAAGATAGCCTTCTTTTTTGCCTATGCGTACATCATTGATATGGATGGGCTCAACTTCACCATAATGACTTGTTGGGTAAAAGTATAAATCAAAGGCATAATCATATTTATCTGCCCCTTTTAATGTCAGCTGTGCATATTCATCAGCCTCTAAATCAACTTTATACCATTGCTTTTCATCAGGTTGCTTCAATACCCCTTGCTCTGTATTCAATGTATTTTTAGTAAGCACCTTGGCATTTTGGAGGCGTTCTGCAGCTGTTTCAGAATAATGCTTAGGTAGCTTCTGAAGATCAAATTGCAAGGCTTTGATAGGGTCAACAAGACCATGTCCATATGTTAAATCATAGCCTTTATCCCCTAAATCTTGTGCAGTCATTTCAAGAATGGCTTCTATTTCATATGGCTTTAACTGTGGATATTTGGATTTAAGCAACGATGCGATTCCCGCAACAACAGGGGATGCCATAGATGTACCGCTAAATTTAATAAAAGATGAGCCTTTTTTCGCATCATAAACGGTGCTATATATTTCTTCGCCAGGCGCAACAATATCAACGGATGGTCCATAGTTGGAATAGCTAGATAGCTTATTATGCTCGTTTGTTGAACCAACACTAATGACACCTTCAAATGAAGCGGGGAAGGAATAATCATCTGTCGATTCATTACCTGCAGCAGCGATAATAGTAATGCCGCTATCAATCGCTTTTTGAACGGCTTCTTGCATAAGCGGAGATTCACCATAACCGCCAAGACTCATATTAATAATATCAGCGCCTTGTTCAATCGCATAAAGAATACCTTGTGCGATAATAAAATCATTTGCCCCATCCTTGCCATTGAATACATCGATTGGCAGTAGCTTAGCTTTTGGATTAATGCCATGTCCACCTACATCATTATTTTGTGCAGCCGCAATAATGCCTGCCACATGTGTACCATGGTCGCCTGGATATGTGGTATTAGCTGGTGCAGCCGCATTGTAAGGTGGCAGTACCTGTGCTTTTAGGTCAGGGTGCTTAAAGTCTACACCTGAATCAATCACCGCTACTGTGACCTCATGATTGCCTGCTAGCTCCAATGCCTTGTCTATTTGTAGCAGACTTAAATGATACATTTCTTCTTTTTTAGGATCAGATGCTTGTGTAAAGGTATGGTACATATAGCTAGGAGCTACGCTTGTAATACCATCTTGCTGCAAATAATAGGAAATGGCTTTTTCAAGCGATACATCTTTGTTTAATTGAATAACATCATAACCTAATGAAGGAATGGAGCGGATCACCTTGGAGCCAATTTTTTTATGTACGTTATTAGCAAGTCCTGAATGCTTAATAATAATGGTATTTTTGCTAATCCATTTTTCCTCATTTTTTGAATTTTTCCCTGCTGCTGCTTGATTACTTGCAAGCATAAGTTGCTCTAGCTTGTTATTTGTAGGCTGTGATGTTTCAGCAAAGGCGGAAACAGCAGGAATCATTAGTGCAGCAGATGCGACAACCGTGACGGATTTTTTTAACCAATTTTTCAATAATTTTCTCTCCTTCAGATCGTAAATTAAGCTTTGACTATTATTTATACGGCTCAACAATAGAAAAGTTTCGTAAATGAGGAAAAATTTTCACCCATATTTAAACTCCATCCTTTAAAGCTGCTGAATTAATTTGTGCAAATCAGCTTTGGAGCGAGGAATTGCCTGATGGCTTTGGATAATATGTTTTTCTTGTAGTAACAGTGCCATCGTAAAAACCCATGGGCGTTCGAGATGTGCACGCTTTAGTAGCTCTTCGTTATAGAACAGCGTAATAGGGTCCCCATTATAAATAATTGACCCTGCCTCCATCACAATAATATGCTCCGCCCATTCATAGGCGAGCTGGATATCATGTGTTGCGAGTAAAATTGTTCTGTCGCCATTTTCTAATGTAGCGAGGTATTGTAAAACTTGTGTAGCATAATAATGATCTAACCCTGCTGTTGGTTCATCTAATAACAGAACAGATGGCTCCATTGCTAAAACACCAGCCATTGCTACACGCTTTTTCTGTCCAACACTTAAAAAATGAATCGGCTTCTCCAATAAATCCTCTACCTCTGTTTGTGCAACAGCCCAAGCAATCCTTTCTTCAATTTTTTCGCTTGACCAGCCAAGATTAAGCGGACCATACGCTATATCTTGCTTGACTGTGCCTGAAAAAAGCTGATGGTCAGCATGTTGAAAAACAATACCAACCTGCTGACGAAGAGCCTTTAAAGCTTTTCTACTATATTGAAGCTTCCTCCCACAAAAGGAAATCGTTCCTGAAGTGGGCTTTAGGATGCCATTAAGATGCTGAAATAATGTTGACTTTCCTGCGCCATTTTGCCCGAGTATAGCGATTTTTTTTCCTTTTGGAATGTGCAATGAAATATCTATTAGAGCCTTTGTGCCATCCGCATAAACATGGGACAGATGCTCAAGCTCAAAATAATTTGCTGTCATCTAACAAAACCTCCATATATGATGAAGAATAGAAAAATAGCTGCCATGCCTAACCAATTTTTCTTGCGATAAGCGCCCGCTTCCTGCCAATAAACAGCCTCGCCACCACGTGACTGCATGGCATTGTTCAGCTCTCGGCTACGTTGAAACATCTCTACAAATAATGCTGCAATAAGCATGGAGATAGAACGTAGCCATTGCATTGGGGAATGATAGCCAAGACGTGCTTGTTGGGCAACATAAATATTTTGCATGCTCGCTAAAAAAAGAAAAATAAAACGGTAGGTTAGCTCTACTAATTCGACCAATAACACAGGCAATCGCCATTGTCGTAAAACATAACAAATACCGTTAACCGATGTTGTTAAAACTAAAAAATATAAGCAGCTTATACTACCAAGCACACTAAAAAATAATTGCTGTGCTGATGTCATACTTGCTTGCCCAATAAAAATGGTCCAATGGCTGAAGGTAACAGACCAAATATGAGCAGGTAAGACATGGGTGGATGGTGTCATGGAGATTAAAATGGCTATAAGGCTAGTGAATAAGAACAAGCATGGTAAAAGTAACAGCTTTCCATAATAGCTTAATGGGATTTTTGCGCCAACAATGATAAAAGCACTCATTACAAAAAATGTAATGAGTGAAAGCTGTTCATCTTTGAAAAGAAGGGATAATAACAATAGCCCTAATGAAAAGGTCATTTTTTCTAGCGGATGAACAAGCGCTAGCTTATTCAGATAAGCATACTTATCAATGAATAGCATAGTCGTTAGCCCTCTTTATGCTTGCCGCGCATATAGCCGATAAAATAGCCAATAAAGCCCGCACCAATCGCTGCTTGTAGAACAAATAATAAGCTTTCAATTTCACCACTAGGTGGCTCCCATAAACTTTCAAACCAAGGCTCATAGTCTTTGTTAATGTCACCAATCGCTGCTTCAGCTTCACCATCAGCACCACCAAACTCTGCGCCCTTTTGAATAAAGAGGGGAATAATCGCTAACAGAACAACAATAGCTACTAGCAGTAAGTTACGTTTCATGTCTAGTGCGCCTCCTTTACTGAGAAAACACGTAAGGCTTTTAATTCGCTAAGATTATATTTTTTCAAGAAATTCATCACAATGACGGTTAAAATCCCTTCACTAATGGCTAATGGAACTTGTGTTAATGCAAAAATACTTGCGAACTTTGTAAAGGATGCGGCGAAGCCACCAACCTCTGAAGGGAAGGCAAGGGCTAGCTGTACCGAAGTGATAACATATGTGCCTAAGTCACCGAGCATCGCAGCGCAGAAAACTGCTAGAGAAAAGGATAATCCTATTTTTTGTGCTCCTTTAAAAGTAAAGTAAGCGATAAAAGGTCCTACAATCGCCATTGAAAAGGCGTTTGCCCCTAATGTTGTCAGACCGCCATGTGCTAACAGCAGAGATTGGAATAATAGCACAATTGTGCCAATAACACTCATGGCAAGCGGGCCAAACAAAATGGTCCCAAGTCCAACACCTGTAGGATGCGAGCAACTTCCTGTCACTGAAGGGATTTTTAAGGCGGATAATACAAACGCAAAGGCTCCTGAAAGCCCTAACACCATTTTTGTTTCAGGGTTGGCATCAATGGTTTTTCGAATGGAACGCAATCCTAAGACAATAAAAGGGATAGAGATAATCCACCAAAAAATAGCCCATTCAATGGGTAAAAAGCCTTCCATAATATGCATAGCAAAAGCTTGCTTTGGCACTATTAAGTATGCCAATAAAAAATAACTACATTTCCACCAAGAAAACTTCAATATTTTTCCTCCTCACGATGAAATAGATTGCAAGAATAGTGCGTGCGAAGAAATTCTTTGATGCGTATTTAGACTTTTGCATGATCCCATAAGCATCCTGTTGCTCGCTAAACAGGACATTTGACTGAGCCCATACAAAAAGCACTTCTCCGCTACAGGAAAAGTGCACGCTAAAAAAAGGCAAATAATCTATTTATCTGCTAAGTCGCACACCTATCCTCGTAGGCTGAAACGGTCACGTATTTTTCGGCAGGTCTCCTGGCTCTAGTTCACTGCTTTATAGACCTTCCCATCCGTTGGACAGTGGCGTTTTCTATAAAACTCCCTATTACAGTGGCGGGACCGCGTCGGATTTACACCGACTTCCCTTTTAAGTAAAATAACAAGTATTTTACACCGAAAAAAATATAAAATTGTGAGATTTCACGACAAAGTGTAACATGAATTTCTATAAATATGCTATACTTTTTATAAAAAATTTTGAATGAAGGCGCAATGTTGAAAATTCTGATAAGCGAAACTGATAAATTTATCACAAATTATTAAAGAAATATTGAAATTTTAAAATAATAAGCTATGATAAAGACAGTTTTCTATTCAATGGATAACGTTAATAATTTCATATAAACATCAATAAGTGCTCGAATATTCGAGATAATAGGGAAATTGGTGAGAATCCAATACAGCCCCCGCTACTGTAATAGCTGATGAAATCACAAAGCCACTCGTGCAAACTGGGAAGGCGTGAAAGTAAAATGAAGCTTAAGTCAGGAGACCTGCTTAGTTGATTGTGCATGCAAACTTTTCGGAGGGAGAAGTTGAAGCAAGAGCGGGTACCAGTATTTTATTCGTTTTTATCAAGCTTCTATAAAACCTTTACTCTCCATGAAGAGTAAAGGTTTTTTCTTTTCCAAAAAAGCAAATGAAGGGAGCAATTAGATGACAACATGGAATTTAGAGGGGATGCAAACACATCTCTTTATTTGCAACGGTAGTAGCTGTATGAAAAAGGATGGGGAGGATATTACACAAGCCATTCGAGATGAAATACAGCGACAAGCACTTGATAAAGAAATACATACGACAAGAACACGCTGTAATGGACGATGTAAGGATGCTTGTGTTGTCATTGCCTATCCACAAGGCAATTGGTATCGTGTGCCATCAACAGAGCATGCGAGAGCACTTGTACAAGATTTGCATCATGAAGCTTTATACAAGGAGCATGTCTTTTCATTGCGTGAGGGGACATTACAGCGCACAGCACAGACAACGGCCATTAAAGGGATTGAAAAGGTGAAAGAGAGGTAACAGGATGGCACAAAAAGGGAAAATTTTCGTAGTGGGCTTTGGACCTGGAGATTTTAAGCATATTACGACACGTGCTGTAGAGGCATTGCAACAAAGTGATATGATTATCGGCTATAAAACCTATGTAGAGCTTATTCAAGATTTAGTCAATGCCAAGTCAATTATTAGTACAGGTATGACAGAGGAGGTTTCACGTGCACAGGAGGCTGTGCGTCAAGCAGAGGCTGGTAGTATTGTTTCGGTGATTTCCAGTGGAGATGCCGGCGTTTACGGGATGGCTGGTTTGGTGTATGAAGTGTTAATTGAGCTGGGCTGGACAGAGGCAACAGGCATTGAAGTCGAAATTGTTCCAGGGATTTCAGCGATTAATTCATGTGCTAGTTTACTAGGAGCACCCATTATGCATGATGCTTGCACAATCAGCTTAAGCGACCATTTAACACCTTGGAATTTAATTGCAAAGCGTGTAGAGGCGGCAGCGATGGCAGACTTTGTCATTGCACTCTACAATCCAAAAAGTGGACGTCGTACAAGACAAATTGTGGAGGCACAGCGCATTCTGTTAGAATACCGTTCACCTGATACACCTGTTGGGCTTGTGAAAAGTGCCTATCGTGAGCGTCAAGAAATTACGATGACAACATTAGCAGAAATGCTAGAGCATGATATTGGTATGCTAACAACTGTCATTATCGGGAATTCTTCGACATTTTTCTATGATAATAAAATGATTACACCGCGTGGCTATCAGCGCAAATATACACTTGGTGCAGAGAAGCAGCCATTGCGTCCACATCAACGTTTGCGTGAAGAAAATGAACCTTGGGCAATGAACCAAGAAACAGGAGCTGCACGAAATGATTTTGCTGCTGACCCTAATGCAGGACGCTTTATTAAACCCAGTGTAGCCGCTGCGCCAAAACCGAAAAAAACAGCATTGGAAATGGCTACAGCGGCACTTGCAATGGTGAAAGGAACAAGTGCAATACAGGCAACGCCAAAGCTTGTCCAGCAAAACATTGAATCCATTTTTGAATTAGCTGTAAGCCCGGGTGTGGCTAATAAATTTTTTACACCACAGCAAATGACAACATTGGCAGAGGTCGTTGGTGAAAATGGCACGATGGAATATACACCAGAGCATCAAATCCATTTAAAAATTCCAACAACTGAGCCTGATCGCATTACCGAAAAGCTACAGGCAGTAGGCTTTTTACTAGCGCCTATTGGTGATGTTGTGACATTGAAGGCTTGTGATTTTTGCTATGGTGAAAAGGCAGATTCAATTCCATATGCAGAAGAAATTCAGGAAAAGCTAGGTGGCATGTCCTTGCCGAAAACATTAAATATTGGCTTTAATGGCTGTGGTATGGCTTGCTATCGTGCTGTGTTTGACGATATTGGCATTGTATACCGCAAAAGTAAGTTTGATGTTTTTATTGGGGCAAAGCCAGTGGGTCGTACAGCACATGCGGCACAGCCTGTTGTAGAAGGCTTGGAGCCAGAACAACTGATACCGCTTATTACAGAGATTATTGAAGAATATAAAGCAAATGCTCATCCAAATGAGCGCTTGTTTAAATATTTTAAACGTGTGAAAAAGATACTACATTTTACGTATCAGGATATGTCTTCCAAAATAAAAGTAGAGCCAGCTCCATGCGGCGACTAGTGAGGAGTAATAGAGATGAAAGCAATTTTATTTGTCGGCCATGGTAGCCGTTTAGCAGCAGGAAATGATGAGGTACGTACATTTATCGAGCAAATGACACCGCGTATTGATCCACAATTTTTAGTGGAAACGTGCTTTCTTGAATTTGCCTCACCGAATATTGAAGAAGGAATTACAAACTGTGTGAAAAAAGGGGCAACAGAGGTTCATGTCATTCCGATTATTTTACTCCATGCAGGTCATTCTAAGCTCCATATCCCAGCAGAAATTGAGCATGCACGCGAACATTATCCAAACGTTACGTTCACATATGGTCAAACAATTGGTATTCATGAAGAAATATTTGCGATTTTACAAGATCGCCTAGCAGACATTGGTTTTAGTACGGAAGAGGAGCAGCAGGATACAGCCATTTTATTAATTGCACGAGGCGGTAGTGATCCAGAGGCAAATGGTGATTTTTATAAAATCACACGACTACTATGGGAAAAGCTTCCTGTCAAATATGTGGAAAGCGCTTTTATGGGAGTAACAGACCCGCGTGTTGAGGAAGGCATGGAGCGTTGTGTCAAACTAGGTGCTAAAAAGATTACGATGCTGCCATACTTCTTATTCACAGGCATTTTAATGGAGCGTATGAAGGGAATGTGTGAAAGCTTTAATGTGCAATATCCTGAGTGTGAGATTCAAATTGCCGATTATTTTGGCTACCATGAACGTCTGCAAAATGTGTTATTAGAGCGTATTGAGCAGGCTGTTAATGGGACATCAACAGGCATGCAAGATTTAGAGAATTACCGTGCCTATGCGGCAGTACATGGACATGCACATCATCACCATCATCATGACCACGAGCATGGACACGATCACCATCACGACCATGACCATCATCATGCAGAGGAGCCTGTCAAATGATTTTCATGTTAGCAGGGACGAGTGATGCAAGAAACCTAGCCCTTGAATTGCAGCAGGCAGGGTATCCTGTCACAGCTACGGTCGTTACCGAATCAGCAGCCACTAGCCTTGCTGATGCTGGCTTGCCGCATTTAATCGGTCGGCTCACGGCTGACGAAATGGCAGCGATTATTACAGAGCAGAACTATCAATTAGTAGTAGATGCCTCACATCCCTTTGCGGAGGAGGCATCTAAAAATGCGATGGCAGCGGCAGAGCAG